>DVLJ01000225.1 GCA_018715565.1 Candidatus Ventrimonas merdavium
GAGATCAACACCATCCGGGGCAACGTGGATAAGATGTCGGCCCGGGAGGAGACCATGCACACGGCGGCCATTTCTGAGGATGATTTTACCCGGGTGCTGCCGGCCATCAATGGGGACGGCTCCGACTCGGCTATGCTGGACAATACCCTGGAATTTCTGACCATGAGCGGGATGGATCTGCCTCTGGCGGTGATGATCGCCATCCCGGAGCCGTGGCTGCATAACGATACCATTTCCGGCCCGGTGCGGGATTTCTATCAGTATTACGCTACGATGATGGAGCCCTGGGACGGCCCGGCCTCGATCCTGTTCTCCGACGGAGACGTGATGGGAGCGGTCCTGGACCGGAACGGTCTGCGCCCCTCCCGTTATTACATCACCGATGATGACCGGCTGATCCTGTCCTCGGAGGTGGGGGTCCTGGAGATCCCGGAGGAGCGGATCTTACAGAAAGAGCGTCTGCACCCGGGGAAAATGCTCCTGGTGGATACGGTCCAGGGCGTGGTGAAGTATGACAAGGAGATCAAGGAGTATTACGCGGGGAAGGAGCCTTACGGCGAATGGCTGGACAGCAACTTAGTGGCCCTGCGGGATTTAAAGATCCCCAATGAAAAGGTCCCGTCCTATACGCCGGAGGAGCGGGCGCGGCTGCAGAAGGCCTTCGGCTATACCTACGAGGAGTACCGGGACAGCCTTTATGCCATGGCGTTAAACGGCAGCGAGCGCATCGGGGCCATGGGCATCGACACGCCGCTGGCAGTCCTGTCGGGGCAGTATCAGCCGCTGTTTTACTATTTTAAGCAGATGTTTGCCCAGGTGACCAATCCGCCGATCGACGCGGTGCGGGAGAAGATCGTGACCGCTACCACCGTGTATGCGGGCAAGAACGGAAACCTCCTGGAGGAGAAGCCGGAGAACTGCCATATGCTGAAGATCGACAACCCGATCCTGTCGGACTTAGATCTTCTGAAGATCCGCACCATGAAGCATGAGGGCTTCCATGTGGCCAGCGTGCCCATCGTCTATTACAAGAGCACACCCATGGAGCGGGTGCTGGACCATCTGTTCGTGGAGGTGGATAAGGCGTACCGGAAGGGGGCCAATATCCTCATCCTCACCGACCGGGGCGTGGACGAGAACCATGTGGCGATCCCGTCCCTGCTGGCGGTGTCCGCGGTGCACAAATACCTGGTCAAGACTAAGAAATGTACGGCCATGTCCCTGATCCTGGAATCCGGGGAGCCGAGAGAGGTCCACGATTTCGCGGCGCTTTTAGGCTACGGCGCCTGCGCGGTGAACCCGTATCTGGCCCACGCTACCATAGGGGAGCTGATCGAGGACGGCCTGTTAAATAAAGACTATTACGCGGCGGTGACCGATTATCATCATGCGGTGCTGCAGGGGATCGTAAAGATTGCGTCGAAAATGGGCATTTCCACGATCCAGTCCTACCAGGGCAGCCAGATCTTTGAGGCCATCGGCATTTCCCAGGAGGTGATCGACGCCTACTTTACCGGCACGGCAAGCCGGATCGGCGGGATCACCCTGGCTGATATCGCGGCCCAGACCGATGCCCAGCACTCCAAGGCCTTTGAGCCCCTGGGGCGGTATACGGATCTGAGCCTGTCGGCCATGGGGCGGCATAAGCTCCGCAGCCAGGGGGAGGAGCACCGGTATGATCCCGAGACGATCCATCTCCTGCAGAAATCCACCCGGGAGGGGGATTATAACCTGTTCCGGGAGTACAGCAGGCTGGCCGATCAGGAATCCACCGGATATCTGCGGAGCCTGATGGAGTTTGCCTATCCGGAGACCGGCGTGCCGCTGGAGGAAGTCGAGAGCGCGGAGTCTATCGTGAAGCGGTTTAAGACGGGGGCCATGTCCTACGGATCCATTTCCGGGGAGGCCCATGAGGCCCTGGCGGAGGCCATGAACCGGCTCCACGGCAAATCCAACAGCGGTGAGGGCGGCGAGAGCCTGGAGCGGCTTCTGTCGGCCGGGACGGACCGGGACCGGAACTCTGCCATCAAGCAGGTGGCCAGCGGGCGCTTCGGCGTGACCAGCCGCTACCTGGTAAGCGCCCAGGAGATCCAGATCAAGATGGCCCAGGGAGCTAAGCCGGGAGAGGGCGGACACCTGCCGGGGAAAAAGGTCTATCCCTGGATCGCCAAGACCCGTCACTCCACGCCGGGAGTCAGCCTGATCTCCCCGCCCCCGCACCATGATATCTATTCCATTGAGGATCTGTCCCAGCTGATCTACGATCTGAAGAATGCCAATAAGCACGCGCGGATCTCGGTGAAGCTGGTTTCCGAGGCGGGCGTGGGCACCGTGGCTGCAGGCGTGGCCAAGGCCGGGGCTCAGGTCATCCTGATCTCCGGCTACGACGGCGGTACGGGCGCGGCTCCGGTAAGCTCCATCCACAACGCGGGACTGCCCTGGGAGCTGGGCCTGGCGGAGACCCATCAGACATTGCTGGCCAATGGGCTGCGGAACCGGGTGATGATCGAGACAGACGGCAAGCTGATGACCGGCCGGGACGTGGCGGTGGCGGCCCTGTTAGGCGCGGAGGAGTTTGGCTTTGCCACGGCTCCCCTGGTGACCTTGGGCTGCGCCATGATGCGGGTGTGCAACCTGGATACCTGCCCCATGGGCATCGCCACCCAGAACCCTCAGCTGCGGAAGCGGTTTGACGGCAAACCGGAATATGTGATGAATTTCATGCTCTTCGTGGCAGAAGAGCTGCGGGAATATATGGCGCGCTTAGGCGTGCGCACCGTCAATGAGATGGTAGGACGGACCGACCTGCTGAAGAAAAAGGCGGGGCTCACCGGCCAGGGGGCCAAGGTGGATCTCAGCCGGATCCTCTGGAGCGCTCCGGCCCACGGACGGGACGAGGCAGTCTTTGATCCGGCTAAGGTGTATGATTTTAAGCTGGATGAGACAAAAGACGAAGCGGTCCTGTTAAAGGATCCGAAGATCAAAAAAGCGATCGCCGACGGCACAAAGCAGACTGTAACGGTCCGCCTGTCCAACACAGACCGGACCTTCGGCACCCTGCTGGGAGCGGAGATTACCAGGAATTACCCTGAGGGGCTGGCAGACGATACCATCACCGTCCAGTGCAGCGGCTCCGGCGGACAGAGCTTCGGCGCGTTCCTGCCGAAAGGTCTCAGTCTCTCCCTGTGCGGCGACAGCAACGATTACTTTGGCAAGGGCTTATCCGGCGGCAAGCTGTCGGTATATGCGCCGGTGCAGGCCAACTACGCGCCGGAGGAAAATGTGATCATCGGAAATGTGGCCCTCTACGGGGCGACCTCCGGGGAGGCTTATATCGCCGGGGCGGCGGGAGAGCGGTTCTGTGTCCGCAACTCGGGTGCCAACGCGGTGGTGGAAGGCGTGGGAGAGCACGGCTGTGAGTACATGACCGGCGGCTGCGCGGTGATCCTGGGACCCACGGGAAAGAACTTTGCCGCAGGCATGAGCGGCGGCGTGGCTTATGTCCTGGATGAGGCCAACTGCCTGTATAAGAACCTGAATAAGGAAATGGTGCTGATGGAGAAGGTGGAATCCAAGCACGACCGGAACCGGCTCCGGGGGATGCTGGAGGCCCATCTGGCCCATACCGGCTCGAAGAAGGCGGAACAGGTCCTGGCCCAGTTTGAGGATTATCTGCCAAAATTCAAGAAGATCATCCCAGGGGATTACAAGCGGATCGTCCAGCTGGTGACCAAGTTCGAGGAACAGGGCATGAGCCGGGAGGAAGCAGAGATTGAGGCGTTCTATGCCAATACGGGCAGCAAATAACAGCAGGTGCAAGGAGGAGTATTATGGGAAAACCAACAGGTTTTTTAGAATATGAACGGCAGACCGGAGCAGCGGAGGCGCCGAAAGAGCGGATCTCCCATTTTCGGGAATTTCACGGGGCTCTGACAGAGGAGCAGCAGCGGCTGCAGGGCGCCCGCTGCATGGACTGCGGCGTGCCCTTCTGCCAGTCGGGCACGAAGATCGGCGGCCGGGTGTCCGGGTGTCCGCTGCACAATCTGGTGCCGGAGATCAATGATCTGGTGTACCGGGGCAACTGGAAGCTGGCCTACGAACGGCTGACCAAGACCCACTGCTTCCCGGAATTTACCTCCCGGGTATGTCCCGCCCTGTGCGAGGCGGCCTGTACCTGCAGTATCCACGACGCGCCGGTGGCTACCCGGGAAAATGAGCGGGCAGTGATCGAATATGCCTTTGCCAATGGCCTGGTGAAGGCGGAGGCGCCGGAGGTGCGCACCCAGAAGTCGGTGGCGGTAGTGGGTAGCGGCCCGGCCGGGCTGGCGGCAGCCTGGTATTTGAACCAGAAGGGCCACTCCGTGACGGTGTACGAGCGGAGCGACCGCCCCGGCGGCCTTTTGCGGTACGGCATCCCCAATATGAAGCTGGAAAAGAGCGTCATCGACCGGAGGATCCGGATCATGGAGGATTCCGGGATCCGGTTCCTCTGCAATACCGACGTGGGCCGGGATGTGTCCGGCAAGGCGCTGTTAGAGCAGTATGACCGGGTGGTGCTGGCCGGAGGGGCCTCAGCCCCCAGGGATCTAAAGGTCCCGGGCCGGGATGCAGCCGGGATCCGGTTCGCCGTAGATTTCCTGAGCGAGGTGACAAGGAAGCTGGCAGAAAGCGGATTTGAGAAAGCGCCGGTAGAGCTGGCCAAGGGCAAACGGGTGCTGGTGATCGGCGGCGGCGATACGGGCAATGACTGTGTAGGCACGGCCATCCGCCTGGGCGCAAAGCAGGTGATCCAGCTGGAGATGATGCCGGAAGCCCCGAAGCAGCGGACGGCAGGCAATCCGTGGCCGGAGTGGCCGAATGTGTTAAAGACCGACTACGGCCAGGAGGAGGCCATCGCCCTTTTTGGAGAGGATCCCAGACGGTATCAGACTACGGTGACGGAGTTTGTGAAAGATAAGAAAGGCGCGGTCTGCGCCGCCAAGACCACTGCTCTGACTCCCCAGCGGGAGGAAAAGACCGGGCGGACGGTGATGGTCCCGGTGGAGGGCACGGAAGCCCGGATCCCGGCGGATCTGGTGCTGATCGCCGCCGGATTTGTGGGCAGCGAGACTTATGTGGCGGAGACCTTTGGCCTGGGCCTGGATGGGAGAGGCAATGTGACGGCGGCGGCCGGCGGCTGGCAGACGGAAAATAGCCGAATCTTTACCGCAGGAGATATGCACACGGGCCAGTCCCTGGTGGTCAGCGCCATCGCGGAGGGGAAGGCCGTGGCCAAGGCGGTGGATGAATCCCTGATGGGGTATACGGTGGAGTAGACAGGAATAGAAAGGGCTGTAGGAAATTAGAAACGGAAAGAATTGATACAAAGAATAGATAAGAAAAAGGCAGGAACCTGGGAGCGAAGGGGCCTGCCTTTTCCCATGCTGGTATTAGTCTTGTCGGGGAAAAGCTGCTTGATTTTCATTCCAAAGTTCCCTATAATGAAAAGAACCCCGAAGACGAAACAACAGAGCGTAAGAAATGAGGCAGATATATGAACCAAGACCCGTTTAAGGAATATCGGAAAGAGTCCGAACCGGACAAAGCCAGAAAAAGCTATGCCTGGAGTACGGCTATCGGACTTCAGGATGTGGACGGACTGCAGCCGTCGGATTATTTGATCGATACCGCTATCCGGAATCTGGAGGGCGAGATCACGATGAAAGAGGCCCGGAGCCGTATTGACAGCTATTATGAGGCGCGGGCGGAGCAAGGGCCGGATGACGGGCGGACCGAGGAAGCGGATAAGGTGTCGGTGCGTATTGCGGAGATCCTTTCTGAGACAGGTTTTTCCTTTTCACCAAACGAGTATATCGCCATCCATCGCAGACTGTTTCAGGGCATTTACCAACATGCCGGAAAGATACGGGATTACAACATTACGAAAAAAGAGTGGGTTCTGGATGGGGAAACCGTCATATACGGAAGCGCTTCCGAGTTAAGGGCTACTTTGGAGTATGATTTCTCCCAGGAAAGGAATTTCAGCTACAGAGGTCTTTCCATGGATGAGATCATCCATCATCTTGCAGTGTTTGTGTCAAGGCTGTGGCAGATCCATATCTTCGGAGAGGGAAATACAAGAACTACGGCGGTGTTCTTTATCAAATACTTAAGGACGCTGGGCTTTTCCGCTACGAATCATATTTTCGCAGAACACGCCTGGTATTTTCGGAACGCCCTTGTCCGCGCCAATTATACTAACCTGCAGAAAGGGATTTACGAGACTACGGAGTATCTGGAGGTGTTTTTGAGGAACTTGCTGCTGAACGAGGAATATAAGCTGAGCAACCGGGATCTGCATATAAGCGGATCGCTTGAGATGGGAATGGCAGCTGCCGGACCTGAAAAAGGATGACTGTCCGTCAGATGGCGTCCTAGAAAAGAAGTGAGTGGATACAATGGAAATGGCAGGGACCTTGGGAGAGAGGAACCCGCCATTTCCCCGTCCGGTACTGGGCGTAGGAGATCGCCCAGTTGACGGACCATCCGATCGGTACGGCATACCACACCACCGCGATCCCGAACCGGGGGGCCAGGGCCATAGCCAGCACGACCCGGATGCCCAGGTTGACCAGATTGGCGATGGTGAACATGGTCATGTCCCCAGCGCCCCGCAGAAGTCCGTCCACCGCCATCTTAAAGCCGATCAGGCAGAAGAACCAGCCCATGAAGGTCAGATAGCGGTTCCCGGTGTCCAATGCGGCGGCCGTTCCATTTTCCCCAAGGAACAGCTCGATGATCGGTCCGTGGAACAGCTCCAGGGCCGCGCATATGAGGACCGCATAGCCAACTACCATCCAGTTGGAGACATGGTAGCCGCTGACGACCCGGTCCTTTTTGTCTGCGCCGATATTCTGGGCCGTATAGGAAGAGAGGGCGTTGCCTACGGCGCCCATCGGCACGACGCACATGGACTCGACCCGCATGGCGGCAGAGAAACCGGCCAGGGCTTCGGAGCCAAAGCCATTGACCACCGACTGCACCAGCATCATGCCGATGGACACGGTGGACTGCTGCAGGATCGAGGGCAGGGCGATCTTCGTCATGGGCAGCAGCTCCTCCCGCACAAAACGCGGGCCCACGGGAGTTCCGATCTTTTTTAACTGCAGCATCAGGACCAGGAAGGACAAAAATGCGGAGATTCCCTGGGCGATCAGGGTGGCCCACGCCACGCCTGCGATGCCCATGCGGAGCTCTGTGACCGCGATCCAGTCCAGGGCGATGTTGAACAGGGACGAGAAGATCAGGAAGGCCAGGGGGATCCGGGACTTTCCCAGGGCGTTAAAGATCGAGGAAAGCACGTTGTACATGAACAGGAACGGTAGGCCGATAAAGTAGATGTTTAAGTACTCCACTGCCAGATCCAGGGTATCCGCCGGGGTATTGAGGGCGATCATGATCCGCCGGCTGAGCAGCAGTCCGGCCGCTCCCAGCAGGATGCTGATCACGAGAAAGGAAAAGAGGGCGGTGGAGATCGCAGCTTTCATCTTCTCATAACGTTTGGCGCCGAAATACTGGCTGATGATCACCGACGCTCCGATCCCGCCGCCGATCGCCACACAGATGAAGATATTCGTCAGGGAGTAGGACGCGCCGATGGCCGCCAGGGCGTGCTCGCCCACAAAGCGCCCGGCAATGGCGGAATCGGCCATGGTATAGGTCTGCTGGAAAAGGTTCCCCACGATCATCGGCAGGGAAAAGATAAACAGCGCGTAAAACGGCTTTTTTTGGATCAGATAATCGTCAGTCATATCGAAGCTCCTTCTATGATAAAATAAGTCCTGTCTTTTTTCGCTTACTCAGCGTAGCACGGGCCGCATGGGAAGTCAAGGGGATTCACGCGGGGCGGGAGGACCGCTGGGGGCGGGAGGATCGCTGGGGGCGGGAGGACCGCTGGGGGCGAGAGGATCGCGCGGGGCGGGAGGATCGTGCGGGGCGAGAGGATCGCGCGGGGCGGGAGGATCACGCGGGGCAGGAGATCCGCGGGATAGAAAGGCAGGGTGCGGCATCCCGTGGAGGAAGACGATACCAGGACATGGGGCATGCCCCGCAGCGCGTCCCCCGATAAAAATCTGGAAATTTTGAAAAATGATCGAACCGGGCGGCTGCCGGCAGGCTCTTATATACAGATGCATCGAAAAAACGGAAAGGGATCAAGGTATGAACGAGAAGAACAGGGCTAATGTGGAACGCATGATCCAGGGCGACAGGCAGGCATTTGACGAGCTGTACCATTCCTATTCCGGCAAGCTGTACCGTATGGCTTATGTGATCACAGGAAATCGGAGCGACAGTGAAGATGTGTTACAGGAGACCTTTGTGAAATGTTTTCTGCACCGGCACAAGCTGAAGGAGCCGGAACGGTTTGAACCATGGCTGTACCGGATCCTGGTCCGGACGGCCTGGCGGAAGGGAAAGAGCCGCCGGGAGACGTCCTTGGAGGCCATGATGGAGGATCCGGAGAATGGAGGGAACCGGTACGAACCGGAGAGCGGGGAGGCCGGACTGCTGGAGCAGGTGCTTAGGCAGGAGGAATCGGCCAGGCTGTGGAGGCTGGTAGGAGAGCTGGACGTCAAATACAGGACTGTCATTCTGCTGCACTATTACAATGAGCTGGGGACCCGGGAGATCGCCCGGATCACCGGGACCCTGGAGGGCACGGTGAAATCCCGGCTGTTCCAGGCCAGGAAGCTTCTGCGGAAGCGGCTGGAGGCAGAGGACGGAGAAAGGGGGAAATGCTATGAGCAGAAATTGGGATGATCATGAGGACGAGGCACTGCGCCGGAGCCTGCGGGAAGGGATCCAGGGCATTTCCTGGACGGAACAGCAGGAGGATGACCGGCTGCGGAAGATCCACAAGGCAATAGAAGAAAGGAGCAGGACTATGGATTTACATGGAAAAAAGATGGTAGTGGCCGTGGCGGCGGCTTTGGCGGTGACTGGTTCGATCACGGCGATCGCGGCAGGCAAGATCACGGCGTTTTATTCCTCTACGAATCTGAATGAGGCGATCACCTCTCCCAAGGAGCTGGAGGCCCAGGGACGCGGGAAGCTGGGGGACGGCCTGATCGTGGCGGAGCAGCTGGCAGACGGGACCGCCTTTGAACGGGGCTTTCTCATCGAAGTGGAAGGACGGGGAGAAGAAGACGCTGTGCTGATCACCTACCCCACGGTATCGATGGAGTATGGCGATGTGTTCATGGACGTGGCCCGTACCCAGGACCTCCAGACGGAGGAGGGAGGGGAGCCGGATTATCAGGAGACCTATCAGGGCGTGGTCCTGGAAGGGACCGAGGATCCGTATCTGTTCCTGCCGCCGGACGAGAAGCCGACTGCAGAGGAGGAGGCGCTGGAGGCAGCGGGAGAGCTGTACATCAGCTACGGCAGCGTCCAGAGAGAAGAGTCCGTCTATAAGAACATTTCCTGGGAGAAGGACGGCCTGCATTATCTGATGATGACGTCAGGTGACCGGAGCCTGGAAGAGCTGGCCGGACTGGCAAAGGGGTATCTGGATCTGGCAGAATAAGCGGGGCGGCTGAAGCTTCCGCATTAAGAACGGTCCTTATACAGTGCTATGACATCGTTTACGGAACGCGGTCTGCAATCTGCAGGCCGCGTTCCGCGCTTTGCTTTTGGTATTTCTTATTCACGATGGGGCTGTCGTTTCCCCAGCCTTCAAGCAAGTTGATCACGCCCCAAATGCCAAGTCCGGCTCCCCGTGCGATAACAAGGGTCTGCAATACATCAACGGCGGCGCAGTACGCACCGTTCATCTTGACCGCCCTCTGGCTTGACCGATCTTGCTATCGTTCTGTTATATTTAAGGCTTCGATTGCAACACTGCCGCTGCGGACAATCCCGATACGATTTGGAAAACACTTTTCTAATAAAGCGATGAGGCTGTTATTACGATTTTCGGTCTGTATGCTTTCGATTAAAACGGCTGCTGTGGTATAGTCGATAACAGATATATTGAATATTTGCGATATTCTAAATATTTCGTCAATATCCTTATCAGAGCAGCTATCCACTTTTACGAACACCAATTCTTTCATGCGGATCGCGATGTCGGTAAAGTCGACTACCTTGATAACCTCAACACTTCTATTCAGTTGCTTTTTTATCTGTTCAAAGGTTTTATCATCACTTGTCAAACTGATGGTCATTCGTGAGATACTTTTATCCTCTGTTGTTCCTACCGTTAAGCTGTCAAGATTATAGGATTTGCCTGAAAACAATCCGGAAATTTTCGCAAGAACGCCGATTTCATTTTCAACAAATAAACAGATCCACCTCTTTTTCATATTAATTTTCCTCGCTTTCTAAGATCATATGATCAAGGGCATTACCCGGTGGAACGATCGGTAAAACATTTTCTTCCCGGTCTATGAT
>DVLJ01000226.1 GCA_018715565.1 Candidatus Ventrimonas merdavium
GAAACTGACGCATGGGCTGTACGCCCGGCGCAAGTGTGCGTGGCTGCGCACACTTTTTATATGGATTTTCTGCGGTAAGGCATGTTCCCGCCTGGCAGGATCCAAATAACTCATAGGAGGAGATTGATTATGATGAAGAAACTGGGAGCAGTGCTTCTGTCCTGCGCGCTGGCATTTTCGCTGACTGCCTGCGGCGGCTCCGGAAGCAGCACAGACGCTGCCAGCACTCCGGCTGCTGGAAGCGAGGCAGCGGGAGGAGAGGCGTCTGAGAGCGCGCCGTTAAGCGGCAAGGTAGTACGGGTAGCGGCGGTGGATCCGCAGGTTGCCCTGGATCCGATGCAGTACACCTACAGCATTGTCATGAAGATCACTGACAATGTAGCAGAGTCTCTGGTGACCACCTTAGACGACGGCTCCATCGAGCCGACCCTTCTGACGAAAAGACCGGAGGTGTCCGAGGATGGACTGACCTACAGCTTTGAGCTGATCCCGGATGTGAAGTTCCACAACGGCGAGACCCTGAAGGCTTCCGATGTGAAGTATTCCTTTGAGCGTCTGGTCAAGCTGGTGAAGATGGCAAGCCTGCTGCAGTATGTAGAGGGCTACGACGCTCTGTACAACGGCGAGGCCGACGAGCTGTCCGGCATCACGGTGCAGGACGACACCCACTTTACCATCCAGCTGAGCCAGCCCTACGCTCCGTTTGAGTCCGTACTGTCCACCGCATACTGCGCGATCTATCCGGAGGCAGCATGCACCGAGGCAGGGGATGACTGGGGCTTCGGCACCCTGATCGGTACCGGCGCGTTCAAGATGGATTCCTACACCAACGGCGTGGGCGTGAACCTGTCTGCTTTCGCAGATTACCACGGCGGCGCTCCGAAGATCGACGGCGTAGAGTACAAGTTCATCGAGGACGTGAACACCCAGATGTTAGAGTACCAGAAGGGCAACGTAGACTTCGTAGAGCTGGATACCGCGATCTACCCGGTATACGCCAGCAATCCGGAGTTCTCCGAGCAGATGCACAGCTTACAGCCGGTAGGCGGCTACAGCATGGGCTTCAATACCAAGACGATCTCTGACCCGAAGGTGAGAGAGGCGCTGTCTTTGTCTATCGACCGTCAGGCGATCTGCGACAGCATCCTCCACGGGACCGCTACCGTACCCAACTCCTATCTGTGCAAGGGCCTGATCGGCTGGGACGAGAGCGCTCCGGCATACGAGTACAACCCCCAGAGAGCGAAGGAGCTGTTAGCTGAGGCCGGATATCCGGACGGCTATGACGTAAGAGTGACCGTGAACACCAAGTATGCCAGCAACGTAGCCATCGCTACCGCCTTCCAGGCACAGGCGAAGGAAGCCGGCATCAACGTCAACGTAGAGCAGGTAGACTCTGCCGCATGGTCTGATATGAAGTCCTCCGGCGGCGTAGACTGCTACATCGCCAACTGGTATGTAGACTACAACGATCCGGACAGCATGCTGTACTCTTATATGGACTCCCGGACCGACTCCAACTCCAGCTTCTGGCACAACGCCGAGTTCAAGGAGCTGACCGAGAAGGGCGTTCAGACCACCGACGAGGCAGAGCGTCAGGAGATCTATCAGAGAGCGGAGTATATCATGACCAGAGAAGACTTTGCAGTCGCTCCTCTGTACAATGAGACCAAGTACTACGTTCTGAACCCGGCCATCACCGGATTTGAGATGGGATCCACCTATCGGATGTTCTGGAAGAACGCAGACATCCAGTAATCCCATCCAGTAAAACAGGCACTTCAGGGGGCGGCGCGGACCGATCGGAAGCCGCCCCCGGTTTTTGTCCTTCCGCAGGAGAGTTCTCCGAGTTTCCTGCGAAAGGATAAAACAGCCGATCGCATCTGATATCCAACAAAAAGAAGGAGGAATTCCATGTTATCCTACATTGCGAAGCGTCTGTTCCAGACGATCTTTGTACTTCTTGGGATCAGCCTCATCACCTTTGTGCTCCTTCAGGTCGTTCCCGGCGACCCGGTCGCTCTGATGCTGGACAAACGTGCAGACGCAGAGACGATCGCAAGGGTGAAGCATGAGATGGGGCTTGACCTTCCGTATTACATCCAGTATCTGAACTTCCTGAAGGGAGCGATCCATCTGGATTTCGGGACTTCCTATTTTACAAAAGAAGTGGTCTTTTCTGCCCTGATGCGCAGCTTTGGCGTGACGGTCAAGCTGGCCTGCATGGCGTTTGTCTTTGCGGCGGTCCTGGGGATCCCCACCGGCATCTTTGCGGCAGTCAAGCGGGGCAAGGGCATCGACACGGTCGTGATGATCCTGTCCATCATCGGCGTATCGGCTCCCGCATTCTGGGTAGCCATCATCCTGCAGATCGTGTTCGGATTGAAGCTGGACTGGCTGCCGATCTCCGGATTTGACACCATCGAATCCTATATCCTTCCCAGTATCGCTCTGGGTGCCCGGTATGCGGGCAACATGGCCCGGATCACCCGGACCAGCATGCTGGAGGTCCTGCATCAGGACTACATCCGCACGGCCCGGTCCAAGGGTGTGAAGCGGAGCGTGATGATCTTAAAGCACGCGTTAAAGAACGCCATGATCCCCATCGTGACCCTGGTGGGTACGGATTTTGGTTACATGCTGACGGGTTCCATGCTGATCGAGAAGGTTTTCTCCATCCCCGGCATCGGCAAGCTGGCGGTAGACGCCATGTCCAACCGGGATCTGCCCCTTTTGGAGGGCACGGTGATGTACATTGCCTTTGTGTTCGTTGTCGTGAACCTGCTGGTTGATATTTCGTATGCGTTCCTTGATCCGAGGATCCGCTATGGGAAAGGAGAGGCATAAGCAGTGTTTGGAAAGAAGAAAAAACAGCTTGCGGAAGACATCATTTCCGGAGAAGTGCGGTATTCCGGCTTCTACGAGGACAGCTTAAAACGGCTGAAAAAGAATAAGATGGCGATGTTCTGCGGCATCATCATCATCCTGCTGATCCTGGTGGCGATCTTCGCGCCCTTGCTGGCTCCCTACGATCCCAACTATCAGGATTACACCGCGGTATTGTCCAAGCCCTCGGCGGCCCATCTGTTAGGGGCGGACGAGTACGGACGGGATATCTTATCCCGGATCATCTATGGTTCCCGGGTATCCATCAGCATCGGTATCGTGGCCCAGGTGGTGGCTTCCATCGTGGGCATCACCTTAGGCTCCATCGCCGGCTACTACGGCGGCAAGGTGGACAGCGTGATCTCCCGGATCATGGAGATCTTCCAGGCGTTCCCGGACCTGATCTTCGCCATGGCGATCATGACCTTCTTAGGAAAGGGCATGATCAACCTGTTCATCGCCCTGGGCCTTCTGACCTGGGTGCGGACGGCGCGTATGATCCGCGGCTCCGTGATGCAGCTGAAGGAGAAGGAGTACGTGGAGGCCAGCCGGGCCAGCGGCGCGACGACCTACTGGATCATCATGAAGGATCTGGTCCCCAACTGCCTGTCCACGATTATCGTCCTGGTCACCTTAGGCATCCCCAATGCCATCATGTATGAGGCTTCCTTAAGCTTCCTCGGCATCGGCATCCAGCCTCCCACCGCATCCTGGGGCAACATGATCAGCGCGGCCCAGACCTTTATCGGGTATCTGCCGCTCTACAGCATCATGCCGGGACTTGCGATCATGATCACGGTGATCGCCTTCAACATTTTCGGAGATGGACTGCGCGACGCCTTAGACCCGAAACTGAAAGCATGACGGAGGTAGGAAATGGCGGAACATATTATCGAAGTAAAAGATCTTAGGACATATTTCTACACGGATTCCGGCGTGGTCCGGGCCGTGGACGGCGTGAGCTTTTCCATCGAGCCGGGGAAGACCCTGGGGATCGTAGGCGAGTCCGGCTGCGGAAAGAGCATCACGTCCCTCTCCATCATGGGCCTGTTAGAGAGCCCGGGAAAGGTCGTGGGCGGGACCATCACCTTTGAGGGAGAGGACCTGCTGCAGAAGACGGACGACGAGATGCGGAAGGTCCGGGGCAAGAAGATCGCCATGATCTTCCAGGAGCCCATGACCTCC
>DVLJ01000227.1 GCA_018715565.1 Candidatus Ventrimonas merdavium
ACCAACCATCTGGATATGGAGTCCATCGCCTGGCTGGAGACCTATCTGATGAACTATAACGGGGCCGTGGTGATCGTGGCCCACGATCGGTATTTCCTGAACCGGGTAGTCACCAAGATCGTGGAGCTGGAGCTGGGACAGGCCACGGTGTACTTAGGCAATTACACCGCCTACAGTGAGAAAAAGGCCCTGGTGCGGGCCGCCCAGATGAAGGCCTATCTCAACCAGCAGCAGGAGATCCGCCGCCAGGAGGAGGTCATCGCCAAGCTGAAATCCTTCAACCGGGAAAAGTCCATCAAGCGGGCGGAAAGCCGTGAAAAGATGCTGGCCAAGATCCAGGTGCTGGACAAGCCGGCGGAGGTGCGGGATGAGATGCACATTTCCTTAGAGCCCAATATCACCAGCGGCAACGACGTCCTGACGATCCGGGACCTGGGCAAATCCTTCGGCGCCCAGACTCTGTTCTCTCATGTGGACATGGAGGTCAAGCGGGGCGAGCGGGTGGCGGTCATCGGCAGCAACGGCACGGGCAAGACCACCCTGCTCAAGCTGATCAACGGCATGCTGCCGGCGGATTCCGGGACCATCACCTTAGGCTCCAAGGTACACGTAGGCTACTACGATCAGGAGCACCACGTCCTCAGCATGGAAAAGACGGTGTTCGAGGAGGTGCAGGACGCGTATCCCAACCTGACCAACACCCAGGTGCGCAATATCCTGGCGGCGTTCCTCTTTACCGGGGACGATGTGTTCAAGCGGATCTCCGATTTAAGCGGCGGCGAGCGGGGCCGGGTGTCCCTGGCCAAGCTGATGCTCTCTGAGGCCAATTTTCTGATCCTGGACGAGCCCACGAACCATCTGGACATCACCTCCAAGGAGATCCTGGAGAGCGCCTTAAAGCAGTATACCGGCACCGTACTCTACGTGTCCCACGACCGGTATTTTATCAATCAGACCGCGACGAGGATCCTGGAGCTGACCGGCCAGACCTTCCTCAATTATATCGGCAATTATGATTATTATCTGGAGAAACGAGAGCTGATGAACCAGCTTTACGTAGCCCCCGGCTCTGCCTCTCCCTCCGGCTTTTCCGGGGCTGTGGCAGCCGCGGGAGGCCGCGGCGGGCGCAGCGGAATGGGGAGTGGCTCGGGCGGCGGAATGGGCAGCAACTCAGCGGACGGCTCGGGCAGGGCAGGCGGTACAGGCGGCAGCTCGGGCAGAGGTACAGGCAGCGCCCACGGTGCGGACGGCCGCACCGTGAACGGCATAGGCGGAATGGACAACGGCTCAGGCAGCGGAATGCCGGGCGGGAAACTGGACCGCGGAGCCGTTTCCGGCGGAAGCGTTCCTCTCTATGCAGGGCGGCCCGGGCAGCAGGCAGGTCCCGCGGCTCCTGTCTCTGACAACAAGCTGGACTGGAAAGCCCAGAAGGAGGAGCAGGCCCGTATCCGCAAGCAGCAGAATGACTTGAAGCGGACGGAGGACGAGATCCAGAAGCTGGAAGAACGGGACGAGGAGATCAACAGCCTGCTGGGCCAGGAAGACGTCTACACCGACGTTGCCCGGCTGATGGAATTGAACCAGGAGAAGGAAGCGATCCAGGAAAAGCTGGCGGAATTGTATGAGCGGTGGGAGGAGCTGGCGGAGTGAGACCGGTCCGCACTTCCATCCAATTAAAAAACACCTTTTTGAAATATGAGACAGGAAGCCTTTTCCCTCTCTTCAAAAAGGTGTTTTCTTTTTCCGTCATCAGACGCAGATCCTTCGCAAAAATCCATGTTTTGGGGCATGATCTTACGCAGTTTCATGCATCATCAGGTTCCAATATTTCCATCAGACCTTGACCAATCTGGCTCAGCTTATTCTTCTAAGCTATCTTGGTACCCCGGCCCATATCCTTCCGCTTTCGCCTTCTCCCGCTCCTTTTCCTGCCGCTGCGCCCGAGCGGCTTCCCGCTCCGCCCGCTTGGCTTCCTGGGTCTTAAGATCTGCCTGGGACCAGAGGATCTCCTCTAAAATCTCGCAGGCATTCGGAGCAGCCTGCAAAAGCTCCTCCTTCTTCTCCCCGCTGACATAAGCGGCGAACAGCCGGCCAAAGTAGAACTGCGCGTCGTCCGCATAATATCCCGGCAGCTCCAGGATCGTCTGGACGCTGTGATGATCCGCCCACAGTCCCTCCATCCACGGGCTGTCCTCCTCATAGCAGCCAGAAACAGCCCCCACATACTCTCCAAAGCCCTGGAGGGCTGACTCCACCCTGGTGAACTTTACCTTCTGATAATGGGTATCCACGCTGTGGTAGACATAGTAGATCCCCAGGTCCGTAGAAGGCGCTTCAAAGTAAGACTTCTTTTTGTAGAACATGAACTGCCAGCCGTCTTTCACAAACCGTTCAAACCAGCTCCTGGGCACCTCATACAGGGCGTCGGTCAGCAGGTCCCGATCCTCGGAGGTGGGGCTTTCCGTGCCGATCACCCGCACATCATGATCCGGATCAGGCTGGCCGTCTCCATCAAAATAGCTGAGATCCACATACTGGTTCCAGGCCATGTGCCCGTTGGCAAAGAAGTAATAGCGGACGCCGTCCGCATGGGCGTACCCGCCCTCCGCCATCCGGCCTTCTGCGTCAAACCAGTACCACTCTCCGTCGTAGAACAGCCAGCCGGTATGGCAGCTCCCGTCCGCCTCCACAAAGTACCAATGATGGTCTTCCCGGTACTCCCATCCCGGATCGCCGCCCCCTGGGGCTTCCATGGCCCAGGACAGACTGGGCCCCGCTGCCGGCCACGATCCCGCAAGCAGCGCCGCTGCTAAAAGAGCCGGCATACGCCGGATTCTTCCTGATCTCTTCATCCGCTCCTGATCCCTGTCCCTTCCGTACTTCTGTCTTCCATCTGCGTTGTTCTCTGCTTTTAGCAAAACAGCCCCCCGCCTAGGCGGAGGGCTGAACCTGTCTGATCGCCGGACCATGCGCGTCTGGCGCATGGGATCACAGACCGCATACGCGGCCAGGCTCCGGCACGAGGTGCGCGCTGGCGCACCCTTTCTAATGAGCAAGACGATAAGCCGGGTTATGTTGTTGGATGGTCATCTATCTAGGCCATGCGTCGCCGCATGGCTCAAGCGACCTACCCGAAAGCAGACGGGCCGCCTTATGCTTTCTGTTCGGTCTTGCTTCGGATGGGGTTTACATGTGCCCCGCCTGTTGCCAGGCGGGCGGTAGTCTCTTACACTGCCCTTCCACCCTTACCGGTCTGGGACCGGCGGTACATTTCTGTTGCACTGTCCCTGGAGTCGCCTCCGCCAGACGTTATCTGGCATCCTGCCC
>DVLJ01000228.1 GCA_018715565.1 Candidatus Ventrimonas merdavium
GAGGAGACCGAGGCTGAGACCGAGGAAGAGTCTGCGGCACAGCCGGGAGGGGACAGCTTTGACAGCACGGCGGAGACTATCGCTCCCTTTGGCAATGCGGAGGACAACCCCGCTCCGGAGCCGACGAACGCAGTGTCAGAGGACGCCCCAGGCACGGCGGAGCCGGATGCGGCCCCTGGAGCATAGGAAGAAGGACAACCATGGAAACAATGAACGTAAAAGATTTTTATTTTGATCTGCCCCAGGAGCTGATCGCCCAGGACCCGTTGGAGGACCGTTCCTCCTCCAGGCTCCTGGTGCTGGATAAGGAGACCGGGGAGATCGAGCATAAGGGCTTTCGGGATATCCTTTCGTATCTGAAGCCGGGAGACTGTCTGGTGATCAACGACACCAAGGTCATCCCCGCCCGGCTGTACGGGGTGAAGGAGGACACGGGAGCCAAGGTGGAGATCCTGCTCTTGAAGCGGCGGGAGAACGATATCTGGGAGACCCTGGTAAAGCCGGGCAGGAAGTGCCGTCCGGGCAGCGTGCTGGTATTCGGCGAAGGCCTTTTGAAGGGTACGGTGCTGGACGTGGTGGACGAGGGGAACCGGCTGATCCAGTTTTCCTACGAAGGCATTTTCGAGGAGATCCTAGACCAGCTGGGCCAGATGCCCCTGCCCCCGTATATCACCCATGAGCTGAAGGACAAGAACCGTTACCAGACGGTGTACGCCAAGCATGAGGGTTCGGCGGCGGCGCCTACGGCAGGGCTGCATTTTACCAAGGAGCTGCTGGAGCAGATCCGGGAGATGGGGGTGGAGATCGCCCATGTGACCCTCCACGTAGGTCTGGGCACGTTCCGCCCGGTGAAGGTGGAGAATGTGCTGGACCATCATATGCACTCGGAGTTTTATGTGGTGGACGAGGCGGAGGCGGAGAAGATCAACGGCGCCAAGGCTGCCGGGGGACGGATCATCTGCGTGGGGACCACCAGCTGCCGGACCATAGAGTCGGCGGCGGGCGAGGACGGGATCCTGCGGGCGGGGAGCGGCTGGACGGATATCTTCATCTATCCGGGATACCAGTTCAAGATCTTAGACTGCCTGATCACCAACTTCCACCTGCCGGAATCCACCCTGGTCATGCTGGTGTCGGCCCTGGCCGGACGGGAGCATATCCTCCATGCTTATGAGGAGGCGGTAAAGGAGCGCTACCGGTTCTTCAGCTTTGGGGATGCCATGTTCATCCACTAAAGGCGGAGCCCGCTGAGCGCTGTCTTCTGCGTGTTGGCTGCGTATTGGATGAAAAAACGATTGACAAGAAGATGCTGCGGTTGTATAATGCGGCATATGGATCGAGTACGATCGGAACGAGACGACGGTGTCTTTCAGGAGGAATGCTGGAAGACGCCGTTTTTTGTTTCACAGGAAATTGCGTCCTATGAAGCAAGAGCGCTCCGGCGAACGCCGCCGCCTTTTTCCGGCATCGGGCCGGGCCCCCTCACAAAAAGGCGGCGGCAGGTCTTGTTTGGAAGTACCGATCCCTGCAGAGGCAAAGGCGTCCTGGCAGCATGTATGCGGGATCCCTTTGCCTTTTATCGTTGAGGCAGAAGGAGGTGCGTTCCTATGTGTTCGATCATGGGATATTGCGGAGGAAGCGCAGATTTGGAGAAATTTCAGAAAGGGTTTGAAGAGACGGTATCCCGGGGACCGGATGATTCCCGGATCGTGGATACGGGCAACGGACTGCTGGGATTTCACCGGCTGGCGATCATGGGGCTGACTCCGTCGGGGATGCAGCCGTTCCAACTGGGAGACAGCTATGTGGTCTGCAACGGAGAGATCTACGGGTTCCAGAAGCTGCGGGAGCAGTTATCGGACCGGTATTCGTTTGCAAGTGATTCGGATTGTGAGATCCTCCTTCCCATGTACCGGGAATACGGGACGGAGATGTTCGCCATGCTGGACGCAGAGTTCGCCTGCATCCTGTATGACGGGGAGACGAAGGAATATATCGCGGCCCGGGACCCCATCGGGATCCGGCCGCTGTATTATGGATATGACGAGGCAGGAGTGATCGTATTTGCCAGCGAGGCCAAGAACCTGGTGGGGCTGGTGGAGCGGATCATGCCGTTCCCTCCGGGACATTATTACCGGAACGGAGAATTTACCTGCTTCTGCGACATCGCCAGGGCAGAGGCGGTCTGCGGGGACGATCTGGATACGGTGTGCCGGAACATCCACGACAAGCTGACGGCAGGCGTGGAAAAGCGGCTGGTGTCGGACGCGAAGGTAGGCTTTCTTTTGTCCGGCGGCCTGGATTCGTCTCTGGTGTGCGCCATCGCCGCCAAGAGCTCGGATCAGCCGATCCGGACCTTTGCCATCGGCATGAGCGAGGACGCCATTGATCTGAAATACGCCAGGCAGGTGGCGGATTTCATCGGCAGCGACCATCAGGAGGTGATCATCACCAAGGAGGACGTGCTGGCCGCCTTAGAGCCGGTGGTCCATCTGCTGGGCACCTATGATATCACCACGATCCGGGCCAGCATCGGGATGTATCTGGTGTGCAGGGCCATCCACCAGCAGACGGATGTGCGGGTGCTGCTCACCGGAGAGGTGTCCGACGAGCTGTTCGGCTACAAATATACAGACTTTGCCCCCAGCCCGGAAGCGTTCCAGCAGGAAGCGGAAAAGCGGGTGCGGGAGCTCCATATGTACGACGTGCTCCGGGCGGACCGGTGCATCTCCGTCAACTCTCTGGAGGCTCGGGTGCCGTTCGGGGATCTGGATTTTGTGAAATATGTGATGGCGATCGATCCGGAGAAGAAGGTGAACGTCTACGGCAAGGGCAAATATCTCCTGCGCAAGGCGTTTGCGGAGGATGGGATCCTGCCGGAGGAGATCCTGTGGCGGGAGAAGGCGGCCTTTTCCGACGCGGTGGGCCACTCCATGGTGGATCACCTGAAGGAATATGCGGAAGCCTATTATACGGATGAGGAATTTGAGAGCCGGAGGCAGGCGTATGACCATGCCCGGCCATTTACCAAAGAATCCCTGTTATACCGGGAGCTGTTTGAGAAATACTATCCCGGTCAGAGCCAGATGGTAGCGGATTTCTGGATGCCCAACCGGGAATGGGAGGGCTGCGACGTGAACGATCCGTCGGCCCGGGTACTGTCCAACTACGGCGGAAGCGGGATCTAGGCGCGAAGTAAGATTGAAACACGAGGAGGAAAGGAACATGCACTTTACGAAAATGCACGGTCTGGGCAATGATTATCTTTATGTATACGGCGAGCCGGAAAACCCCGAGGAGCGGTCCCGCATCCTGTCGGACCGGCATTTTGGGGTGGGATCCGACGGGATGGTCTGGATCGCCCCGTCGGAAATTGCAGATTTTCAGATGCGGATCTTCAACGCCGACGGAAGCGAGGCGAAGATGTGCGGGAACGGGATCCGCTGCGTGGGGAAATACGTGTACGATAAGGGCTACACGGAAAAAACTCATCTGACGATCGAGACCCTGTCGGGAATCCGGACGCTGGAGCTGTCTGTGGAAAGCGGCCGGGTGGTCCGGGTGTCTGTGGACATGGGGCAGGTGGCAGCGGAACCGGAGCGTTCCCTGATCGCCGGCGGCCAGCCAGTCTCCGGAATCCCGGTGTCTGTGGGAAATCCTCATTTTGTGTGCTTTGTGGAGGATGGGGAGACGGCTCCCCTGACCACCCTGGGGCCGCTTCTGGAGAAGCATGAGGCGTTCCCTGGCGGCGTCAATGTGGAATTTGTCCAAGTGCTGTCGCCCACCGAGCTGCGGATGCGGGTGTGGGAGCGGGGGAGCGGCGTGACCATGGCCTGCGGGACCGGAGCTTGCGCCAGCGTGGGGGCTGCGGTGAGCCAGGGCTTCTGTCCGGCGGGCGTTCCCATCCAGGTGCATCTGGACGGCGGCACCCTGGAGATCGTCCTGGATGCAGACGGCCGGGCGGTGATGACCGGACCTGCAGCGACCATATGTGAAGGAGAGACGGAATTATGTTAAAGCCAAATATCCATTATCGGGATCTGAAGGATTCCTACCTATTTTATCATATCGCTCAGAAAACCAAGGCGTATCTGGAGGAGCACCCGGGGACCCGCCTCTACCGCATGGGGATCGGGGACGTGTCCCTGCCCCTGTGCCCGGCGGTGATCCAGGCCCTCCATGAGGCGGTGGAGGACCAGGGGGCCAAGGAGCGCTTCCACGGCTACATGCCGGAGTGCGGGGCGGATTTTCTGCGGGAAGCCATCGCCGGGTACTATGGGAGCCGGGGCGTGGCCCTTTCGGCGGACGAGGTGTTCGTGTCCAGCGGGGCCAGCGACGAGCTGGGAGATCTGCTGGATCTGTTTGACCGGCAAAGCGCGGCCCTGGTGCTGGAGCCGGCCTATCCGGCTTATGTGGACGCCAATGTGATGGCGGGCCGGAGGATCCTCCATCTGGCGGCGGGCCGGGAAAATGGATTCCTTCCCGTGCCGGAGGAGGGCCTGGAAGCGGATCTGATCTATCTGTGTTCACCGAACAATCCCACAGGAGCCGTGTTCACTCGGGAAATGCTCCGGAAATGGGTGGACTATGCCAACCAGAGAGGGGCGGTGATCTTATTTGACGCGGCCTATGAGGCGTTCATCCAGGAGCCTGGGCTGCCCCACAGCATCTTTGAGATCCCCGGAGCCCGGACCTGCGCCATCGAGATCTGCTCCCTGTCCAAGACCGCCGGATTTACCGGCACCCGGCTGGGATACACGGTGATCCCCAAGGAGCTGGAGCGGGACGGGATGAGCCTTCACGCGATGTGGGTGCGCAACCGGACCACCAAGACCAACGGCGTGTCCTATATCATCCAGAAAGGAGGCACCGCGGTATTTACCCCGGAGGGGCAGGAACAGATCCATAGGAATATCCAGGTATATAAGAAGAACGCCCAGGTGCTGATGGACGCCTTAGACGCGGCGGGCGTGTGGTACTGCGGCGGGAAAAATGCCCCCTATATCTGGATGCAGTGCCCGGACGGCATGGGCAGCTGGGAGTTCTTTGATGAGCTGCTCCACAAGATCCAGGTGGTGGGGACTCCGGGAGAAGGCTTTGGGGCCTGCGGGGAAGGGTATTTCCGGTTCTCTACCTTTGGAAGCCCGGAGGATACAAAGATCGCGGCGGAGCGGCTGCTTGAGCTGCTGCGGGGGCGGAGCTGAGCGGGGCGGATCCTCGGAAGGAGGCTGGGAAGCCTGGCAGGACGGAAACCCGGCAGGAAGGAAATCCAGCAGAGAGGAATCCCGGTCTGGTTTTGGGTTGCCTGGAAACCGATTCCATGTTATAATGAGAGTCAGCGAGACGGCTGTCTGGCTATTCTCCGCAGAGCGGAGGATAGCCTTTTTCTTTACTGCGGACGGCCGGACAGAAGGAACGGCAGAAAGGGATGGACCAAAGGATCATGGAACCGATTCGTTTGAACAAATATCTAAGTGAACAGGGCGTCTGCTCCCGCCGGGAGGCGGACCGTCTGATCGAAGCGGGCAAGGTGACGGTGGACGGCCGGACGGCGGGGATGGGTGAGAAGGTGACCGGGCAGGAGACGATCTTCTGTGACGGGAAGCCGGTGGGCCGGGCCGCAGGCGGCAGGAAGGCAAAGCCGGTCCTGCTGGCGGTGAACAAGCCCAGGGGCGTGGTATGCACCACCTCAGAGAAGGACCGGGCCATGAACGTGGTGGAGCTTCTGCAGTATCCGGTCCGGGTGTACCCGGTGGGACGGCTGGACAAGGATTCGGAAGGTCTGCTCCTGATGACCAATCAGGGGGAGCTGGCCAATGAGATCATGCACGCGGGGAATTTCCACGAGAAGGAGTACGAGGTGACCGTGGACCAGCCCTTTAACGCGGCCTTTGTGAAGAAGATGCGGGAGGGCGTGGAGCTGAAGGAGTTGGGGGTGACCACCCGGCCCTGTCAGGTAGAGGCCACGGGAAAGCGTTCGTTCCGCATTATCCTGACTCAGGGACTGAACCGGCAGATCCGCCGGATGTGCCAGGAGCTGGGCTATCATGTGGTGTCCTTAAAGCGGGTGCGGATCATGAACATCCATCTGGGGCATCTTAAGACCGGGGACTTTCGGAAGGTGACGCCCCAGGAGCTGGAGGAGCTGACCCGGCAGCTGGAGCTTGCCAGAGAGGAGCGGGAGGAAGGGGCAGAACATGGGACGGAGCCAGGCTGAGGCGGAAATGAAATGAGATCAGAGACAGGAGCAGGAGAGACAGGCGATATGGAACAGAAACAGGACGGGAAGATCCAGCGGATGAAGGAGCTGACAGGGATCCTGTCAGAGGCGGCGAAGACCTATTACCAGGAGAGCCGCGAGATCATGAGCAATTTAGAATACGACCGGCTGTATGACGAGCTGGCGGCACTGGAGCAGGAGACCGGCGTGATGCTGGCGGGAAGCCCCACCCAGAGGGTGGGCTATGAGGTGCTGAGCGAGCTGCCGAAGGAGGCCCACGAGTCGCCGATGCTGTCCTTAGATAAGACCAAGGACGTGGAAGCCCTGGCGGACTGGCTGGGAGATCAGAAGGGCCTGCTTTCCTGGAAGTTAGACGGACTGACCATCGTGCTCACCTATGAGGGCGGCCAGCTGGTGAAGGCCGTGACCCGGGGCAACGGGGAGATCGGCGAGGTGATCACCAACAACGCCCGGGTATTTGCCAACGTGCCCCTGCGGATCGCTTACCAGGGACAGCTGGTGCTGCGGGGGGAAGCGGTGATCAAGTATTCGGATTTTGAGCGGATCAATGACGAGATCGAGGATGTGGACGCCAAGTATAAGAATCCCCGGAATTTATGCAGCGGATCGGTGCGCCAGCTGAACAACCAGATCACGGCCCAGCGGAACGTGAACTTTGAGGCGTTCATGCTGGTGCGGGCAGAGGGCGTGGACTTCCATAATTCCCGGAAGGAACAGTTCCTCTGGCTGAAGGAGCAGGGCTTTGACGTGGTAGAGTTCCGAGAGGTGACCCGGGATACCATCGCCGGGGCGGTGAAGGATTTTTCGGAGCGCGTCCAGACCTACGACGTGCCGTCGGACGGGCTGGTGCTCCTGTTAGACGATATCGCCTACGGGGATTCCCTGGGGCGGACAGCCAAGTTTCCCCGCAATTCCATTGCCTTTAAGTGGGCGGATGAGCTGCGGGAGACCCATTTAAAGGAGATCGAGTGGAGCCCGTCCCGGACGGGGCTGATCAATCCGGTGGCGATCTTTGAGCCGGTGGAGCTGGAGGGCACTACGGTGAGCCGGGCCAGCGTCCACAACATCAGCATCATGGAGGAGCTGGCCCTGGGAGAAGGGGACCGGATCACGGTGTACAAGGCCAACATGATCATCCCCCAGATCGCGGAGAACCTGACCCGCAGCGGCACGGTCCGGATTCCGGATCACTGTCCGGTCTGCGGCGGCCCCACGGAGATCCGTCAGACCACGGACGTAAAGTCCCTGTACTGCACCAATCCCGACTGTCAGGCCAAGAAGGTGAAAAGCTTTGCCCTGCTGGCCAGCCGGGACGCGCTGAACATCGACGGATTGTCGGAGGCGACCCTGGAGCGGTTCATCGGAGCGGGATTCATCCACACCTATGCGGATATGTTCCATTTGGACGAGCACCGGGACGCGATCGTGGAGATGGAGGGCTTCGGCCAGAAATCCTACGATAACCTGGTGGAGGCGGTGCGGCGGGCATCTCACACGACCCTGCCCCGGGTGATCTACGGGCTGGGGATCGCAGGCATCGGCCTGGCCAATGCCAAGGTCCTGTGCCGGGCTTTTGACGGAGATTTTGAAGCCATGCGCCATGCGGACAGGGAGGCTCTGACGGCGGTGGATGGCATCGGCGGGGTGCTGGCTGACGGGTGGATGGAGTATTTCCAGAAGGAGAGCAACCGGGAACTGGTGGACGGGCTGTTAAAGGAGCTGACCATCGAACAGGAGGCGGCTCCGGCGGGAGAGGTAATCCTGGCGGGCAAAGTATTCGTCATCACCGGGACAGTGGAGCATTTCCCCAACCGGAAGGCGCTCCAGGAGGAGATCGAGCGGCTGGGAGGCAAGGCTACCGGCAGTGTGACTGCGAAAACCTCGTATCTCATCAACAACGATACCACGTCCAATTCATCGAAGAATAAAAAGGCAAAAGAACTGGGGATTCCGATCATTTCCGAGCAGGAGTTCCTGGAAATGACAGGAGGGACAGGCGATGCCGATTAAAGTACAGAACGAGCTTCCGGCCCGTGCGATATTAGAATCCGAGAATATTTTTACCATGGACGAAAAGCGGGCGTTAAGTCAGGATATCCGGCCGCTGCAGCTTTTGATCCTGAACCTGATGCCGATCAAGGAGGACACGGAGCTGCAGATCCTGCGGGCCCTGTCCAACACGCCGCTGCAGGTGGACTGTACGTTCCTCATGGTGTCCAGCTATGTGTCGAAGAATACCTCGGCCAGCCATCTGAACAAATTTTACGTGTTTTTTGACGAGATCAAACGCCATAAGTACGACGGCATGATCATCACCGGCGCGCCGGTAGAGCACATGGCCTTTGAGGAGGTCAGCTACTGGGAGGAGCTTAAGATGATCATGGAGTGGAGCAAGACCCATGTCCATTCCACCCTCCACATCTGCTGGGGAGCCCAGGCAGGCCTGTACTACCACTACGGCATCCCCAAATACGCCCGCCCGAAGAAGTTAAACGGCGTGTACCGCCACAAGGTGCTGCACCACAAGGTGCCCCTGGTGCGGGGGCTGGACGACTACGTGATGTGCCCCCATTCCCGCTACACGGAGGTGCGGGGAGAGGATATCCGGAAGCATCCGGAGCTGAACATTCTGGCAGAATCGGAGGAAGCCGGGGTGCTCCTGGTGGTCAATGAAAGCGGAAGCCAGATCTTCATCCAGGGCCATCCCGAGTACGACCGGGTGACCCTGGACAATGAGTACCACCGGGATGTGGACCGGGGCCTGGATCCGGAACCGCCGGTCAATTACTATGAGGACAACGATCCTCAGAAGCGGCCGGTGCTCACCTGGCGGAACCTGTCCAATACGGTGTATGCCAACTGGCTGAACTATTATGTTTACCAGACCACCAATTATATCCTGGAGGAGACGGAGGAATGAGCGGGATGAACGAGATAGACGGGACAGGCGGGATCAGCCGGATCAGCGAGAACGGCGAAAACAGCCGGAAGGTCATCCTGGCCTCCGCTTCCCCCCGCCGCCTGGAGCTGCTGGGGCAGGTGGGGATCGTGCCGGAGGTAGAGCCAAGTCAGGTGGAGGAAGTGATCACCAGCACGGCGCCGGAGGAAGTGGTGATGGAGCTGTCCCGGCAGAAGGCCCTGGACGTGGCGGGAAAGCACGCAGGCGAGGCGGTCGTGGTGATCGGCGCGGATACGGTGGTGGCTGTGGACGGGACGATCCTGGGAAAGCCCAGGGACCGAGCGGACGCCATCCGGATGATCGGGATGCTCCAGGGGAGGAGCCATCAGGTGTATACCGGGGTGACGGTGGTGTTCGGGGATGGGACCGGGGAGCAGGAGCCTGGTGCAGACCGGGCACCCCGGGCGGTCACGTTTTATGAGAAGACGGAGGTCCATGTCTATCCCATGACCCAGGAGGAGATCGCAGCCTATGTGGATACCGGGGAGCCGATGGATAAGGCCGGGGGCTACGGCATCCAGGGACGGTTTGCCGCCTGGATCCAGGGGATCTGCGGCGATTACAGCAGCGTGGTGGGACTGCCGGTGGGGCGGGTGTGCCAGGTGCTGCGGGAGGAGAGATAAGAACGGAATAGGGAATATAGGAGAAAATAGGGTACGAGCCCTATTTCGTGATAACAGAAAAAGACAGAGCCAGCCGGTATGGAGCCGGCCTGGCTCTGTGTTCTTATACGGAAATTGTTACTTTGCCGCCTTCTTGGCAAACTCCGTCGTTACCAGGTCCTCATATGGCACCCGTTCCGGCAGTTCTCCGGCTTCCTCCAGGATGTTCTGCAGCAGCTCAAAGCTGTCTTTCTCAAAGATCAGGTCCTCTTTCCAGGTGTCTTGGGATTTGTAGCGGTCCACGATCACGGTGATATTTTCCAGCGGCGTTTCGGTGAACTGGGGCTGGATGGTCTTGGCGATCTCCTCGGAGGTGTGGGAGTTGACGTAGTCCATACCCTTTTGGATGGCGTTGGTGAATTTCTGGATCACATCCGGATGCTCCTCCAGATAGCTTTTCTTGGCGCAGTAGGCGGTGTAGGGCACGTAGCCGGAGTCGGTGCCCAGGGAGGCGACTACATAGCCCTGGCCTTCCAGCTCCAGAGAGGTGGCGAACGGCTCAAACTCAACCGTGTAGTCCGAGTCATCGCTGGTAAACGCCGCTGCCGTCAGGCCGAAGTTAATGCTCTGGTCGATGGTCAAGTCGGTTTTCGGATCGATCCCGTTTTTCTTTAGAATGTACTCAAAGACCATTTGGGGCATGCCGCCTGCCCGGCCGCCAAGCACCTTCGTGCCTTTCAATTTATCCCAGGTAAAGGAATCGTCCGGCGTCCGGCCGACCAGGAAGTTCCCGGCCCGCTGGGTCAGCTGGGCGAAATTGACGGCGTAGTCTGCGGCCCCCTGGGCGTAGGTGTAGATGCTGGCTTCCGAGCCCATGAATCCGATATCCGCGTCGCCGGACACCAGCGAGGTCATGACCTTATCGGCGCCGCCGCCGTTGACCAGAGTGATGTCCAGACCTTCTTCCGCAAAATATCCCAGCTCGATGGCCGCGTACTGGGGCGCGTAGAAAATGGAGTGGGCCACCTCGTTTAACGTGATGGGGGTCAGGCCGCCCGCCGCTTGTTTCGTTCCGCAGCCAGAAAGAGCCAGGACCGGGGCCGTAAGCGCCGCGGTCAGGAAAAGGGCCAGGGCGCGGGTTCTGCTTTTTTTCATAATACCTCCTGCAATGGATCTTACTATTACAGTGTATCGCATTTCAGAACGGACGTGCCTGTCCGGCGGCAGGTCAGAGCACGACGGTCTTTTCCGTTCCCTTTCCGGGCCCTTATTTCAGCCACTTATCCGGGCGTTATTCCAGTCCCCATTTCCTTATCCGTTTTCCCGGCCTTTACTTCCTTATCCGTTCTCCCAGTCCCGGGCTCCTTCCGCCGATTTCGTCTCCCCCTTCTTCGTCACGATCGCCCATTCCACCACATGGCCTTTCACCTCCTGGACCTCGATCTTCAAGCCGCAGGCGTCCAGGGTGACCGTCTCTCCATCCTCGGGGATCCGGTTTAACACGCTCCAGATAAAGCCGTTAAAGGTGTCGTAATTCTCATTTTCCAGATGCACCCCAAGCTCCTCGGAGACCCGTTTCAGCTCGCAGGAGCCCTGGATCTCCCAGCGGTCCTCCCGGATCTTGACGATCTCCTCCCGCTTCGGCGGCGCTTCTTCCTCCTCCAGCTCGCCCACCAAAGCCTCCAGAAGATCGTGGAGGGTCACGATGCCGGACACGCTCCCGTATTCGTCCAGGATCACCGCAAAATATTTCCGCGTCTGACGCATCCGGGCAAAGAGGGCGTTCGCCCGCATGCCCTCCGGCACGAATACCGGCTCATCCACCGCATGGAGCAGCAGCTCCTCCCGGCTGCGGTCCTGGGAGCGGAAATAATCCTTGGCATCCAGGATCCCGATGATATTATCCCTGGTTTCCTGGAAAATGGGATAATATGTAAATCGGCTCGTCTGGATGATCTCCTCCCACGCCTCCACCGGATCGTCCAGATCCAGGAAGACCACGTCCTTTCTCCGGGTGCTGAGCTGTTCTACAAGGGTATCGTCAAATTCAAATACATTCTGGATCAGCGTTTTTTCCTCACTCTGGATGGTCCCCTGCTGATTTCCTTCTGCCAGCAGCATCCGGATCTCCTCCTCGGTCACCACCTCGTCCTCCTCCTCCGGATCAAAGCCCAGAAAGCGCAGCACGCCATTGGTGGAGGCAGTCAGCAGCCATACTAACGGCGCGAACATCCGGGATACCACATACAGCATCCCCGCCATCCCTAAAGCCAGGGATTCCGATTTCTTCATAGCGATCCGCTTCGGCACCAATTCGCCGAAGATCAGGCTGAAAAAGGTCAGGATCACGGTGATCAGCACCACGGAAATGGAATGCAGCATGGCCTCCGGCACCGGGACTCCGGCCTGCACCAATTTCTCCGCCAAAGGTCCGGCAAAGTTATCCGCCGCAAAAGCGCCGCCTAACAGTCCGGCCATGGTGATCGCCACCTGGATGGTCGCCAAAAACTTGGCCGGCTGCTCCGTTAAGGCCATCAGCTTTCCTGCCCGTCCATTCCCCTCCTGGGAAAGGTGCCGCAGCTTGGCGTCATTCATAGAGATCACCGCGATCTCCGCGCTGGCGAACACCGCGTTAAACCCGATCAATAGAAACTGCAGTATCATTGCTCCTGTCATCATCATTCTCCTATTTTCTCATTTATCATAGATCCAACTTTCAACTTAAGAAACACAAAAAGGCACAGCCCGAGACCGCTGCTTCTCAGGCTATACCTTTTCCTTATCAAAACTGCCGTATGGGGCAATCATACTATCTGCGTCCGGATCGCCGCTGGGACTGTCGTCCATCCTCTGTGTCACCGCCTTTCCCTTTGCGTTTACGCCACGGTATCATATCCTTTTCCAAATAGCAAGCCCATAAGGAAGATATTTACCGGTTCCTTTCAAAAACTAACGGGGTTTTAACATCCTCATACGGACCGTTCTATGCGATCCGCCCGGCACATCCCGTCCCATAGGATAAGCCCTTGCCTGCATAGGATAGGATAACCAGGCTGGGAGGGGATTATGATACGCCGTTAAAAATCGACAGGAAACATAGCAGGAAATGCAGCTTACCGACTTGGCGGAAGGACCTTCTGCCGCCGTTGGCCAGGCCGGGGATGGGCGGCGGATTTAACATAGATTTAACATAGATTTAGCAAATCATGATAGAAGGTAAAAAAGAGGTTATGATATGATAAATTCGGTGTTAAAGGAGTAAAATATCCTATAGATAGGCGGTAAATCCGCATACGGAGGAAAAAAGCGTATGAGCGAATCGTTGAAGGTAGTGTTTGGCCTGGCCGGCGGCCTGGCCCTGTTCCTGTTCGGGATGAACAGTATGAGCGATGCCCTGCAGAAGGCTGCAGGGGAGCGGATGAAGAACATCCTGGGCTTTCTGACCAGGAATCCGGTCATGGGAGCCCTGGCGGGTATGCTGGTGACGGCGGTGCTGCAGAGCAGCTCTGCCACTACGGTCATGACCATCGGCTTTGTCAGCGCGGGACTGATGAGCCTTCCCCAGGCCATTTCCGTGATCTTCGGCGCCAACATCGGCACCACGATGACGGCCCAGCTGCTGGCATTTAAGATCAGCGACTATATCTATCCGATCATTTTTATCGGATTTTTGATCAACTTCCTGTCGAATAGGGAGAAAATGAAAAATATCGGTCTGGTGATCTTTTCTTTCGGACTGCTGTTTGAAGGGATCGAGATCATGGGCAATGTGATGAAGCCGCTGGCATCCAGCCCGATCTTTACGGATCTGATGGGGCGGGTCTCCCAGGTGCCGGTATTGGGCGTGCTCCTGGGCCTGACCATGACCCTGGTGGTCCAGTCCAGCTCCGCCACTATCGCGGTGCTGCAGAGCTTTGCCTCCCAGGCGGGGCCGGACGGAGTCAGCAGTGTGATCGGCCTGACGGGAGCGATCCCGATCCTGCTGGGCGATAATATCGGGACCACCATCACGGCCCTGCTGGCGTCCATCGGCCAGTCCAAGAACGCCAAGCGGACGGCCCTGGCCCACAGTGTGTTCAATATCACCGGCAGCATGGTCTTTATCTGGATCATCCCGCTGCTGGTCAGATTTGTGGAGGCGATCTCGCCAAAGGGGCCGGAGGTGGAAGTGATCTCTCGCCAGATCGCGAATGCCCATACTACGTTTAACGTAGTATGCACCCTGGTTTGGCTGCCGCTGCTGCCGTTGATGGTCAAGATCGTGACCTTCCTGATCAAGGGAAAGGATCCCATCGAGAACGAGGCGTACCAGCCCCATTTCCTGGATGATAAGGTGATCGGACAGCCTGCGGCGGCGATGTACCTGGTGTCCCAGGAGTTGAACCACTGTGCCGGATTCGCCGCAGAGATGTTAAAGGACGCCGGCGCCTACTTAACCGGCGAGGGTGACCGGGAGGCGGCCAGGAAGCGGTTCTCCGAGACCTGCTCTGCCGTAAAGCGGCTGCAGGGGCAGATCTCCCAGTATATCACCAAGATGCTTTCCAGCGGTACCCTGACAGAGATCCAGTCAGAGCAGACCGCGGGACTTTTGACGGTTTCCAACAATATCGAGCGTATTGCTGACCGGTGCGGCGAGATCCTGGAGGTGACCAGGAAGATCCAGAATGAGGGACGGAGCATTTCCACGGAAGCCACGGGAGAGCTGCGGCATTTGTTCGATATCCTGAACAGTCTGTTCTCCCAGGCCATCGAGGCGGTGAGCACCGGCAACTGGGAGGCGGCCCGGAAGGTCAGCCGCAATAAGAGCAAGATGCGCAAGGCCCAGAAGCAGTTCAACAAGGCCCATCTGGCCCGGGTGAAGAAAAATGTCTGCGATCCGGCGCTTTTGGAGGATTTTTCCGGCATCCTCTATAACCTGGACCGTATCGCCGACAACTGCGTCAGCATCGCAGAGGAAGCCCTGGACCATGTGGCGTTCGTGAACATGGAGCTGTCGGATATGGCAGTGCCCGCTGGCGAGGCGGAGTAGGAGCGCCGGCCGTCAGAGGGGAGTGCCGGTCGCCTGAGCGAGATTGCTGGTTGCCTGAGCGAGCGCCGGCCGCCAGAGGAGAACGCCGGCTGCCGGAGCGAGAACGCCGGCCGTCAGAGGAGAACGCCGGCTGCCGGAGCGAGAACGCCGGCCACCTGGGCAAGGACGCTGCCGCCGCAGATGGAACCCGGTCCTTGCGGCCCGTGGGGATTTCTGCTATGATAAGGAGCAGAAGAGAACCATGATACAAGGGAGCGTAAGGATATGAGATACAGAATGATCGTGCTGGATCTGGACGGCACACTGACTAACCGGGATAAGGTGATCACGCCCGCGACCAAAGCGGCGCTGATGGAGGCGCAGGAGCGGGGCGTCAAGGTGGTCCTTGCCTCCGGGCGGCCGACCTGCGGCGTGGTCCCGCTGGCCAGGGAACTGGAGCTGGAAAAGTACGGAAGCTACATCCTTTCCTTCAACGGCGGTATGATCACCGACTGCAGGACCGGGGAAGCGGTCTACGAGAAGAAGCTTCCGGTCTCTGCCAACCGGCAGATCATTGCCCTGGCCAGGGAGGAGCGGGTGAGCAGCGTGCTGACCTATGAGAAGGACAAGATCCTGACCACGAACAAGGACTGCCCCTATGCCCAGCTGGAATCCCGGATCAACCACATGGAGCTGTGCCAGACGGAGGATCTGGAAGAGCGTGTGGATTTTGCCGTCCCCAAGTTTTTGATGACAGACGACGGAGACTATCTGGCCATGGTGGAAGCCCGGGTGAAGGCGGCGCTGGGAAGGGATTTCAGCGTATACCGCTCCGATCCGTTTTTCCTGGAGGTGCTGCCCAAGGGGATCGACAAGGCCCAGAGCCTGGCCCAGCTGCTCAAGACCCTGGGGATGGAGCGGGAGGAGATGATCGCCTGCGGCGACGGCTACAACGATATTTCCATGATCCGCTTTGCGGGACTGGGGGTGGCGATGGAGAACGCCGTGCTCCCCGCCCGGAAGGAAGCGGACTTTATCACCCGTTCCAACAATGACGACGGTGTGGCTTATGTAGTCGAAAAGTTTTTATTATAAAAGTATGGACTTTACGGTTTTACTGTGTTAAACTATGAAAGACGGGCCGAAAGGCGAATCTTGATGGGAAAGAAGGGAAAACCGGTTCTATGAATAAAAAGATCAAAACAGAAGCCGTGGACCATTTGTTTCAGGCCATCCTCACGTTGAAGGATCCGGAAGAGTGTTATATTTTTTTCGAGGACGTCTGCACGGTGAACGAGCTTTTGTCCCTGTCCCAGCGTTATGAAGTGGCGAAGATGCTGAGAGAGAAGAAGACCTACCTGGAGATCGCAGAGAAGACCGGCGCTTCCACCGCCACCATCAGCCGGGTGAACCGCTCGCTGAACTACGGGAACGACGGATATGACATGGTCTTTGCCAGACTGGCCGAGGCTCAGGGAGAGTAGAGCGGCAGCGAGAGAAAGCTAACGAAGACAAGAAAAAAGCGCTGGATCAGCGCTTTTTTTTGTTGGCCGTCTCCGGGGCGTGTTCTTCCCGGAGCTGGTCGATGATCATCTCTACCATCTGCTTTTTCAGATAGACGTCAAAGGACAGCTCGCTGATAAAGGCAAAGAGCTGCAGGTACTCCCGGTCCTCCGGGGCCGCGCCGGAAAAGGTATCCTGGGAAGCCTGGAACTTGGCCTTGACGTCCTCCTTCAGCCGTTCCATCTGCTGTTCCTCCAGGGAGAACACCTCCTGGTAGATCCCGCTTAAGGAAGGGGCGCCGTCGGAGTGGAAATGCTTCTCCGTAATGGGCCGGAACAGCTCCTCGATATCCGCAAAGGACAGCAGGTTCTTGTAATAGTAGATAAAGAGTAGCAGGAGCAGGTGCTCCTTGCTGTATTTCTTCCGGACGGGGGGAGGCAGCAGGTTGTTCTTGGCATAATTGTTGATCATGGTCTTGGTCAGGGCCTTGTCCTCCGGGTTCCGCTTGGCCTTGCGCAGATGCTCCTCCATAAAGGAGGTCACCTGATCCATGTACAGATCGATCTCCGGGATCTTCTCCAGCTTGATGTAAGAGATCTGGTCCAGGCGGTCCAGGATCTCGGTCAGACGTTCCTCGTTTGTCTTCATAATTTCACCTCTTACCCTATTATATAGTTTTTGAAACTAGATAGCAAGGGGAATCTGCTCTTTGCAGAAAAGTTTGCCGGCGGGTCGGCCAGCTGGAAAATCCAGGTTTTGTCCGCATAGAACGGCGGCATTTGGCATATACTCTTATCAATGGAATGGCCGGAAGGCTGTTTTTAAGAAAGATGATGTCGAAGGAGGGACATGATGGCAAGGAGAGCAAGGAAGACCCCGCTGGAAAAATGTCAGGAGGAGCTGGAATCCGTCCGGGCGTCCATCGCCCAGTACGAACAGTGCCTGACCACCATGCGGGAGAAGGAAAAACAGCTGGAAGAACAGATGTTGATGGAGAAATTTAAAGAAGTCAACGAGCTGCTGGAGGGGCAGAACCTGTCCCTGGACGATTTGAAGGAAATGCTGGAGTCGCCGGGAACGGAGGGAGAGCAGCCGAAGGCGTCGTAGAGAACGGAAGCTGTATATGGCTGCCGGAAATGCCGGGTGAGCAGGAGGAAGACTGAGCAGGAGAAAACTGAGCAGACGGAGAACCAGGCAGAGAACAGAGCAGGCGGTGCAGACAGAAATGTTTGCCCCGCCTTTGATTTTGTGGTATACTTTTTCTCTGAGCATGATGATCGGAGTATAGAGAGAAAGGACTTATGGCGCGATGGCAGTTTACGATACATTAAATCCGATGCAGAAGGAGGCGGTGTTCCATACGGAAGGCCCGCTTTTGATCCTGGCGGGAGCCGGCTCCGGCAAGACCCGGGTGCTGACCCATAGGATTGCCTATCTGATCGAGGAAAGGCAAGTCAATCCCTGGAATATCATGGCGATCACATTTACCAACAAGGCCGCCGGCGAGATGCGGGAGCGGGTAGACAGCCTGGTGGGCTACGGCTCGGAGAGCGTCTGGGTCAGCACCTTCCATTCCTCCTGCGTGAAGATCCTGCGCCGGTTCATCGATCATTTGGGGTATGACAACCATTTTACGATCTATGATACTGACGACCAGAAGACGCTGATGAAGCTGGTGCTGAAGAAGATGGATCTGGACCCGAAGCAGTACCGGGAGCGGGAGATGCTGTCCGCCATTTCCAACGCGAAGAACGAGCTGATCAGCCCACAGGAATTCCAGGTGAACGCCCAGGGAGACTGGCGGAGCCGGAAGGTGGGGGAGATCTACCAGGAGTATCAGAACGAGTTAAAGAAGAACAATGCCCTGGATTTTGACGATCTGATCTTCAAGACGGTGGATCTGTTCCGCACCAGCCCGGAGGTCCTGGAGTATTATCAGGAGCGGTTCCGCTACATCATGGTGGACGAGTACCAGGATACCAATACGGCCCAGTTCCAGCTGATCGCCCTGCTGGCAGGCAAGTACAAGAACCTGTGCGTGGTCGGAGACGACGACCAGTCCATTTACAAATTCCGGGGGGCGAATATTGGGAATATCCTGGATTTTGAGAGCGCGTTTCCCGGGGCCCGGGTGATCAAGCTGGAGCAGAATTACCGTTCCACCAGCTCCATTTTAAATGCGGCCAACGCGGTGATCCGCAACAATCAGGGGCGGAAGGAGAAGATCCTGTGGACGGCCAACGGGGAGGGCGTCCCGGTGGAGCTGCGCCAGTATGAGCAGGCGTATGAGGAGGCCGACGGCATCGTGTCGGATATCGGAAAGAGCGGGCGGGACTATCAGGACTTTGCGGTGCTGTACCGGACCAACGCCCAGTCCCGTCTCTTAGAGGAAGCCTGCATCGCCAGGAACGTGCCTTACCGTCTGGTGGGAGGGGTGAACTTCTATCAGAGAAAGGAAATCAAGGATATCCTGGCCTATCTAAAGACCATCGCCAACGGTCTTGACGATCTGGCGGTCCAGCGGATCATCAATGTGCCGAAGCGGGGGATCGGCCTGGCTTCTATCGGGAAGATCATGGCGTGGGCGTCTGAGCAGGACTTCAGCTTCTACGAGGCGTGCCGGCGCTGCCCGGCGATCCCCGGACTGGGCAAGGCGGCCGGCAAGGTCCAGGGCTTTGTGGATCAGATGGAAGGGTTCCGCAAGGGCATGGAGGAAGAGGACTGGTCCATCAAAACGCTGATCGAGCAGATCCTGGAGGAGACCGGCTACCGGCAGGAGCTGGAAGCAGAGGGGGAGGTGGAATCCCAGACCCGCCTGGAGAATATCGAGGAGCTGGTCAATAAGGCGGTCAGCTACAGCGAGGAGGCCGAGCACCCGGACTTAAGCGAATTCTTAGAGGAGGTTTCCCTGGTGGCAGATATCGACCGGATGGATGATTCGGAGAACCGGGTGACTCTGATGACCTTACATAGCGCCAAGGGACTGGAATTCCCGGTGGTGTATCTAAGCGGCATGGAGGACGGCCTGTTCCCCAGCATGATGTCCATCACCTCCGACGACCGGTCGGATCTGGAGGAAGAGCGGCGGCTCTGCTACGTGGGCATCACCCGGGCCAAGGAGCGGCTGGTGCTGACAGCGGCCCGCCTGCGGATGACCCGGGGCGAGACCCGCTATTCTAAGGTCAGCCGGTTCGTGGAGGAGATCCCGGAGGAGCTGCTGGACGCAGACCGTCTCCCTCCGGCTCTGGGGCGGAAGCCGGTACGGGATGAATTTGCGGACGCGGACCTGCCCTGGAACCAGAACCAGATACGCCTGGGCGTGAGCCGGTTCGGCCAGAAGCCCAATGAGTATTTTGACAAGCCGGCCGGGGGCGGCGGTATGGGCAGTCTGAGTGGAGCTGGCCGGGGGGGATATGGCGGCGGTCCTCTGGGCGGGAGTGGATTCGGAAAAGGGGCCGGTTCCGTGAGCGGTTCCGGCCAGGGCGGCGGTTCCGGATATCGCTCCGGGGCATTCTCCGGCGGGAATCCTGGATTTGGCAAGACATTTACCGTACAGAAGCTAGATTCCCTGGATTACGGTCCGGGAGACCGGGTGCGCCACATCAAATTCGGCGAGGGCACGGTCCGGCAGGTCCAGGACGGAGGACGGGATTTTGAGGTTACCGTGGAATTTGATAAAGCCGGTGTTAAGAAAATGTTTGCATCGTTTGCAAAATTGCAGAAACTGTAGGCAGCTGCGGAATAAAAAATAGAAAATTGAATAAAATAGGATAGTAAAAACCCAAAATTAATGATATAATATCCAGGAAAGCAGTGAGCAATGACGCTTGCAGTGCCATAATCACAGAAAGGACGTGAACATATGAACAGATTCGATGCCATGAGCAAGGATGCGCTGAACCGCGTGGAGGAGATCATGAATTCTACTAAGCTGAACGAGTTCCTGCACAGAAAAGAGGAAGAGGAGAAGAAGAAAACCTGTATCCTCTGGATCCTGGCGATCATTGGAGCAGTTGCAGCCGTAGCGGCCATCGCGTATGGCGTATATCGTTTCTTCACCCCGGACTATCTGGAGGATTTTGAGGACGATTTTGACGATGATTTCGACGACGATTTCTTTGAGGACGAGGACGAGAAGGACGAGAAGTAGGGCGGAGAGATCAGACACAGGATATGGCTGGATGAAACGGAATGCCGCGGGGCGCGTCTTGAGGGACGCGCCCTGTTTTTTCGCTATGCTCCCGGTTTTTCGTGGAAAATGGTTTCTTCCGGGGAGGGTTTATGTTATACTGATACCC
>DVLJ01000229.1 GCA_018715565.1 Candidatus Ventrimonas merdavium
TGATGAGACCATGGAGTTGGTTCTCAACGCGGAAACCCAAGATGAACAGGAATTTTTTTCATTATTATGTGATTTCATCCTGCAGAAACGGCAAAAAGAAGCGATCGCGAACAAGAGGTTTTGAATGAAAAAGTATATTCTTTTGCAGGAGTCAACGGGGCAGGTAAATCAACATTATATCAAAGCAGTCATTACCAAACTGATTTTCCTAGGGTTAATACCGATGAAATATTAAGAGAATTTGGAGACTGGAGAAATCCTGCTGACTTAATGAAGGCTGGGAAGATCGCAGTCCAACGCTTGAATGACTATTTGCAGACGGAGATATCCTTTAATCAAGAAACAACGCTCTGCGGTCATACGATCATCAAAAATATCAAGAAAGCAAAAGCTCAAGGCTATCTGATAGAAATGCATTATGTTGGTCTGGATTCTTCAGAAACGGCAAAATTAAGGATTGCAGAGCGGGTAAAAATGGGCGGACATGGGATTCCGGACCAGGATGTAGAAAAGCCTTATAAAGAAAGCATGGAAAATCTTGGAAAAGTAATCCATCTTTGTGACCTTGCAGCAATTTATGATAATACCAAAGAATTCCGCAGGTTTGCAATTTTCAAAAATGGGCATCTTGTGGTTCTTTCCAAGAACGTTCCGGCATGGTATGAAAAAGTACGGATATTACAGAATAAATAAAAAGATATGTATGGAGAGGAAGGTGTCCGGACGGTCGCGGGAGTGATCGGAAGGGCGCCTTTTTCTGATAGGATGTCCTATGCATGTTTTATGTCAATAAGAAGTAAGGGAGGTACAGAGTGGATCCGTATCTGCAGAATATGCTGAATGGAAAAACTGCCGTCATAGGCGACCCCAGGGATGCAGATATAGGAAACTGTGGAAAAATGGAAATCTAAAATTTTCGGAAATTCCGTTCTAATCTCTTGTCCTCTCCCGTTTATCATGCTAAAATACCTCCAAGAGCACATATCAGATGTTTCTTTTGGTGAATGAACACCATCGGTCCTGTTCTGGAATCCGTCTGCAAGTCCGTGCTCGATCTCAAAGCGTTAGAACCACATATCCCAGGCCACGCACTTATCAGGCAGAAAAGACTGCGCACTTGCCAGGCAGGAAGGAGGGACTGCCAAAAGAGCACGAAAAAGAAGTTGACATTTCAGGGGAACTATACTATGATTAAAGTCAGGAAATAAGAACGTTTGTTCGTTTTGGAGGATAGGATGAATAAGGACGAGAAGTTAAAAGCATTGGATGCAGCGATCACACAGATCGAGAAGTCATACGGAAAAGGCTCCATCATGAAGCTGGGCGATTCCGGAGCGAATATGAACATTGAGACCGTGCCCACCGGCTCCCTGAGCCTGGACATTGCCCTGGGACTGGGCGGCGTGCCCAAGGGGCGCGTGGTGGAGATCTACGGACCGGAGTCCAGCGGTAAGACCACGGTGGCTCTGCATATGGTTGCGGAGGTGCAGAAGCGGGGCGGGATCGCCGGCTTCATCGACGCGGAGCACGCCCTGGATCCGGTGTATGCCCGGAATATCGGCGTGGATATCGACAACCTGTACATTTCCCAGCCGGACAACGGCGAGCAGGCTCTGGAGATCACAGAGACCATGGTCCGCTCCGGCGCGGTGGATATCGTGATCGTGGACTCAGTGGCGGCTCTGGTGCCTAAGGCGGAGATCGATGGAGAGATGGGCGATTCCCACGTGGGTCTGCAGGCCCGCCTGATGTCCCAGGCGCTGCGGAAGCTGACCGGCGTGATCAGCAAGTCCAACTGCTGCGTGATCTTTATCAACCAGCTCCGTGAGAAGGTAGGCGTGATGTTCGGCAACCCGGAGACCACCACCGGAGGGAGGGCGCTGAAGTTCTACGCCTCCGTGCGGATGGATGTGCGCCGGGTCGAGTCCCTGAAGCAGGGCGGCGAGGTGGTAGGCAACCACGTGCGGGTGAAGGTCGTAAAGAATAAGATCGCTCCGCCCTTCAAGGAGGCAGAGTTCGATATCATGTTCGGCCAGGGGATCTCCAAGGAGGGAGATATCCTGGATCTGGCGGTGAAGGACAATATCGTGGAGAAGAGCGGCGCCTGGTATGCGTACAATGGAGCCAAGATCGGCCAGGGCCGGGAGAACGCCAAGCTGTATCTGAAGGAGCATCCGGAGATCTGCGGGGAAGTCGAGCAGAAGGTGCGCCAGAACCATGGCATCGGCGCCGGCGCCCCTGAGGCCGGCGCAGCGGAGAAGCAGGAGAAGCCTGCCAAGAAGGCGGCGGACAAGGCGGAGAACGGTGAGGCGTAGCGCCAGGACCGAGCCGGTCCCTGGGAAAACGGCCAGAGAGTGCGCCCTTTCCCTCTTGGAGTACCGGGACCGGACGACCCAGGAGATGCGGCGGAAGCTGGCGGAGCGGGGCTATGAGCCTGACCAGATCGAGGAAGCGGTAGGATTTTTAACAGACTACCGCTACCTGGATGACGCAGAGTACGCCAGACGTTATATCCGCTCGGCAGCCGCCCGGAAGAGCATCCGGCAGCTCCGCCAGGAGCTGTCAGAGCGGGGCGTGGACAGGGAGATCCTGGACGTCTGTCTGGAGGAGGCAGAGCTGGATGAGGAGGCGGTCATCCGCGCTTTTTTGAACAAGAAGGGATACGAGACGGGAGTCCCGTCAGACCCGGAGACGCGGCGGAAGCTGACCGCGTCCCTGGGCCGGCGGGGCTTTTCCTTCGATGCCATCCGCCGGGTGATGGAAGAGGCACAGGAGTGAGACGTACCGCGGCGCCACAGGGCGGCATCATAAAAATTTACTCAGAAGTACCCCGAACCGGTGCAAGATGCTTGACATAATGCCCAAAACAGTTTAAAATTGTAGTGTTGTATTGGTGTACAATGAAAACTAAATAGAGGAGGTGCTCCTGTGTCAACGATTATAGCAGTTTTAATAACGCTGGTTGTTGTGGCGCCTATTACCTGGAAGATCGCAGTGGCTCATCGCCAGAAGACCTATGAGGCAAAGATCGGCACTGCGGAAGTAAAAGCCAGAGAGATAATAGATGAAGCGTTAAAGACGGCAGAGACAAAGAAGCGTGAAGCTCTCCTGGAAGCGAAAGAAGAGTCTATCAAGACGAAGAATGAGCTGGATAAAGAGACCAAGGAACGGAGAGCGGAACTTCAGCGCTATGAGAGAAGAGTGCTGAGCAAGGAAGAGAACTTAGACAAAAAAGCAGAAGCGATGGAAAAGCGGGAAGCCGGAATTGCATCGCGCGAGGAGGCTCTGAACCGAAAGAATGCCGAGGTTGAGGCATTGCATGAAAAGGGGATGCAGGAACTGGAGAGGATCTCCGGTTTAACCTCCGAACAGGCAAAAGAATATCTTTTACGGTCTGTGGAGGCAGAGGTCAAGCATGACACTGCCAGAATGATCAAGGAACTGGAAAAGAAAGCCAAGGAAGAAGCTGACAAGAAGGCCAAGGATTATGTGGTGACCGCCATCCAGCGATGTGCGGCGGACCATGTAGCCGAGACTACCGTATCGGTCGTTCAGCTTCCCAACGATGAAATGAAAGGCCGCATCATCGGACGTGAGGGACGGAACATCCGTACTCTGGAGACGATGACCGGCGTGGAACTGATTATCGACGATACCCCGGAAGCCGTGGTGCTCTCCGGATTTGACCCGGTCCGCCGGGAGGTTGCTAGGATTGCTTTGGAACGCCTGATCGTGGACGGAAGGATCCATCCGGCCAGGATTGAAGAGATGGTAGAGAAAGCACAGCGGGAAGTAGAAGCCAACATGCGTGAGGATGGAGAAGCCGCTACTTTGGAAGTCGGTATCCACGGGATCCATCCGGAGCTGGTGAAGCTTCTCGGCAAGATGAAGTTCAGAACCAGTTACGGACAGAACGCGTTGAAGCATTCCATCGAAGTGGCTCAGTTAGCAGGACTGCTGGCCGCAGAGGTGGGCGTAGACGTCCGCATGGCAAAACGTGCCGGTTTATTACATGACATTGGTAAATCCATTGACCATGAGATGGAAGGTTCCCACGTACAGCTGGGTGCAGAGCTCTGCAGAAAGTACAAAGAGTCTGCGACCGTGATCAATGCCGTGGAATCCCATCATGGCGATGCTGAACCACAAAGCCTGATCGCCTGTCTGGTGCAGGCCGCAGATACGATCTCCGCGGCAAGACCGGGCGCACGGCGCGAGACTTTGGAGACATATACGAACAGACTGAAACAGTTGGAAGATATTACGAATTCCTTTAAGGGCGTAGATAAGTCCTTTGCCATCCAGGCAGGCCGTGAGGTTCGCATCATGGTCGTGCCGGAGCAGGTGAACGATGACGATATGGTGCTGATGGCCCGCGAGATCTCCAAGCGCATTGAGAATGAGCTGGAGTATCCGGGACAGATCAAGGTCAACGTCATCCGGGAATCCCGGGCAACAGATTACGCCAAGTAAGCTTGTTCGGAGCGATGGAAGAGCCATGGAGCCGATCCCTGTTCTCCGCCGCCAGGGCCATTCCTGGATCCGGAGCGCAGGCAGAAGAACGAAAGACCAAGAGAGGGTATCCCCGGAAGTCTGAGAAGGACTTGGGGGATACCCTCTTTTTTTATGCCTATTTTCCGGCGAAAAGGGGCAGCGGCACGAGTGGAGATCTAGACCAGCCCCGGAGGGAGCGTGCTGAGGCTAGTAGCCGCAGGTCTCAGATTCATCGCAGACGAATGCGGTATGAGGCTGCTCGCTGAAATATTTCTTCATAAATGCCAGAAAGCTCTGTGCGGCCAGGGAAAAATGGCGCTCAGGATTGCGGACGATGACCAGCGGCCGCGTGATGGCGGGACCTGCGATGGGAATGACTTTTACTGAATGGCTGTAAAGGCATTTGCGCTGGAAGGATTCCGTGACCAGCGCGATCCCCACATCTGCGGCGATCAGATCCAGCATCTGGCAGTGAAAGCACTCGGCAACGACATGGGGCGTGAACCCGGCCTTTTCGCATATGCTGTCCGTACAGGCGCGGAAAGAGTACCCGGAGGGAAGGCTGATAAAGGGCTCTTCCTTCAGAAGGGAGATATCCAGCTCTTTTTCCGAGGCAAAGGGATGGTTCCGGTTCATCGCGATCATAAAGCGTTCTTCTGTCAAGGTCTCCTGGATC
>DVLJ01000230.1 GCA_018715565.1 Candidatus Ventrimonas merdavium
GTTGTGGATGATGGGGCCGAAGGTGCAGACTGGCCGGTCAGCGGCCTCGATCTGTTCATAGACCATGTCCACCGCCCGCTTCACGCCGAAGCAGAAGCCTGCGGTCTTTGCTACGATCACCTTCATCCGGCGTCCTCCTGATCTGAGCCTGCTCTCTCCCGGTCACCGGCATCTGAGTCACCGGGCGCCTGGCTTTTAGATACCGGGCCTCCAGCCGCCTGATCCCCGGCTGTCTGGCCCCCGGACGCCGGGCTCCCGGCGTCCAGCCCCTTGGCCCGTGCCTCCGCCAGGATCGCTTCCACCACCTGCTCGATGGTCATCTCCGAGCTGTCCACATAGACCGCGTCCTCCGCCTGCCGCAGCGGAGAGACCGCCCGGTTCCGGTCCCGCTCGTCCCGCTCGATTATATCTTGCTCAATTTCCGCGAGATTACACGCCTCTCCTTTTTCTTTCAGCTCTTTATAGCGGCGCATGGCGCGTACGGAGGGACTGGCGCTTAGATAGATCTTCACATCCGCGTCCGGCAGGATGCAGGTGCCGATATCCCGTCCGTCCATGATCACGTCCGCACCGGCTGCCAGGCTGCGCTGCAGCTCTAGCAGATGGGCCCGCACCGCCGGATAGGCGCTGACCGAGGAAGCCATGTTCCCGACCTCCTCTGTGCGGATCAGGCCGGATACGTTCTCCCCGTTGAGCAGGACCTGCTGCTCGCCGTCCTGATAGCGGATGGTGATATCCGCTCCGGCCACAGCCTGTCCGGCCGCCGCCTCGTCTCCCGCGGGAACGCCCTGCCGGAGAAAAAACAGGGCGATCGCCCGGTACATGGCTCCGGTGTCCACATAGATAAAGCCCAGCCGCCTGGCCGCCATCCTGGCGATCGTGCTCTTCCCGGCCCCTGCGGGACCGTCAATGGCAATGTTAAATGCATTCCGTTCCATCGTGTGTTGTTTGCTCCTTCAAAATGTTTTTATCATTATACATGAATTGGGCGGCAGATGCAATTACAAGTTTGCGGACCGGCATCGGCCCATGTGCGGACCAAAACAGAGAAAAGCGGCTGGATGGAGTTCCGGCCGCTTAAGGTCCTATCATGATATGCAGCTTGATCCCGGCCGCCCCTAACAAAAACGCGATCCCAAACGCAATGGCATGGATGACCAGCGTCGAGAGGTTCTTAGAAAATACCGGGATGTTGCCCAGGATGGCGTAGCCGATGATCCACTGGCCATACGCCGTGCGGAAGTCAAACCTGGGCAGCTCTTTCTGCAGCAGCTGCTGGACCGCCAAAAACGCGATCAGGCTGAACACGACTGGAGAGCCGCCTACGCTCTGGCTGTCCGGATAGATGCAGGAAAAGACTACATTGGCCAAGGTCCCCGCCACGATCGAGAAAAGCAATAACCGCACATCGCTGATCTTCTGGTCTAAGAAATACAGGACCCAATACAGGGCGACTGCGTTGATCAGAAAATGGAACAGGTTCACATGCACCAGCAGGCCGGTGAAAAACCGGTAATATTCGTTCCCGATGATGTGGATCCCCCGGTTGGATAGCAATCCGGCACAATCCACCTTGAATGACAGGAGCGATACGATCCCCCACGCTGCGATCCATATAATCCTTGTATACATCCCGCGCCCTCCATCTCTTCCTCAACCGTTCTTACTGCCATCCATTATAACACAAGGATCCCATGCCGTCATTCTATTTCTGTCTTGGATTTCCTGTCTTGGATTTCCTGTCCTGGATTTCCTTCTTTAGATTCCCCGGATCAGATCTCCGGCCGGATCCTGCACTCAAGCCTTCTCTCTGCCGTCTGGGCCGTCTGGGCACCGTCTACAACGGCTTCGGCTGGGCTCCCGGATCCGGCTTATCCGGAGCGGGCTTAGCCGGAACGGGCTTAGCCGGCCCAGGCCGGGTCTCGCCTGGGCCAGCCTGGTCTCCGGGTACTTTCTTCTGCGCTCCGGCCTCGATCACCGGGGAACTGGGTGCGGACGCGACCTTGGGGGACGGTTCTGTGGCCGCCGGAGCAGCCTTGACCAGGTCTGCCGCCGCCGGGCCCGCTTTTGCCCCAGGCGTTTTCTCTGCCGGACCTGCCTTGGGCTCTGGCTTTTTTGACGCCTCCTCCTTCGCTTCTGGTCCCTTCGCTGCCGGATCTGCCTTGGGAGCTGGTTTGTCTTCTGCCGGACCGGCTTTCGGTCCCTCCTTCGGCTCCGGCTTCGTGGCCGGCTTTTTCTCCGCTGGACTGACCTTCGCTTCCGGCTTTCCTCCAGCGGGACCTGCCTTACCTCCGGCTGCCGGGCCTTCCTCCGGCGCTGGTTTCTTGGCCGCCGGACCTACCTTCGCCTCCCCTGCCGGAGCCTTCTTCGTCTCCGTTCCCGGTTTGGTCTCTGCCGCGGCCTTCGCCTCCGATTCCTTCCCAGGCTCCGGCTTTTTCTCCGCCGGGCCTTTCTTCGGTCCGGCTGCAGAGCCTGCTTCCGCCTTTCCGGCTGGGCCTGCTTCCGGGCCGGCTGCAGGACCTGCCGCTTCCCGGCTGGACAGTCCGTATCCCAGGATCACCACTGCCAGCAGCACGCAGCCCCAGAATATGATCCGCAGCAAACACTTTCGTCTATCCATGGAAATCCCTTCTTTCTTTGGTCTCTTCATAAGCAAGCCATGCGGCGATCATCTGATGGACCGCCAGCGCCGCCAACGGGATCAGCCATAGGAGCCGTTCCAGATGGGGTCTGGAAGCCGCTAGGAACATCCCCAGGGCCGCCGCGCACCAGACGGCAGCCTGGACGGTCCGCCCGGCTCTCTGCCTGGGTGCCCGGCTCCGTACCGCCTTCCGGTCTCCGTTCATCCAGATCCACAGGACGGCCGCACCCACCCCGATCCCCAGGGCCAGCATCAGCATAGGGGTCAGCGCCCTTGCCCGGGGACCTGCCGGGAACAGCAGGCTTCCTCCCCAGAGCAAAAGCAGCCCTGCCGCCGCCACATAGGGCGCGGCTTCCAGCATACGGGGAGACGATTTCCAGCCGCTGCCAAAACCGTCTGTCTGGCGCAGATCGGCCGGTCCGCCCAAGGGCGGCCGTCCGGTCTGAGCCTCCTGCGCGATCCCGTCTACTAATTCAAAAATATCGCCGATGCCGCTGATCACCGACTGATAAGCGGCCTCCGGTTCATACCCCTGGGCAGTCAGCGACTGATACTTTTCCAAAAGCTCGCCCAAAAGCGCCTCCATCTCCTCCCGGACCTTTTCATTCTTCTCAACGCCGTAGAAGGCCCGCTCCAGATAGCGGCGGATCCTGTCTTCTCCCTTCATCCTGCATCCCTCCTGCTCTTGTCACTGAAACAGCGTGTCCAGCAGCTCCTTCATGGTGTTCCATTCCTGGACCCGCTGCTTCAAATAAGCCCTTCCCTGGTCGGTAATGGAGTAATACCGCCGTCTCGCCCCGGCGCTCTCTGCTCCCCAGTAGGAAGTCACATGTCCCTGCTTCTCCAGCCTGCGGACGGTCGTGTATAGCGTCGCTTCTTTTAATTCATACTGTCCCTTCGACTTTTTCAGGATCGCTGCGTTCAGATCGTACCCATAGCTGTCGCCATCCATCAGACACCGGAGGATGATCCCGTCTGTGTATCCATAGATCATGTCAGATGTAATATTCAATAACATCACCTCTCATACATCATCATATCACACATTACCTCACTATACAATGTAATTTTCCATTTTCTCCCTGGATACATGGAACATCCATCTCTCTATGCCATAGGCTTTTCCTCTACCCGGACCACTGCGCCGTTTTTCAGAGAAAAGAGGAATGGCATCCCTGGCTGTCCCCCTTCATAGGTGTCCAGATAGCGTGCAAACAGCGCCTGGGTCTCCGTCACGATCGTCAGGTCCTCCGGCTCATCTGAGTCGATCAGATCCCGGCCCCAGTCAATAAAGGAGTAAACCGTCCCCGGTGCCAGGGGAAAGACGGTCTCGTCCGGTTCCAGGTCCATGATCGCGTAACCGCCTTCCAATTCCTGCTCCGTCAGCCCCAGTTCCCGGATCCGTTCCCGGTCCTCCCCATCCACATATTCCACCAGATCCACCAGCACCCGGTCCGGCTCCAGCTCCCGCAGATAGCCCCATACCTGGGTCTGTCCTGTCCGTTCCAGAGCTTCCCCGGTCCAGGCGCCGGCCTGCTTCCCATCGGCAGCAGCAGGCGCCGCCGCATCGGAACGGGACGGCGCCTCTCCTCCGATGCCGCCCAGATCATTGGTCCCTTCCTGGTCCAAGACCTGATCCCCCACAAAGCAGTCCTGTTCCTTCTCATATTGATAATCGGTGATCCGGTAACAGGCGGTCCGCACGTCCCGGATCACGATATGGAGCCGGTCCTCCTGGTCGATAAACACATCCGCCTCCGGCACCCCCAACTGCACCCCCTCATCCAGGAACTGGTACGCCCGGTCCCCCGAGACTGCCCGGATCTGAAAATGGTTCCGGTCATCCAGGAGCAGCTCTCCATCCATCACTCGATCTGCAGGGACCAGCATCTGGAGATCCCACTGGGTGTCGTTATACCAAAATGTCTGCTGCGCATACACCGTCATGCCCTCCGGACCCTGGGGATCCAGTGCAGGAAGCGGCCCCACAGCCCTTCCTGTCTCCAACTCAGTCTCCACCGCTTCTGCCGACTCCAGCGGCTCCGCCCGGCCCTGCCGGACCTGATCTCCGTTCCCTGCTCCAACCAGGAACAAGCTCAGGACAGCCCCTACGACAAGTCCCGCAGCCGCTCCGGCGGCCGCCATACCAAATCCAGTTCTCATCATCCATACCCCTTTCCGAAACGTTCCATCGATCCCACACCGGTTCCGTTCTTTGTTTCCGCCCCGATGCATCCTGCTTCCGGCGCGGACCTCTTTGTCTCCATTATACCAGAAGCCCCCATTTTCTTCCTTACGCTTTATTTACATTTCCATGAATTTACTCCAGAGGATTTCTCTGGTCCTTTTTCTGATTGTCTGATATGATAAAGAAAAACGGAAGCAATGAAAGGAAAGCGATCAACAAGATGAAACCGACGCATGAGCCAGAACCGATAGAGAAAAAGAAACGCTGCCGATGGGTCAATGAAAAGAATCCTGCTTATATCCATTATCACGATGAAGAATGGGGCCGGCCCCACAGGGACGACCCGTACCTCTTTGAGATGCTGGTGCTAGAAGCCTTTCAGGCCGGGCTTTCCTGGGAATGTGTCCTGAACAAGCGCCCGGCCTTCCGAAAGGCCTTTGACGGCTTCGACTGCCAGAAGGTAGCCGCCTACACCCCGGAAACGATCAGCCGGCTGATGGAGGATCCAGGGATCATCCGGAACCGGCTGAAGATCCAGGCCGCCGTCCATAACGCCGGCATCTTCCTGAAGATCCAGGAGGAATTCGGCTCCTTTTCCGATTATCTGTGGCATTTTACGGAAGGAAAGACCGTGGTAAACCGGGACGGGATCCTCCGGGCCACCTCTCCCCTGTCCGACCAGGTATCCAAGGATCTGAAACGGCGGGGGATGAAATTCACCGGCTCCGTGATGGTATATTCTTACCTGCAGGCCGCCGGTATCATTGACGACCATGAGCCGGACTGCTTCTGCGCCCAGAGCGGGGGACCCACTTAAAGATAGGATCCGGTAACGCTTTCCCGGCAGGCTTTGATCTCCTCCGGGGCGGCCTCCAAGGTTATTCCTCTCCCCGCTCTGACAGCCTCCGCTCAAACCGGTCCTTCCGGGTGTCTGCAGGCACTGGCGTGGGATAGCTTCCGTCAAAGCAGGCTTTGCAATAATCCCCGGTCCCCGCCAGGACGCCCAGCTCCGAAACCGGCAGATAGCCCAGACTGTCCGCGCCGATGATGTCCGCGATCTCGCCGATGGAGTGATGGCAGGCGATCAGGTTCTCGCAGGAGTCGATATCCGTCCCGTAATAGCAGGGATGGAGGAAGGGCGGGGACGAGATCCGCATATGGACCTCCTTGGCTCCTGCGTCTCGTAAGAGCTTCACGATCCGTCCGCTGGTGGTGCCCCGGACGATAGAATCGTCGATCAGGACGATCCGTTTGCCCCGCACGCTTTCCTCGATGGCGCTCAGCTTGATCTTCACCTGGTCCAGACGGGCCTCCTGGCCCGGGGAGATAAAGGTGCGGCCAATGTATTTGTTCTTGATCAGCCCGATGCCGTAGGGGATCCCCGACTCCCGGCTGAAGCCCAGGGCCGCGTCCAGGCCCGAATCCGGCACGCCCACCACCAGATCCGCCTCTGCCGGGTGGGCCTTCGCCAGGATCCGCCCCGCGTCCACCCGGGCCGCGTGAACGGATCTTCCGTCAATGACCGAATCCGGGCGGGCAAAATAGATGTATTCAAACACGCACAGCTTTTTCTTCTGGGTCCCGCAGTGCTCCCTACGGGAGGTCACCCCGTCCTTTCCAAACACCAGCATCTCTCCCGGCTCCACATCCCGGATGAACTCCGCTCCCACCGCGCTTAAGGCGCAGCTTTCCGAGGCCACCACGTAGGCGCCATCCTCCCGTCTTCCGTAGCAAAGGGGCCGGAACCCGTAGGGATCCCGGACGCAGATCAGCTTCTGGGGAGACATGAGGACCAGGGAATAGGCTCCGTCCAGAGACTCCATGGCCGCGCTCACCGCATCCTCGATGGAGCCGGTGCGGAGCCGCTCCCGGGTCACGATGTAGGCGATGGTCTCCGTATCGCTGGTGCTGTGAAAGATCGCCCCCGACAGCTCCAGCTGGCTGCGCAGGACCGCCGCGTTGCTCAGATTCCCGTTGTGGGCCAGGGCCATCCGCCCCTTCTTGTGGTTGACCTCGATGGGCTGGCAGTTGTTCCGGTTATTCGCCCCCGTAGTCCCATAGCGCGCATGGCCCACCGCCATGGTCCCCTGGGGCAGGCGGGAAAGGCTCTCCCCGTCGAACACCTGGCTGACCAGCCCCAGATCCTTGTGCGAAAAAAACACGCCGTCATCGTTGACCACGATCCCGCAGCTTTCCTGTCCCCGGTGCTGCAGGGCAAACAGCCCATAGTAGGCGATCCCCGCCACATCCGTCTTTTCCGGCGCATACACGCCAAATACTCCGCATTCTTCCCGTATGCTCATCTGATCTCGAACCTTTTACAGGCCCGCACAAACGGCGGGCCTGTATTTCCCTTCTGTCTGATTTTTATCCGTTACTCTACGTCCTGGAGGGCGTCGTAGCCTTCCTCGCCGGTCCGTACCTTTACCACATTCTCTACATCATAGACAAAGATCTTGCCGTCGCCGATATGTCCGGTGTACAGGACCTTCTTGGCGGTTTCGATCACGGTCCGTACCGGGACCTTGCTGACTACGACCTCTACCTGCACCTTGGGAAGCAGGGTGGCTTCTACCGGAATACCGCGATAGAACTCCGGCTTGCCCTTCTGGATGCCGCAGCCCAGCACATGAGATACGGTCATACCGGTGATGCCTACGTTCATGAGTGCTGCCTTCAGTGCCTCAAACCGGGACTCCTTGCAGACGATCTCTACCTTGGTGAATTTCGGCTCTCCAGCCTCTGCAAACGCCGGCATCTTCTTTACCGGGACCGCCTCTGCCGGAGGCACATCGCCGGTGACCGCAGCCACCTTTGCATCGGTCCCTGCTCCTGCCGTCTTCACGCCTGCCGCTTCCAGGGAAGCCAGATCCGCCGAAGCAGTATCCGGCAGCATGGCGTAGCCTGCATAAGCAGTCAGAAGACCATGCTCGGAAATATCCAGTCCGGCCAGCTCATCCTCCGCGGAAGCCCGCAGGCCGATGGTCTGCCGGATGGCCAGGAATACGATGGTGATCACCACCGCCACATAAAGAGCTACCGTAACCACGCCCAGGAGCTGGACCCCAAAGAAATGGAAGCCGCCGCCGTAGAACACTCCTTTTTCCGTAGAAACGCCGGTGGCGAACAGGCCTGTCAGGATCGTTCCCGTAGCTCCGCAGACGCAGTGGACGGAGATGGCTCCTACCGGATCGTCGATCTTTGCGATCTTATCAAAGAATTCTACCGCCAATACCACCAGCAGCCCGCACACGATGCCAATGACCGCCGCTCCCACAGGGGATACCGCGTCGCAGCCTGCGGTGATGCCCACCAGTCCGGCCAGGGCCGCGTTGTAGGTCATGGATACATCCGGCTTCCCATAGCGGAGCCAGGTGAAGATCAGGGCTGCGCAGCAGGCTACTGCCGCCGCCAGGTTGGTGTTGAAGAATACCAGGCCGGCGCTCTCCATCAGGGCATCGCTGTCCATGCCTACCGTAGATGCTCCGTTGAACCCAAACCAGCAGAACCAGAGGATAAATACACCCAGAGCTGCTGCCGTCAGGTTGTGTCCCAGGATCGCCTGAGGCTTTCCGTCCTTATCGTACTTGCCGATCCGCGGACCCAGGATCTTGGCTCCGATCAGGGCGCAGACGCCGCCTACCATATGTACCGCCGTAGAGCCTGCAAAATCGTGGAAGCCCAGCTGGCTCAGCCAGCCGCCGCCCCAGATCCAGTGGCCGGAAATGGGGTAGATCAGCAGGGAAATGGCTGCGGAGTAGATGCAGTACGCGCTGAATTTCGTCCGCTCTGCCATGGCTCCGGACACGATGGTGGCGGAGGTGGCGCAGAAAACGGTCTGGAATACGGCGTAGGCCCACAGAGGAACCCCGCTGGGGAGGATATGGCTGTAATCCCCCCGGATCAGCGGGTCAAACCATCCGATCAACCCGCTGCCGCTGCCAAACATGATGCCAAAGCCTACCAGCCAGAAGGCCGGCGTTCCGATACAGAAATCCATCAGGTTCTTCATCAGGATGTTTCCTGTGTTCTTAGCCCGGGTAAATCCCGCCTCACACATGGAAAATCCTGCCTGCATAAAGAATACCAAAGCTGCTCCAAGTAATACCCAGATTGTGTTTACCGCTACATACATTTTTCATCCTCTCCTCTCTTCTATCCGGCGATACTGCCCACCCGCGCGTCTGCACGCACGCGCTTTCAGGCACACACGCTACCGCACGGAGAATAACAGATCCCCATAGGACGGATACGGCCAGTATTTCTTTGCCGTTACCGTCTCCGCCTCATCACAGGCCGCCCGCACCGCATCCATAGCCGGCAGGACCGTATCCCGGATCGCCTCGGATTCCTCGATGGTATCGGCAATGGCCGTCACCTCTGCCAAGGCTGCCTCCAGGCCGTCCACCTGCTCTGCGATCTGGTCTGCCAGGCCGGACAGCTTCTTCACCAGCCCGGTCTCATAGCCGCAGGCCAAGTCTGCATCCAGCTTCTTCTTGGCCGCTGCGGTCTTTGCCAGCTCCAGGGCGTAGGCTTCTACCGCCGGGGCAATCTCCGTCCGGGCCATTTCTACCATGGTGTTGGCCTCGATCAGGATGGTCTTGCAGTAGTTATCCAGCATGATCTCGCACCGGGATTTTAACTCTGCCTCTGTGAAGATCTTGTGGGAGGTCAGCATGGTCACGTTCTTTTCATCCAGCAGATGGGGCATGCAGTCCGGAGTAGTCCGATAGTTCTTCAGTCCCCGTTTTTCTACGGCTTCCTGGATCCAGGCGTCGTCGTAGCCGTTGCCGTTGAAGATGATGTGCTTGTGGTCCCGGATGGTCTTCCGGATCATCTCGTGAAGGGCGGTCTCAAAGTCCTCAGCTCCCTCCAGACGGTCCGCGTAGATCTTTAAGCTCTCTGCCACCGCGCTGTTTAACATGATGTTGGCGCAGGCAATGCTGTTGGAGGAACCCAGCATCCGGAATTCAAATTTGTTGCCGGTAAAGGCAAAGGGTGAGGTCCGGTTCCGGTCCGTGGTGTCCCGGTTAAAGTGGGGGAGCACATCCACGCCCAGCCGCATCTGGGTTTTTTCCGCTCCCTGGTAGGGGGTTCCGGTCTCGATGGCTTCCAGGACCTCAGTCAGCTCGTCGCCCAGGAAAATGGATACCACAGCAGGCGGTGCCTCGTTGGCGCCTAGCCGGTGGTCGTTGGCTGCCGTGGCTACGGACAGACGGAGCAGATCCTGATAATCGTCCACAGCCTTGATGACCGCGCAGAGGAACAGGAGGAACTGCGCGTTCTCATAAGGAGTTTCCCCCGGAGAAAGCAGGTTCACGCCGGTATCCGTGGTAATGGACCAGTTGTTGTGCTTGCCGCTGCCGTTGACTCCGGCAAAGGGCTTTTCATGGAGCAGGCACACTAGGCCATGCTTGGCAGCTACCTTCTGCATGATCTCCATGGTCAGCTGGTTGTGGTCCGTGGCGATGTTGGTGGTGGTATAGATGGGAGCCAGCTCATGCTGGGCCGGGGCCACCTCGTTGTGCTCGGTCTTAGCCAGGATGCCCAGCTTCCACAGCTCCCGGTTCAGCTCTTCCATGTAAGCGGAAACCCGGGGCTTGATCACGCCGAAATAGTGATCGTCCATCTCCTGCCCCTTCGGCGGCTTGGTGCCGAACAGGGTCCGGCCGGTGTAGCGCAGGTCCGGCCGCTGGTCATACATTTCCTTGGTGATCAGGAAATACTCCTGCTCCGGTCCTACAGAGGTGCGGACACATTTGACCGTGTCATTGCCGAAGAGCCGCAGCACCCGCAGGGCCTGCTTGTTGATGGCTTCCATGGACCGCAGCAGCGGGGTCTTTTTATCCAGGGCGTCGCCGCTGTAGGAGCAGAACGCCGTGGGGATGCAAAGGGTCTTGCCCTTGATAAACGCGTAGGAGGTGGGGTCCCAGGCGGTGTAGCCTCTGGCCTCAAAGGTGGCCCGCAGGCCTCCGGAGGGGAATGAGGAGGCGTCGGGCTCGCCCTTGATCAGCTCCTTGCCGGAGAATTCCATGATCACGCCGCCGTCAGGGGACGGAGCGATAAAGCTGTCGTGCTTTTCCGCCGTGATGCCGGTCAGGGGCTGGAACCAATGGGTGTAATGGGTAGCGCCGTGAGCCGTAGCCCAGTCTTTCATGGCGTCGGCCACTGCGTCGGCTACGCTGGGATCTAAGGGTACGTTCTCGTCAATGGTTCTTTTTAAGGAACGGTACACCTTGGCCGGCAAGGTTGCTTTCATCACTCTGTCGTCAAATACCATACTTCCAAAATACTCGGGTACTGCCTGATTCTCATTTCTCTTTTTCATAACTGCGTCTCCTTTCCCTGCAAACTTCTGACCGTTCCGATCTCCCGATCCCAGCCTTCCTTCTGTTCCGGTCTGTTTCTCAGGGTGCCATTTCCCCGGAAACAAAAAAGGGGGCAAAGACACGATCCCTGTACGCTGTACAAGCACGACGCCTTTGCCCTTTGATCCGTCCCTTTGAGAAGGTAGTATACGGTCTTTTATGAAGTTTTGGCCAAAAGCGGCTGTCTCCCAGGACACCGGTCCAGGAAACAAAAAGAGGCGTCTCTGGGGGTGCTCCCCAAAGACGCCTTTGCCTTTTGGCTTTACAAGCGGTATTGTATAGCAGCCGGAAGAGAAAGTCAAGAACTTTTTTAAAAAATTTTTCTCTTAAGGGCCTCCACCTACTGGATGATCGCCCGGATCTTCCACCCGGAAGCCATCTTTTCCAGCTCCAATCCATGGTCTCCGCCCATCCGCAGGCCGGAGCTGCCCAGGGGCGCCAGATTGTTTGGATCCGCCTGCTGGACTGCGTCCATCAGGGCCTGGGTGAAGACCCTCTCCTCACCCAGCTTCCGCAGGTCTGCCGCCGACTGGACCGCCTGGTAGTCTCCGTTGGCAAAATAAAAGTCCAGCGGATAGTCGCACATCTGGGAAAGGGTGTCTAAGTCCTGATAATAAAAGGTCTTCTGGATGTCCTCCGCGGCGCTGGCGGAGGTGCCGGAGGCGGAGGCGTAATAGGAATCCACCATGAAATGGTTCACTCTCCATTTCCCATTCCGTTTCCGCAGGGTCAGTCCGTGATCCCCTCCCATCAGCGCCCCGGCCTTTTCCGTATAGGTCAGCTTCGCCGTATTGGTGGCGCCGATGGCCTCCCGCATTTTCTGGGAAAAGATCACGTCCTCTCCCAACGCCAGGAACGCTTCCTTGTTCTCGATATCCGCCACATGGCCGTCCCCATACAGGACCGTCAGCGGATACTCGCACAGATCCGCCAGGTCCCCCAGCTTCTTCTTGTCAAAGGCGATCTGGACCTTGGAAGCCGCATCCCGCATCCGCTCCTCCTCCCGCGCCTGGGAGCGGGAAGCGCGAGAAGAACGGGAGGAGCGGGAAGAACGGGAGGACCTGGAGGAACGCGCGATCCGGGTATCGGCTGCTGCCGTATTTGCATATGCCGGCATCACAGGCACCGTGCCTGCCAGAACAGCGGCGCACATCATTCCTATCATCCATCGCTTCGCAGTTTTTTTCATGGGTGTCTACCTTCTTTCTTTAAAATTTGTTCAATCGTTAGACGTCCCATATACCCAAAAAGTTGCATTGAAGGCAAAAATACGATCTAGTCCGCCAGTTCCATACACTCCCGGAGGGCGTCCGCCAGCCCATCCATATCCTCCTTGGTATGGGAGGCCATCAGGGCTGCCCGCAGTCTTGCGCTCCCCCTGGCCACCGTAGGATAACGGATCGCAGAAATGTAATAGCCTCGCTCCTTTAAAAGCTCCATCACCCTCATAGCCCGTCCCTCGTCCCCGATGATAATAGGGATAATGGCCGTCTCCGAATGGGCCTCGATCCCCCGCTCCTTTAGGGCCTGGCAGCAGTACCGGACATTTTCCTGAAGCTGTCTCACCCGCTGGGGCTGTTCCATGATCAGCTGGATCCCTTTCTTGTCCGCGGCTATGGTCGCCGGAGAAAGGGCTGTGGAAAACATGAAGCTCCGGGACTTGTTGATCAGATAATCGATCAGCGTGGAGGAGCCGCAGACAAACCCGCCTTCCCCTCCTACGGCTTTGCTGAGGGTTCCCATCAGCACGTCCACAGAGCCTTCCATCCCGTAATATTCCTCCGTACCCCGTCCGGTGGCGCCGATCACGCCGGTGGCGTGGGCCTCGTCGATCATGGACAGCAGCCCGTAGCGGTCCGCCAGCTCTGCCAGCCGCGGCAGATCCACGATATCCCCGTCCATGCTGAACACGCCGTCGCTGACGATGATCCCTCTGCGGCCGGGATGAGCCTTGATCTTGGCCTCCAGATCGTCCATGTCATTGTGGCGGTAGATGACCACATCCGCCCTGGACAGGCGGCAGCCGTCGATGATGCTGGCATGGTTCCGCTCATCGCTGTAGATGATATCCCCCTTCCCAGCCAAAGCCGTCAGGATGCCCACATTGGCCATATAGCCGGTGTTGAAGACCAGGGCCGCCTCCCGCTTCTTAAACCGGGCGATAGTATCCTCCAGCTCCATATGGATCCGGGTCGTCCCGGTGGTCAGCCGGGAGCCGCCGGAGCCGGCCCCGTACTCCTCCAGGATCCGGCCTGTATAGGCCAGGATCTCCGGATCGCAGCACAGGTCCAGATAGCTGTTGGAGGAAAACAGATGCTGCCGCCGTCCCTCCACCTCTGCCACCGCCGTCTGACCAGAATCAAAAACCGTCATGCGCCGGAACAGGCTGCGGCTCTTTAACTCCTCCAGCTCCCGTTCCAGCCGTTCCCATTTCTCCATGGTCCCTTCCTCCCTTTCAAAGCTGCTCCTTAGATCCGGACCAGCATGATCTGGCGCTCCAGATAGCGGATACAATCCTCCGCTTCTTTCTCATCGCCCCGGAACAAAAAGATCCGTCCGCCGTCGGGGCATCCCATCTCCTTCAATTTGGTGATCCGTACATAGCCCAGCTCCTTGGAAGCAAAGTAACCGGTCACATAGTCCGGATCGTCGGAAATGCAGATCTCACCCACGATATTCTTATGGCTGGCCACCTTCGTCGCCAGCACCAGCGCCTCCTTAAAGTGGTCTTTCTGAGACCGGTCGTCGCCGCTGTCCGCCACGTCCATGTACGTGGCCCGTACGCCCCGGCCCTGGTCCGGCTCTAAGCGCTCCAGGGTATCCACATCCAGGAGCATAGCTCCCCGCATCCCCCAGGTTTCTTTCATCCTCCCCAGGATCTCCTCACCGTTTGGGATGCCGGAACGCTCCAAAAGCTCTCCCAGCTTCTGCCGTCCTTCCTCCGCCGTGGCCACTTCACAGGCAGTCACCGGCAGGGCGTCCCGCCGGATCACATCCGCCGCCGCCACACGTTCCACCTTGATGTTGATAAAATCCGCCTCGCCCTTGGAGTGGCGGACCGCCCGCTCCAAAAGCTGATCGCAGATGGTTTTTAACCGGTCTGGCTCCACGATCTTCTCCGCACCGGATATATGGACTTCGCGGCCGCCTTCCTGCCGGCTGGCCCGCATTTTTACACTGTATAAGCCTGTACTCATAGTCACTCCTCACTCTCCCAGTCTCATCCGGCGTTCCGAACGTTCCGGACGCCTCCCTGCTCCATCGCCCGGCAGAACACTGGGTACAGCACGCCGGTGCACGCTGCCGTAAACACCATCCCCGGAAGGGCCGCGGCCAAAAGCGGCAGCACAGGCACCTGAAAGATCGCTGCCAGGGTCAGCCGGGCGCATCCGGTCCCCACCGGCCCAGCCAGCATGAGCCGGAGCCTCCCAGACGGCCTCCAGGCCGCAAGCGCTCCTGCCGTCAGGCGAAAGACCATCGCGATGCCTACATTCCACACCGTATGGGTGCCCAGCAGCAGCTGGATGCAGCTGGCGCAGACACCGATCCCCAGATAGCGGCGGAACCCTACTGAGGCAGCCAGGCAGACCGCATAGGGTGCGGACAGCTGGAACTCCGCCCCCGGGATCAGGGAAGGCAGCTTGATCATCCCCAGGATAACCAGGATGGCCGTCAGGAACCCATCTGCCGTCAGCTGCCGGACCGCGCCCAATACCGTTCTCTGCTCCATCTCTCTGTTACCCTCCTTTGGGAATGCCCGGATCTACCCCTGGATCTATTGCTTTTCCATTTGTAAACCAACTCGTTTCCATTAGTTTACAATCTTGTTTTACTATAACAAAGCATACAAAAAATGTCAACCGTATTTGTTTTCTGAGTTTACGTTTTGGGTTTGCGTTTTATCTGTTTGCGTTTTATCTGAACCAAAAAAGGAGGCCCTCCTTCCGAAGGACCTCCTCTGCGTTCTCGCCGCTCTCTGATGTCTTGTTCGTTCTTGCTCTTTCTTGTTCTCTATCGTTCTTTACGCCTCGTCAATGGCCTTACCGATATCGCTCCTGCAATATTTCCCCTGATAGGAGATCCACTCCGAAGCTTTATAAGCATTGGCCCGGGCCTCTTTTAAATTGCTTCCCAGCGCCGTCACGCCCAGCACCCGGCCGCCGTTGGTCACGATCCGGCCTTCTGCATCCAGTTTGGTCCCCGCATGGAACACATAATAGCCGTCCTTGCCCTCAAACTGCTCCAGGCCGCTGATGGGAAAGCCTTTTTCATAGTGCTCCGGATAGCCCTCCGAAGCCAGGACTACGCATACCGCGGCGTTGTCCTCAAACTCCAGTTCGATCTGATCCAGGGTTCCGTCGATGCACGCCTCGAACACCTCTAACAGATCGTTCTTCATCCGGGGCAGCACCACCTGGGTCTCCGGATCGCCGAACCGGGCGTTGTACTCCAGCACCTTCGGCCCGTCCGCTGTCAGCATCAGACCGAAAAAGATAATGCCCTTAAATTCCCGCCCCTCTGCCCGCAGAGCGTCCACGGTCGGCTGGTAGATATGCTCCCTGCAGAACGCGTCCACCTCCGCCGTATAGAACGGGCTGGGGGAAAAGGTCCCCATACCGCCGGTATTCAGTCCCTGATCGCCGTCCTTGGCCCGCTTGTGGTCCTGGGCAGAGGTCATGATACGGATCGTCTTGCCGTCAACAAAGGACAGCACCGACACTTCCCGCCCGGTCATAAACTCCTCGATCACGATCTCATCCCCTGCAGAGCCGAACTGCTTATCCAGCATCAGCGTCCGCACGCCGGCCCTGGCCTCCTCCAGATCCTGACAGATCAGCACGCCCTTGCCCAGAGCCAGGCCATCCGCCTTTAATACGATCGGCATCTTCGCCGTCTCCAGATACTCCAGCGCCTTTTCCGGCTCCCGGAACGTCTCATAGGCCGCCGTGGGGATCCCGTATTTCTTCATCAGATCCTTGGAAAATGCCTTGGATCCCTCCAGGATCGCCGCGTTCTTCCGGGGACCGAACGCCCGCAGTCCGGCTGCCTCAAAGGCGTCCACCGCCCCTGCAGCCAACGGATCGTCCGGAGCCACAACGGTTAAGTCGATCTCCTTTTCCCTGGCAAATGCCACCAGCTTATCAAACTCCATCACGCCGATATCCACGCACTCTGCCAGCTGAGCGATGCCTGCGTTGCCCGGCGCACAGTACAGCTTTTCTATCTTCTGGTTCTGGGCCAGCTTCCACACGATCGCATGCTCCCTGCCGCCGCCGCCTACTACCAATACTTTCATCTGATCTTCCTCCTTTTTCCTGAGGGATTCTCTCTCATAACGCCGCTGCTACGCCTGTCCGTTGGCGATCATGTCGATGGCCTTGGGCAGGATCACCCACTCGGCCTGCTCCATCACCCGCCGCTGCAGGATCTCCGGGGTATCCCCCTCCTGCACCTCTACCGCCTTCTGCAGGATGATCGGGCCGGTGTCCATGCCGCTGTCTACGAAGTGCACCGTAGCTCCGGTCACCTTCACGCCCCGGGCCAGAGCCGCCTCATGGACCTTCAGCCCGTAATAGCCCACGCCGCAGAACGAGGGGATCAGGGACGGATGCACGTTGATGATCCGATGCTCGTACTGAGCCACCATCGCCTCAGGGATCTTCACCAAAAATCCTGCCAGCACGATCAGATCCAGGCCAAATCCATTGACCTTGTCCAGAAACGCCTGGTTGAACGCCTCCCGGCTCTCATAGTCCCTGGGGGACATGCAGACTGCCGGGATCCCGTGCTTCTTCGCCCGCTCCAGGGCATAGGCCCCCGGATTGTTGCTGATGACTACCTCGATCTTTGCATTGGTGATCCGGCCCGCGTCCAGGGCATCCAGGATCGCCTGGAGGTTGGTGCCGCCGCCGGATACCATCACGCCTACTTTCAGCATAAGGTCACTCCCTTTTCTCCGTCCTCGATGGAACCGATCACATACGGGGTGTCTCCGGCCGTCCGGATCGCCGCCATAGCCGCCTCTGCGTCAGCCGGATCCACAGCCACGATCATGCCGATGCCCATGTTGAAGGTGTTGTACATCATCTCCTCTGGCACGTCGCCCTTCTTCGCCAGCATGCCGAAGATCGGGGGCACCGGGTAGCTGTCCTTCTTGATCACGGCCCGGGTGCCCTCCTTCAGCATCCGCGGCACGTTCTCATAGAACCCGCCGCCGGTGATGTGGCTGCAGGCCTTCACCGTAACTCCGGCCTGCTTCACGGCCTTTAACGCCTTTACATAGATTCGCGTGGGAGCTAACAGGGCCTCGCCCAGAGTGGCGCCCAGCTCCTCATAGTAGGTCTCTAACCCCTCCCGTGTCATCTCCTGCTCAAATACCTTGCGCACCAGGGAGAATCCGTTGGAATGCACGCCGGTGGAAGCCATGCCGATCAGCACGTCCCCGGCCTTTAACTGCTCGCCGGTGATCATCTCCTTCTTGTCGCAGACGCCCACGGCAAATCCGGCCAGGTCGTAGTCCTCCTCCGGCATCAGTCCCGGATGCTCCGCCGTCTCGCCGCCGATCAGCGCCGCCTCCGACTGGAGACAGCCTTCCGCCACGCCCTTTACGATGTCCGCGATCTTCTCCGGATAATTCTTGCCGCAGGCAATGTAATCCAGGAAGAACAGCGGCTCTCCGCCGGCGCAGGCAATGTCGTTCACACACATGGCCACGGCGTCGATGCCGATGGTATCGTGCTTATCCAGGATGATCGCCAGCTTCACCTTCGTGCCGCAGCCGTCGGTCCCGGACAGCAGCACCGGCTCCTCCATCTCCTTGATCTTCGCCAGGGAAAAGGCTCCGGAAAATCCTCCTAAGCCTCCCAGCACTTCCTCCCGCATGGTCTTTTTTACATGCTCCTTCATCAGCTCTACCGACTTGTAGCCTGCCTCGATGTCCACTCCGGCCTTCTTGTAATCCATACTGTTCTCCTCCGTGATCCTTCCGTTGTGATCCTTCTTTTGCGATTCTTTTCTTTATGATCCTGCCTTTATGTTCCTCTGCAATCCTATTCTTTGGGCTCCGCTCGCCTTTTCCATCCTTATTTCATCTGCGCCAGGTACTCTTTGTAGCCCAGATCCGCCAGCTTATCAGCCTTCTTCACCACATCGTTCTTCAGAGCTTCGGCGTAATCCTTCACCTTCTTAAGCAGCGCCTCGTCGGAAGCCGCCAGGATCTTAGCCGCCAGGATGCCTGCGTTGGCGCCGCCGTTGATCGCCACCGTAGCCACCGGGATGCCGGAGGGCATCTGCACGATGGAGTACAGGGAATCCACACCGCCCAGATCCGAAGTCTTCATGGGGATTCCGATCACCGGCATGGGGAAGATCGCCGCACACATGCCCGGCAGATGAGCTGCCTTGCCCGCTCCCGCGATGATCACCTTCACGCCCCGGCTCTCCGCCCCTTTGGCCCACTCAAAAAAGATGTCCGGCTCCCGGTGTGCGGAAATGATGGTCATCTCATAATCGATGCCGAACTGATCTAAGATCTCCGCTGCCTTTGCCATGATCGGCATATCCGAATCACTGCCCATTACGATCCCAACTTTTGCCATTGTAAGTTCTCCTTTTATCTTCATTAGATTAACTTATAAATAGTAACCTTGTGTAAACTATTTCTTATGAGTATCATACTAGATTTTCCCAGTACCGTCAATAGAAAACATGCACAATCACAGCACCGCATTTAAAAGCAGGCACCAGACCGGCAGCACGGCCATGGAGAGCAGGGTGGTAAATACCACGCACTGGGTGGCGAATTTCTCGTCTCCATGGTATTTGGCGGCCAGGACCACGGTGGTGCTCCCCGCGGGCATAGCTGCAAGGACCACCGAGACGCCTGCCGCTACTGGTTCTACTCCCGCCAGCAGGCAGCCCGCCAGCACCGCCAGGGGGATGGCAGCCAGACGGATCAGCGCATAGATCACCGTGATCCGGGAGACCATGTCCTTTACCCCGGCGTCCGCGATCACCGCGCCGATGAACACCATGGAGACAGCCGTGGTGCAGCCTCCCAGGGAGGAGACGGTCTTTTGCAGGAAGGGAGGAAGGGCGATCTGGGAGACCATCAGGACCACGCCGATCCCTACCGCCACGATGCAGGGGTGGGTCACCACCTTTTTAACCACTTCCTTCCGGCTGGGACACTGGGTAAAATAAGACACCCCCGCCGACCACATGACGATCCGCTGAGGGATCAGATAAATGGACGCATACAAAAGCCCCAGAGAGCCGTACAGCCCCTCCGCCACCGGATTGCCCAGCAGGCCCGCATTAGAGCAGACGGTCCCGTACTGGAGCACCATCCGCTGGGCCTTCGGCACCTTCCGGTAGCAGGTGGCGCTGATCAGGCTGCAGAAAGCCTGCAGGATCAGGGAGATCAGCAGGATCTGGAACCCGGCCGCCAGGATCTCCTGGTCCAGAGGGATCTGAAAGGCGGTGATGATATTGCAGGGCAGGATCACATCAATGATCAGATCCATCAGCACCCGCCTGCCCTCCATGGTGATGATCTCCCACTTTCTTAAGAAATAGCCGATGCCCATTAAAAGGAACATCATGATCTGCAGATCCACCAGTCCCTGGGTTTCCATCGCAAGTCTCCTCCCTCTTTGTCCTCTGTTTTGTCCTTTGTCTGTCTTCTGTCCTCCGTCTGTCCCCTGTGCCGTTCTCTGCTCCGGCCGCCCTTTTCTCAGCGCCTAGAGAAGCTCCTCGTTCAGCGCCTCTGTCCCCGGCACGGCAAACCGCCCGTCGCGGATCACCGGGATCTCCCGGCCGTCCGGGCACACCGCCGTGATGTCCCCCAGCTCCGAATAGGGAATGGTGATATCCGTATGGCATCCATAATAGGCCTTTCCCACATCCTCCTTCCGAAGGATCGAGACCTCGTTGTCCCGGGCAATGATCTCCTTGCCGTTGGGATTGTACACCGGCGCGTCCTCGCTCCAGCTGTAGCAGGTGTCGCCCACGGCAAAATGGGGCCCCATCTTTTCCGCGATCAGGATCGGCAGCTTCTCCACGATGCCGTATCTCCTGGCCATGGCGTAGGCCGCCGTATTGGTGCCGATGGCGAACTCTCCCATAGCCAGGGTGTCGTGATCCTTTAAGATCTGCTGGCGGATCAGGGTCTTCCCTTCCTCCGGATCCGCGAAATTGCCGCAGGAATAGGACGTGATCATCCCATCCTGGAAATCCATCCGGAAGTCCTTGAACTGGAACTGGGCGATATAAACCTGGCTGACATGGAGCCGCCCGCAGGTGCCCTTTAACACCGGGGAGGTAAATACCTCTCCCACCGGGATGTTCACATCCGCCACGCAGTTTTCAAAATTCGTCTGCCTCTCCGGGTCTTCCAGGCGGTGGAGGAAGATCCGCAGATCCGTCTCATTGTCTCCCCTTCCAGTCACCCGCACATACTCCGCCTGATCCAGCACGTCGATCAGCTTCTGCTGCAGGACCTGATATTTCTCATAATCCAGGGTATTGATCCGGATAGTCTCCCCAAAGATCTCTTCAAAATCCGGTCCGATCGCCGGGACCGGGAAGGCGATGATCGTAAAGCTGGTCTCGTCCCCAGGCAAGTACTGGTTCACCACCGGCATGGATTCATTAGAATAGGCGATGGTCAGCTCCTGCTGCTTCTTGCTGAGTGCGTAAGCCTCCGGCTTGTTCACCGGCTCAAAGCCGTCCTCACCAAATGTCTCGATCACTGCCGGCCCGGCAAACTGGGCCGCCTCTGCCTTATAAGTTTCATAGGCGGTCTTCAGCACCGCCAGCTTCCGCTCCTTAAACGCCTTATCATAAAAGATCGCTTGATCATACCGGTGATCGTAGTCATACTGCTGATTGGCCGAGGTCCCGTGATAGCCCACCTTTCTCCCCGGCGTCTTCGTCACCAGCCAGGACGCCGTCCGGTACAGGATCGTTTCCAGTCCCATGTCGGCAAACTGGCGGATAGCCGCCCGCACCATGCGCTCAAAGCCCAGCTCATAACGGATCGCCACGGTCTTTTTCTTAGACAGATCCCGTCCCATCACCTCGAATCCCTTCCGGTAGCCCTCCGTATAGGTCCGCGCCATCCGGTCGATCGTCTCCTGGGGCAGGGAATTGAGATAACCGGCGATCTGGAGCTCTCCCTCCGAGATATACTCGCCGAACCGGTACAGATACCGCAGATCCGTCAGATCCGATCCCAGGATGATATCTTTTGCAAAGGACAGGGACGGATCTAACTGCTCCCGGATCCGGTAGGTCAGGGTCACGTCGGTGTAATCGCTGAAGAACCAGTAAAGCACCTGCTTCACCGCCCGCTGATCCGGAACCTCCCTCCCTTCCGCCTTTGCCTCCTCAAATTCTCCGTAGATCTCCAAAAACGTCTCGCACAGGATCGCAATATCCGTCAATCTGCACTCGTAGGCAAACACGATCGCCTCCCGGAACTGGGCATAGAACGCCGAAAGCAGCGGCCCGAATTCCGGCCCCAGCTGCTCCACCGCCCAGGCGGGGTTGGCGTAGCTTTTCTCATAATGGTCCGGGAGAACATCCTGATAAAGAGACTTCTGGAGTTCCTGCAGCTCTGCCAGCGATAGATCCTCCAGCTCCTCCCGCAGCTGCCGCCTGGCCAACTCCTCGATCTGTCCGGCAAAACGGCACACCGCCTCAAAATAAGAACGGAACGGTTCCTGCACCCGCGCCTCCCCAGGGATCTGGGCGATCCGCTCCATAGCCAGGTCATACCGTTCCATGATCTGCGTATTCTCTCGATTCCACAATTCCTGATACTTCATATTCCGTCTTCCTTTCTTTGCGTCCGCACCAGGTTTTCCTGGCCTGGCCGACGGGCGCTGCCGCGTCTGGCTGGCTGGAGCTTCTCCGCCTGGATAGGGAACGCTCCGACCTGCCTCCAAAAACTGTCCGCCCTACGCCAGCAGCCCCACTAAGATCATGCACAGCCAGAACACCGTCAGAGTGCCGCTCACGCCTGTGCTAATCTTCGCCAGGATATAATTCTTTTCCGCCTCCAGAAACGCGGTGATCCCATAGCACAGCCCCACAATGGCAAACAGCAGGCTGCTCAGGCCCCAGGCCGCCACGTTCAGGCCGCCGCTCCCCTGCATGCGGACGCTGATCCCCAGGCTCATCCCGCAGCAGACCAGGGCCACCGCCGAAGCAGCCGTGCTCCAGATGCTGCGTCTGGCAAGGGGCTTTTTAATATAAGATATCTTACGGGGTCCTTTTGCCACGCCGTCTCCTCCTTATCCGGAAATGCTGTACGATCCGGTTCATCACATAGCCCAGACCGCCGCCCAAGGTGTTCAAAAACAGGTCGTCCACATCAAAGCTTCCCACCTTCCAGATCAGCTGCACCGTCTCCACGCAGAGACTTAAGGAAAAGCACAGAAGGATCGCATTGTACCACTTCCGCCCTCTCCGGCTGACGATGGGGAGCAGAAAGCCGCAGGGCGTGAACGCCACCACATTGCCGAACACATTCAGCAGAAATGCCTTCATCCCCAGCTGCTCCCGGTAGGTATAAAACCGCCTGATCTCCTTAAACAGTTCCAGATTATACGCGTAATCCCGGTTCTCCGAAACCCGGCCAAATGATTCCGCAAAAAACAGGAAATAGACCAGAAGGGCTAAGTAAGCCAAAAACAGCACCCAGCCAAGCTTCTGGTTCCTGGTCGTATTTCTTATCATAAGAATCCCTCAACAATCGTTTCTCTATTCAAAAGTCCCGCCGGCACGCCGGCAGAACGTCATATTCCGCTTCACTCTATACCGCTTCATCCAATGACAGCAAAGAACAGTTCCTGCCCCCTCCAGGGCAGAAACTGCCGCATGCTGATCCTTATCCTCAGGGGAACGTCCGCTGCTGCGCTCCCTAAAATATGATCTCGTTCTTCCGTTTCAGCAGGATCGCTCCGCTGATGATGGAGCAGACTCCTACGGTGATCCCGGCTGTCAGGATCACGATCCCGACGGCAATGCTGCAGGCGCCGGTCCTCTGCATGGTCTTGTAGATCTTTTCCATAACAGGCACTCCTTACTCTGCTCCGTACTGCTCGTAGTATGCGTCGATCGCAGCCTTTAAGGCGTCATCGATGATCACCTTGCCCTTATAGGGACGGTTGTACAGATGCTCCACCACGTCCGCCATGGTCACAATGGCCGTGGTCTTAAAGCCATACGTCTCCTCGATCTCCTTTAACGCAGACTTGGTCCCCTTGCCCCGCTCCATGCGGTCTACGGACACCACCAGGCCCAGCACATCCACATCGCCCTGCGCCTGGATGATCGGCAGGGTCTCGCCAATGGAGGTTCCCGCCGTGGTCACATCCTCGATGATCACTACCTTATCGCCGTCCGCGATCGGGCTTCCCAGCAGGATACCCTTATCGCCGTGATCCTTCACCTCTTTCCGGTTGGAGCAATAGCGGATATCCGCGTCGTAGAACTCGCTGATCGCCATGGTAGTCGCCACGGTCAGCGGGATCCCCTTGTAGGCCGGTCCGAACAGCACGTCAAAATCCATGCCGAAGGTATTCTGGATGGCCTTGGCGTAATACTCGCCCAGCCGACGCAGCTGAGTGCCGGTGCGGTAAAAGCCGGTGTTGACAAAAAACGGGGTCTTTCTTCCGCTCTTGGTCACGAAGTCGCCGAATTTCAGCACCTCGCAGTCAATCATAAATTCAATAAATTCTTTCTTATAATCTTCCATGGTATGCTCCTTTTATGATTTTATTTCACACAGCCGATCAGTTCCCGGAGATTCTCCACCCGGTTCTTCTCCATATAAGCCTGGATGCCCTCCGCGATCTTCACCGTGGCGTAGGGATCGTAGAAATTAGCCGTTCCCACAGACACCGCCGTGGCCCCTGCCATGAGGAACTCCAGGGCGTCCTCCGCCGTGGCGATGCCTCCCATGCCGATGATCGGCAGGCTGACCGCGTTTGCCACCTGATATACCATCCGCACGGCGATCGGCTTCACCGCCGGACCGGACATGCCGCCGGTCTTGTTGGCGATGGCAAAGGTCCTCCGGTTGATGTCGATCTTCATGCCGGTCAGGGTATTGATCAGGGACAGCACGTCCGCTCCCCCCGCCTCCGCTGCCTTGGCCATCACCGTGATATCCGTAACATTGGGGCTCAGCTTCATGATCACCGGCTGCTTCGCGTGCTTTTTCACTTCCCGGGTGATCGCCTCTACGGCCTTCGGGTCCTGTCCGAAGGCAATGCCGCCTTCCTTGACGTTGGGGCAGGAAATGTTGATCTCTAGCATATCCACCGGCTCGTCTCCCAGCCGCTCCACCACCTCCAGATAATCCTCGGTAGTCTTCCCGCACACGTTCACGATGATCTTCGTATCATACTGCTTTAAATACGGGATATCCCGCTCCACGAACACGTCGATGCCCGGGTTCTGCAGGCCGATGGCATTTAACATGCCGCCGTGCACCTCCGCGATCCGGGGCGTGGGGTTGCCGGGCCAGGGCACATTGGCTACGCCCTTGGTCACCACCGCTCCCAGACGGTTCAGATCTACAAATTCGCTGTACTCCGCTCCGCTCCCAAAGGTGCCGGAAGCCGTCATCACCGGGTTTTTCAGCTCCACCCCGGCTAAAGTTACCTTCGTATCCATCACAGCTCCACCTCCTGTGCCAGAAATACCGGACCGTCCTTGCAGATCCGCTTATTGTGCACATGGGAGTGCTCGTCCACGTCCTTAGACTGGCACACGCAGGCCAGGCAGGCCCCGATGCCGCAGGCCATCTTCTCCTCCAGGGACAGCCAGCACTCGATGCCCTGCTCCATGGCATAGGCCTTCAGCGCCCGGAGCATGGGGGTAGGTCCGCAGGCGTAGATCACGTCTGCAGAAAGGCCCTGCTCCCGGATCGCATCCAGTACATTGCCCTTCGTCCCGGCGCTGCCGTCCTCCGTAGCCACATAGACCTCTGCGTAGGGAGCCACGTCTTCCGTCAAAAACAGCACGTCCCGGTAGCCGAATACGGCTGTCTTCTCACAATCCAGCTGTCTGGCCAGCTCGATCATCGGCGGGATCCCGATGCCTCCACCGATCAGCATCGCCCGCTTTCCGGCGGCCCGCTCCAAGGGGAAGCCATTCCCCAGAGGGCCTAAGATCTCCACATCGTCTCCGGCCTGATACCCGGCAAACTCCTTCGTCCCGGCTCCCACCACGCGGTACACGATCCGCAGACGCCCCTGCTCCCGGTCCACCTGGCATAAGCTGATGGGACGGGGGAGCAGCTTCCCGGAGTCCTTCGTATACACGGAAATAAACTGTCCCGGGACCGCCTGGGACGCGATCTCGCCCGCCTGGATCCACATACTGAAAATATCGTCGGTCAGCGCCTCCTGGCTGACGACCGTTGCTGTCATCTTCACCTTGCTCATGACATTCCTCTGTCTTTCTTCTCTTAGTTTTCCTTCCGTTTTGCCGTCCTCTCTGCCGCCTTCTGCTCCAGTGTATACTCCTGTAAGCTCCGGTGCAGATCCGGCACACGGTTACAGGACGCTGTTAATGTCCGCTACCATATCGATCACGGCCTGTCTGGACGCCTCCGCGAAATGCTCAGCTCCGAACTTGCCGTACTTCTCCTGCTTATAGGCAGCGATGATGCCGCGGGAGGAGTTCACCACCGCGCCCAGGCCGTCCTCATTGAAGCAGGGCTTTAGATCCTTCGCCGTACCGCCCTGAGCGCCGTAGCCCGGCACCAGGAAGTAGGTCTTCGGCATCAGCTTTCTCAAGATCGCGCTCATCTCCGGATAGGTAGCGCCTACCACGGCTCCTACGTTGCTGTACGCGCCGTCCATGCAGTCTGCGCCCCACTCTACCACCTTCTCCGCCACCAGCTCATACACCGGGCGGCCGTCCACCAGACGGTCCTGGAACTCGCCGCTGGACGGGTTGGAGGTCTTCACCAGCACGAACAGGCCCTTGTCCTCGCTCTTGCACACATCCACAAAGGGCTTCACCCCGTCGGTGCCCAGGTAGGGGTTCACCGTCAGGAAATCGGTGTTGAACGCGGTGCATACCGTGCTGCCTACCTTGACCTTCCCCAGATGGGCCGTCGCATAGGCTGCGGAGGTGGAGCCGATGTCGCCCCGCTTGGCGTCGCCGATCACCAGCAGGCCCTTCTCCTGGCAGTAGCGCACCGTCTTCTCATACACCTTCAGACCCTCGATGCCGAACTGCTCGTACATCGCGATCTGGGGCTTCACAGAAGGAATCAGATCATACGTGGCGTCCACGATCTCCTTGTTGAAATTCCAGATGGCGTCCGCCGCTCCCTCTAAGGTCTCTCCGAATTCTCCGAAGGACCGCTTCAGGATGTGCTCTGGGATGTAGCCTAACATCGGGTCTAAGCCCACGCATACCGGCGCCTTGGTTTTCTGAATCTTCTCAATCAGCTGTTGAATCATGATATCCTCCTCGTTGTATCTGTCATGGTATTTTCGCTCCTAACGGCCATCGCTCCGGAAGGGCCGATCTCCCGTCCCGGATTTTGGACGCACGAACACATTGTAAAAATTATTTTATCATATAGCGGGTGGGCTTTCAAGCATTTTGAGAAAGGCGGAAAAAAATTATGACGAACAATAATAGCGAACCAATGGCAGCAAGTATAGCGGCGCACGGAGGGGAATTTGATCGGGCCTCCCCCATCCGTCGCCGCGGCGCAAACGCTTGTACAGCAGGTGATTTTTCGTTTTCCATGACCATATCTCCCGAACGGAAAATGCTCTAAGTATTCCTTCCCCAATCATAACGAAAGCCATGATTAAGAAATCACTTAGAGCATCTCTTGCCAAAAGCTATTTGAAAGTTTTGGATATTCCCTTCTTCTGTACGGTTCGATTTCCGTTTTTCTGAACCCTTCTATCTTATTCCAGATACTGTTCCGCTTCTTCTTCCGTCAGATTGTACTTTTCCTGAATGATCTTCCGAAGTTCTTCCTGTGGGATTCCGTACTTTTTGAACGTGGCAGCCATCAGCTTTATGC
>DVLJ01000231.1 GCA_018715565.1 Candidatus Ventrimonas merdavium
TAACGATCAATACTGATTAGCAGGGCGGAGCCTCCTCTCTGTCCTGCTGGTCTCTAAAGCTGTCCGCTTAATATGGCCCGGATTGTCCGGGAAATGCGGCCCTGCTGTCCGCAGAAAGTGGCTATTTGCACAGGGATTGCGGTTTTGAAGAACAGACGGCAGAGAAGTACATCCAGTATGCAGAGAAGGACTGCAGAACAGAACAGCTCAGGCTTTTGGTCTGTCAGCGGAAGAAGCTGATGGATGATCTTCACATCGCCCAAAGGCGGGTAGACGTTGTGGATTTTATGATCCGTTCCGTGGAGGATGGGGACAAACGGTGAAAAGAAAGGAGATCAGGAGGAAGAAACGATGAGGATTTCTGTAAGATCAGACAGATGTGAGATTATTTACGAATTGAACGACAGCCGGGCGGCAGAGGAGCTGTATGCCCAGCTTCCGCTGGCAACGAAAGTGGAGCCGTTCAGCAATAATGAGATGACCTTTTATCCGAAAAGACTGAGTACGAAGGGGACGCCCCTTTCCGGCGGAAAACCGGGTTCTCTCTCCTATTACGAGCCCTGGGGCGATGTGGTCATGTTTTACGCGCCGTGCATGCCGAACGGCAGCCTGTATGAACTGGGGACCGTGGTTTCAGGGGAAGAATTTATTGAAAGCTTAAGCGGAATCATTACGGTTTCCCCGTACGAGGAGGAAGAATGATGCAGTATGTAAAATTAAGAAATCATGTGGAAATGCCCCAGGAAGGGTTTGGCGTCTTTCAGGTGCCGGAGCAGGCGTGTGAGGAGGTGGTCTATCAGGCGATCCAGACCGGATACCGCCTGATCGATACCGCCAGCTCCTATCAAAACGAGGAGGCAGTCGGGCGGGCGATCCAAAGAGCGGTTTCGGAAGATCTTGTGAGGAGAGAAGAGCTTTTTATCACAACGAAAGCCTACATCCAGGAGATGGGATATGAAAACCTGAAGGAGGCATTTGCCCGCTCCATGGATAAGCTGGGGCTGGACTACCTGGATCTTTATCTCATCCATATGCCACTGGGGGATTATTACGGCGCGTGGAGAGGGATGGAAGAGCTTTATCAGGAGAAGAAGATCCGCGCCATCGGGGTGTGCAACTTTGACGCGGCGCGGCTGATGGATCTCTGCTATAACGTAAAGATCAAGCCGATGGTCGATCAGATTGAGCGGCATCCCCATTTTCAGCGGGCAGAAGACCTTGCCGTGATGCGCAGGCTGGGGGTACAGCCCCAGGGGTGGGCGCCCTTTGCAGAGGGACTAAAGGGGATGTTTACAGAGCCTGTTCTGCAGGAGATTGCCGCAAAACATCAGAAAACGACGGCACAGGTGATCCTGCGGTGGAACATCCAGCAGGGGATCGTCATCATTCCCAAGTCGGTGCACCGGGAGAGAATGGAAGAAAATCTGGCGATCTGGGATTTTGCCCTGGATGAAGAGGATATGGGGCGGATCTCCGGGCTGGATAAGCATTGTCCGTCCATGCTGGACTGCGGGAAACCAAGTGAGATCGACCGGCTGTATGACTATCTGGAGAATCCGGTTTTGACAAGTCTGTAAGCAAAAAGAAGATGAGGAGGAAAATTAAAATGAGAAGAACATCAATTTCTATGCTGCTGGCAGCCGCTGTCATAACAGCAGGCTTATCTGGCTGCGCGGGACAGAATGGACAGGAGACGGCAGCCCAGAGTACGCAGGCAGAAACATCTGCACAGGATACGCAGACGGAACAGGGAGAAGCAGAAAGCGGAAGCACGCCAGCAAATGAGGAAACCGCGGAGGAAAATGATGCAGAAGGAGATGCGGAAATGAAAGAAGAGGAATATTACATTTTTGATTTGAATGAAAACGTAGAGAGAACAGCAGTTACCTATCAAAACCGCTACGGGATCACGATTTCCGGCGATCTGTACACCGCAAAGGACATGGATGCAGAGACGGAATATCCGGCGCTGGTGATCGGCCCGCCTTATGGCGGCGTGAAAGAACAGGGCCCTGGAGTCTATGCTAATGAGCTGGCACAGCGGGGATATGTGGTGCTGACCTTCGACCCTTCGTTTAACGGGGAAAGCGGCGGCGAACCGAGACATGTATCTTCTCCGGATATTTTCACGGAGGATTTCAGCGCGGGCGTGGATTATCTGGGCACCCTGGATTATGTGGACCGGGACCGGATCGGTGCGCTAGGCATCTGCGGGAGCGGCGGCTTTGCCCTGGCGGCGGCCCAGGTGGATACGCGGATCAAGGCGGTGGCCACCGCCAGCCTGTTTGACGTAAGCGCCTTTGGAGCAGGGCTGGACCAGGCCCAGTGGAAGGCGGCCATGGATGTCCTGGCGCAGCAGCGGTGGGCAGATGTGGACAGTGGAGCGCCTCAGTATCTGCCTACTTATCCAGAAGAGCCGACCCAGGAGATCCCGGCGGAGCTGGAGGGGATCTGGGCGGAATTCTATAGCTTCTATGGACTGGAACGGGGCCATCATCCCAGGGCGCTGGGCGGCTTTACCACCACCAGCAGCCTGGCATTTTATAATTTCCAGCTGCTGGACCATCTGGATATGATCACTCAGCCCGTGCTCTTTATGGCGGGAGAGCAGGCGGAGACCCGGCCCATCAGCGAAGGCGCGTATGAGGCAGTGACGGGGCCGAAGGAGCTGTGCATCGTACCCGAGGCGAACCATGTGGATCTTTACGACGACGTGGACAAGATCCCGTTTGACCGGCTGGAGAATTTCTTCCGTGAAAGTATGGAATAAATGCAAGTGACAGAACGTAAGTAAACGAAGTCGATGTGGGCAGTGCAGTACAGAAAATGCGAAGCGGCTCCTGGGATATAGGCCGAAATATACTACTCTGGAGACCGTGGAGGCGGCAGTGGCAAGCTACCTGGAACGGGGGATCATCCAGGCCCTTTCCTAAATTTCTGAAAACCGCTTGCCTGATCGGCCTTCCCCGTGTATGCTTGATGTAGACGCCTGTATATAAGAAGGCTGCACATAGAAACGGGCAGCGGATAAATAAACAGGGGGATAAGCAAGGGAATAAGCAAGCGCGATGGGAGGTTGTATCTATGAAGTACCGCGAATTAGGCAATACTGGCCTGCAGGTCAGTGAGATCGGCATGGGATGCGAGGGATTTGGGGAGGACGGCTGCCGGAACGCCAGGCTGCTGTTCGACGCGGCCCAGGAGCTGGGGATCAATTATTTTGATCTCTACACCTCGAACCCGGAGATCCGGGCAGCCGTAGGGGAAGCGCTCCAGGGGCGGAGGGATCAGTTCCTGATCCAGTCCCACGTCTGTTCTGTGTGGAAGGACGGGCAGTATAAGCGGAGCCGGGACATCCAGGAGGTCCGGGCCGGCTTTGAGGAAATGATGGCGCTTTTACGGACGGACTATCTGGACGTGGGGATGATCCACTACTGTGATTCCTTAAAGGACTGGGAGGAGATCGTAAATGGTCCGGTCATGGAATATGTCCAGGAGAAAAAGCGGGCCGGGGTGATCCGCCATGTGGGCCTCAGCAGCCACAACCCGGAGGTGGCGCTGAAAGCCGTGGAAAGCGGCCTGATCGAAGTGCTGATGTTCAGCGTCAATCCCTGCTACGACCTGCAGCCGGCAGGGGAGGATGTGGAAGAGCTGTGGAATGGGAAAAACTACGAGGGCCATCTGATCAATATGGATCCTCAGCGGGAAAAGCTGTACGAGGCCTGTCAGGCCCGGGGCGTGGGCATCACGGTGATGAAAGCCTTTGGCGGCGGGGATCTGCTGGATGCGAAGCTGTCCCCGGCGGGGAAAGCCATGACGGCGGTCCAGTGCATCCACTATGCCCTGACCCGGCCGGCGGTGGCCACGGTCCTGGCCGGGGCCCATTCCGTGGAGCAGCTAAGAGCCAGCGCCGCCTATGAGGACGCTCCGGATGCGGAGCGGGATTACGCCGCCGTCCTGGCGTCGTTCCCCAACATCAGCTGGAAAGGGCACTGCATGTACTGCAGCCATTGCGCCCCCTGCCCGAAGAAGCTGGATGTGGCGTCCATTACCAAGTTTTTGAACCTGGCCCTGGCCCAGGGGACCGTCCCGGAGACCGTAAGAGAGCATTACGCCCTGTTGGAGCATCACGCGGGGGAATGTATCGGCTGCTGGGCCTGCGAGAGCCGCTGCCCCTTTGAGGTGTCCATTGTGGAGAATATGGCGCGGGCAGAAAAAATATTTGGAAAATAAAAGGCCTGTTCTGCGTTTCCGTCCGCTCCTGTCGGGATTGAAAAATCATATATTTTACATAGGTTTTACCAACATTTTACAGAACGATATGGCTGGTTATGGTATAATATCATCGGCTTAAACAGTCATAATGAGTAGAACAATGACAAGGAGGACCCTGAATGAGAAAAACATTATTGCTTTCCCTGAGCGCGGCTTTGGCGCTGAGTCTTTCCCTGCCGGTGATTTCCTATGCCGATGAGTGGCGCCGGGATGCCAATGGCTGGTGGTACGAAATCGACGACGATGATGACGACTTTGATGATGATGATTTCGATTATGACGATTATGCAAAAAATGGCTGGAAATGGATCGATAACAAGTGGTATTATTTTGATGCCGCAGGATATATGGAGACCGGCTGGATCCATGTGGACGATGATTGGTATTATCTGAAGGACGACGGTTCCCTGCTGACGAATGCCCGTACGCCGGATGGATACTGGGTGGATGAAGACGGCGAGTGGGACGGTAAGGATGACGATCGGGACGATCGCGATGATGACCGTTATGACGACGACCGGGATGATCGCGATGATGATGACCGTTATGAC
>DVLJ01000232.1 GCA_018715565.1 Candidatus Ventrimonas merdavium
GTATCTTTCCAGCTGATGTCTGAGGACAATACCGTATATACCTATACGCTTGCTTTTTCCGTCCAGGGAAACCAGGTTTCTTTTCAGGCGAAGGATGATAAAAAGGAGAGAGGAAATGGAGAAGAATCTGAGGAAGAATCCGTGCAATAAACGAGTCCGGGGCGTGATCCGATTGCTCCTGGAGATCGCGGTCTGCACCGCTCTGATCCTTGCGGTCCATATCGCTGTCGATGGGATGTATCTCTTGGGATTGCCGGATCTGGATGAACTCCAGTCTGTCAGCATCGCCTATCCAAGCGTTACGGATGAGGTCAAGGAGGTCAGCAGCGAGGAAGATATGGAACTGGCACTGAAGCTGACCGGCTTTTTAAAATATGATCTCCTGAAAAAGGCGGATCCTTCCGAGGGACCTTTGATCACGATCACCTATCATCTGAAAGATGGGACCGACAAGGTCGTATCCGCTGATCGATCCGTGGTTTGGTGGAATGGAAACACCCATCCGATCAAAGATGAGGAGATGTTTGTCAACCTGACGGAGGGGATTTTCTTTTTCGACGAGATCCTGGAGAAAGAAAACGGCAGTCCCCTTGTGATGTTGGGAGAAAGGAGCTAGACGGCATGAAAAAAATCCTTATCGCAGTTCTCTGCATGTGTACGGTCTTGAGCGGATGCTCCGGAGGCGGAAATAGGTCTGGAATATTCGCAAAAGAGGGGATCTCGCCATATGAACTGTCAGAAGAACAGCAAGAACTATTGTCGGCATTTGGGATGACAGATACTTCCAAGTTGTTTTCTTTTTCTGCACCAAAAGAAGCGATCACTGTGGAAGTAAACGCCTATCGTCTTACAGATTCTGGCACTTGGGAACAGACTGGGAATGGGGCCATGTCAATCGGTACAGAACGGGAACCGGTTTCCCGATTATCTGGGACCATTGCTATGGAACAACGGGAAAATTACTGTATGGATTTCCATATCAGCTGCGCTGGCCAGGGCTCGTTCTCGACAGAGGAGATCACCCTGGAGGAAACGCCTCTTGGCAGCACGAAAAGCTATCTGGAGGAGTTCCTGTCAATCGGATTGAATCAGGAGATCCCCGTTGCCGTGATGGTATATGACAGCGGAACCGAGATGAAAAGTTATACTCCGCAGGATTACTTTGAGCCGTCTGTTTTTCAGGGCATGGATCTGGTACAGGTGGTGACCGTCCTGTTTTCGGAGAAAGGAATCGGAGAATAGACCATATGGATCTGGAGAGGGGCAGAACAAGTGAACTTAACGTTAATAAAATCTTTTTTACCAGATTTTAATATTGATCAGTTCTGTATGTTTGAAAAGATTATTTCTTTAGATTGGAAACCTGTTTTTGATGAAGAATCTTGGGAAGATCATAAAAATCTTATATTAGAAATGATAAGCCCGGATCATTATAAAATTATGATAGAATGCAGAGGTGTAGATACCTTTCGTTTCCAAGGGGATGGACATATCTCTGGATTCTATATTAAAGATATGTCGGCAAGCGGATACGAAAAATATGCAAACTATAAAGTTGGAGACTATGAAGAACACAAAATAGAGTTTTATTGTTCTGATATCATAATTAAAAATTTAGAAAAAATTGAGGATTCTATTTAAACGATCAATCAGGGAGGAATCAAGCATGAAAAAAAGTATTGTGATCGCGGCTGTGTTGACGGGTGCCATTTTGACGGCATGTGCTCCAAATGCTCAGCCAGAGGAATCTGCGTCGGAGAGCATGGAGGCGGCAGAGTCCGCCGATCAGGCGGAGCCTACGGGCGGATCCTCAGAGGCAGAACCGGATAACGAGGCGGAAAAGAACGGATCGGAAGGAGCCGGGGCGGAAGGAACCGGGGAGGTAGGAACCGGATCGGAAGGAACCAATTCGCACGGGGAAAATGACGGTGAAACGACCATCTCGGAGCGGAAAATCCTCCACCCGATCGTAACGGAACAACGGTTCAGCGATTACAGTGAGTATGGCGAATACGGAGAAGGCTACCAGCTTTTTTGCTCTGGAACGGTTGCCGCTGTGGAGATCAGGGAAGAGGACTATCCGGAGCTGCAGAAGGCGCTCGGCGATTTTTCTGAGGCGAAGCGAGAGGCTGTGGAGCAGGAATTCCATACGCTGTCTGAAATCGCCAGAGAGGATTTCTCTATCCGGCAGGAGCAGCCAGACAGCGGGACATTTTATCCCTATTCCACGGAATCTGCCATAACGGTCATGCGGGCAGACGACCAGGTATTTTCCTTTGTCAATGAGAGCTACGTGTTTTCCGGCGGCGCCCATGGGAATGGCGGTGTGGCAGGCTATAATTACGATTCCCAGACGGGAAAGCTGCTGACGCTTTCCGATGTGATCTCCGACAGGGAGGGGCTGTATGAGGAGATCATTGCCAGACTGTCAGAGGAATACGGGGAGGATGGCCTGTTTCCAGAATATCAGGAGACCGTCCGTCAGGAGGTTTATGAGGAACCCTCGGGACTGGGAGATTACGATCACCGTCTGAATTTTACCCTTACAAGCCAGGGAATGACCGTGTATTTCAATCCTTATGAGATCGGCCCCTGGGCGGCGGGAACGATCAAAGTTGAGATCCCGTATGAGAACGAAAAGCCTGGATTTTACCAGCAATATGGATGCAGTACCGATGCCGGAGTACATAAGCTTAAGGAATACGAGATCCTTCATGTGGACATAGACGGAGACGGCACTCTGGAAGAGGTCTCCTATGCACCCACAGACGCTGACGAGTTCATGACGGTTTATACCGTAACGGCAAATGGGGCGGAAGTGACCCTGGATGGGCATTATGGCATAACGGCCGCCTATCTTTTCCAGGGGGAGGACGGCGTATATTTCTATGGGGAGTGCTTAAGCGACAACGATTACCGCTATCTGTCCATTGTGGATCTGGCTTCCCTTGCGGGAGGGGATCCGAAGACCAGCACGTTCCACAGCGGTTTCTACGGTTCGGTCCCCATGGATTCCGGGGATTTTGAGCTGTCCGACCGGGGAGATCTGCTGTCCTCCGGTCTGATCACCAGAACCTATCGGATCGGCGCGGAGGGGCAGCCGGTACCGCTGGAGGAGGAGTACCAGACAGGCGGATGGAGCCTGACGGCGATCGCGGATATCCCGGCATGGACGGGCGCGGACTTTCACGAAAAGACAGTGATCCCAGCCGGGACAAAGCTGTTCTGGACGGCTACGGACAACCAGACTTATGGGATTTTAGAAGACGCTGCCGATGGGACTCAATACAAGGTCCTGGTGGACGGGAGCGGCTGGCCCCGTACCATTGAAGGGACGAGTATTGAGGAGTATTTTGATGGGCTGATGTTTGCAGGGTAAAGCATGGATGCAGTCAGCGAACGGTAAAATTTTGAGAGAAAAGGAGGCTCCCCTTGTATCCTATTTATGTACAGAGAAAGCGCCCTGACAGAGGCGCGGAACAGGCCATTGCCCCGGAAACGATCGATCTTCCTGAACGGCCGGATACGGTGCGGAAGCTGATAGAGGGTCTGGTGTGCCAGCAGGTAAAGGATTACAATGCCAGAAAGGATGCCGGACAGCTCCTTAGCTGGCTGACCCGGGATCAGATCCAGGAAAAGGCCCAGACCGGAAAGATTTCCGTTGGCCTTCGGGGCGGCACAGACGCCGGCGGAGAACAGGCGGTGGAGAATGCCATCCAGTGCTTTGAGGACGGACTTTATCACATTTTTGCAGGGAAAACAGAACTGACGGAGCTGGATCAGAGGATCCCATGGGAGGAGGAACCGGTGTTTACACTGGTCCGTTTGACGATGTTGTCCGGATGGTGACAGGGAGAGGAGAAGGAAATGGCTGTTTCAAGCTGGGAATCCAGGATAGAACTCACAAATCGATGGACAGAACACTATAAGAAGCTGGGGGCAGGGCTGGAGAAAAAGCAGCGCAGCCTCCTGCCGGACGGAACATTTTATGTGCCGGAAGACATCCGGCAGTGGATCTATGAGACTGTAGAGAACAAGCATGAAAGCTTGAGCTGGTTTTATAAAACCTATCTGAAGGACCTGGTGCAGGTGTGCGTAGGAGAAGCATATGAGGACGCATTTTATTATGGATTGGATCAGATGAACCAATTTCAGATGACGGCCGGATGGTATCGAAGAAGCCTGCGCGGGAAAGGCTATGGCGCCTTTGCCAACGCCAGCATGCGCCTGCTCTGGTCCTATTCTTTGCTCCGGTTTTACGGATGCGGTCTGGATGAGCTCCTTACTGGAACGGCGTCTCCGGAGCTCTATGACCATGCCAGGAATACCAGATGGAGCTATGCCGGGATCCTGGCGGCTCAGATCGATCTGGGGGATCAAGGGACCATCCAGGCAGTCAAAGACATCCTTCTTGGAGAGGGCAACACCGCGATGATCAGTCATGAGCTGATCCGCGGCATCGTGATGAGCAAAAGCCAGGATTTCTATGACCTTTTGGGAAAATTCCTGCTGGCTGCCCGGCTGCAGGAGGGGGCTCGCCAGGCGGTGTGCGAGACGATGGACGCAGGCCGCCCGGAGGCGTTCTTAACCCTGTTCCAGGTCATTGAGGACCATGATCTGGTCCGTTATTCCTCGGTCAAGCGGGCAGTGAGCACGTGGATCGGGATCTTCCAGGAAAAAAGCATAGACCGGATCACGAACAAACTGGTGCAGCTGATGGGACGCTGCCTGCGGGAGCCGGATTTCTGCAATGATCAGCTGCGCACCAATGATGCTGTGGCGATCAGCTGCGCCCTTTGGGCGAAGGGCTTTTACGATGCGGAGGAAGCGGTGCGGGCAGAGCTTGATCTGATCCAAAATGGGACAAAGCACCAGAAGATGACCGCCTCCTATTTTAATCTTTCCCTGCAGGATAACGGGCTTCGCATGAAAACGTCCAAAGAAGTGCTCCTTCAGTATCCGGAGGATCTGGAGCTGGCCGCCTGCTTTATGCCCGGGATGCTGCCGGATATGCGGCAGATTTTGGACCGGATCCTGTGGGCTGGGGAAGTGGGCCGGGAATATCTGGTCAATCCGGATCTTCCTGTGAGAAAGCCCAAACCGTTTCCCATAGCCCCCTATTTTGACAGCTATGAAGAGGCGGAAGCCATCTACAAGATCCTAAAAAAGATGTACCAAAAGCTCCCTCCCAAGGGCCTCTCTATGGATCCCTGCATCTTCCCCTGGCATAAGGTCACGCTGACCCGTTCCCAGCTGGCCAGCCGGCTGTGTATCCTGGCTTATATGCTGGAAGAAGATACCTGTCTGGAGGAGGCGGCAGAGTGGATCCCGATCGTGGGGCAGGGAGATGACAGCGCCTATCCCCGCTCCTGGGCTGCCAGGTTCCTGCTGTACCGGCCCTGCTCCCAGATCAGGAAGCAGGTGCTGTTCGGACTGCTCCACAACCCGGATCAGGCCACGGTGGGCGCCGCCCAAAAACTGATCGGCGACATGAAGCTCTGCCGGGAGGATTTCCTGGAGATCGAGAAAAATCTCAGATATAAGACCGGACGCAGGGAGACGCTTGCTATCCTGGAAGGACAGGACACAGAGGGACTTATCGGCAGCGTCCGCCGCCTTCTTGGGGAAAAATCCCAGGAATGCCGTATGGGAGCTTTAGAACTGGCGCTTACGGTGAAAAAGCGGGACCCGGAAGTTTTTCCCCAGTTGCTTCCCATCCTGCGATCCCTGGAAGCTCCTGCCGATAAGGAGCAGGTACTTTTAGAGGAACTGACCGGGGAAAACAGTCAGGCTCAGGATATCCTGCAAATGCCGGGATACGGGCTGTACGACCCAGACACGTTGTGGCAGATCCCAGAGATCACCACAGACCGGAAGGCGGCGGCAGGGCTGTTTTCCTGGGGGAGCAGCAGCTGTAGCCGGGCCTTAAAGGCTCTGGACCGGCTGATCGAGAAGAACCGGGACCGGGAATATCAGCCGGTATGGGGAGATGAGACGACGCTGGGCGCCCGGCTGGAACGGATCTGTTCCAGCACCAAAGACTCTCCGTGCGAGCCTCTGGACGCCTATCCTTTCCGGGAGCTGTGGACCTCTTTTTATGAAGGAGAGATCCAGACGCCGGAGCATCTGACTGAGCTGTACCTGTACCAGCGCCGCCGCGGGAACTGGGAGCTTTACCAACGGTTTGAGTCCCTTTATAAAAAGGTGTTCGGGACAGGACTGATCAAGCGGGCTCCGTTTCAGGAGAAGCCGCCTGTGCTTACGTTTGGACCGCAGGTGTCCCTTGTTGTAACGCTTCTGTTTGCCCAGTATGTCCCAAAAGACAGCCTTTTTCGCTGGGGATCATCCGGTACCGCCGGCCTTTTGGAGGCATTGGCAGGGCTGGAAGCGGACCGACGGACGTTCACTGTCAAAGAAAAGCGATGGAACGGAGCCGTCGCAGATGTGCCCATGCGGGCAGCGGATCTGCCGGTATTCGGGGAAATGCGCCAGTGGCTGGTATACGCCGGGGACGCCTGGAAAGAGTCCTTTGCTATCCGGTTCCGCCTGGATCAGCTGTACCGGGAGCCAACAGACAAAACCTGCGGCAAGCAGCAGGACAGCTATGTCAATATCGGGGATTTTGTCCAGTGTGTCACAGGCGGTCTGTGGACCCGGGATATGTTCCTGAAAGCGATGTTCCAGTATGGTTCTGTAAACGATGTTCTGGGCGCGGTCAGCAGCGTAGAGCAGAAAGGAAAGCTGTCCTTCCGTCAGGTGGATCTTCCCGCAGTGCGTGCATTTTTCAGCGGCACTGTGGAGCGGTCGGAGGACGGAAGCTACCGGTTTGACCGGCCGGAGGACCAGACGCCCCAGATGGAACTGGCCCATGAGCTGTACCGCCTTTTGGTCCCCACGTTCCTGAAAGTAGAGCTGCGGAGAGGAGAGAGTCCTACGCCGTTTTCCAGCGCCATGCTCCGGCTGAAAGTGGTCTGCGGGATCGATACAATGATCCAGGTACTGACCGCCATGGGGCAGGATGTGCTGAACCGGAGGGACTATTACTGGGGAGCCGGCAGTACCGACAAGCAAACGGTCCTCAGCCATATTTTAAAGGTATGCCGCCCGGCGCCGGGGGAAACCGCAGAGGATCTGCGCAACGCATTAAAAGGAAAGCGGATCGAGAAAAAGCGGCTGATAGAACTGGCTATGTATGCGCCCCAGTGGATCGACCTGCTGGAGGAGTGCCTGGAGATACCGGGGCTGAAAAGCGGGTGTTATTATTTCATGGCTCATACCAGCGAGCGGCTGGATGAATTTGCCACCGCCATGGCGGCAAAATATACACCGTTGTCACCAGAAGAGCTGCAGGGCGGGGCTTTCGACGTCAACTGGTTTTTTGAGGCTTATCAAACCCTGGGAGAGGCCCATTTTAAGCTGCTGTATGACGCCTGCAAATACTCCTCCTCCGGCGCGGCCCACACCCGGGCCAGGAAATACGCTGACGCTGCCCTGGGCAGGGTGGATGAGGAGCGGCTGAAAAAGGATATCGCAGCCAAACGAAACAAGAATCTGCTGATGAGTTTGGGACTCCTTCCACTTCCCACGGAGCGGGAAGCCAGGGAGCATGAGCTTTTGGAGCGTTATCAGTTCATCGAACAATTCCGCAGGGAAAGCCGCCGCTTCGGAGCCCAAAGACGGACGGCAGAAGGGAAAGCCGCCGATCTGGCCCTGCGCAATCTAAGCGTTAAGGCTGGTTTTTCCGATCCATCCAGGCTGACGCTGCGGATGGAGACCAGGCTTTCTATGGAAGCGGACGCATTCTTCGCATGGATGGATCTGGATGGGGACACCCGGATCCGGGTTGAGGTCGACCAGGCCGGGACAGCCCGTCTGGCCTGTGAAAAATCTGGGAAACCATTAAAATCCCTGCCCGCCAAATGGAAAAAGGACGAGCGGACGATCCCTTATCAGGAGACGGTAAAGCGGCTGAAAGAGCAGTACCGCCGCACCCGTTTGATGATGGAGCAGGCGATGGAAGACCGGACGGTCTTTCCAGCCTGGGAACTGAAAGAGCTGATGGAAAATCCGGTGGTCCGTCCGATCCTGATGCCTCTGGTATTTGGCTTGGTGGAGGGATTTTCACCGGCAGATCCCGAGGCGGGAGCGGCTGGAAATCCCGCCGGACCGGCTAAGGGGAAATGGCCCTGTGCCATGGGATTTTTTACCGGACAGAGTCTGGAAGCCCCGTCCGGACAGGAAACACCTATTGAGGAACAGGCCGGCCTGATCCTGGTCCATCCTTACAATCTTTACGCTGCAGGCTGCTGGCAGGATTATCAGAAATGCCTGTTTGAGCGTCAGATCTCCCAGCCCTTTAAACAGGTATTCCGGGAATTATATGTGAAGCTGGACGAGGAACTGGGGAAACGGGAATCCCGGATGTTTGCCGGTTACCAGATCCAGCCCCAAAAGACCGTAGGCGTCCTGCGGGGACGCCGGTGGGTGGCGGACTATGAGGACGGCCTCCAGAAGGTTTATTACCGGGAAAATATTGTGGCCCGGATCTACGCCATGGCAGACTGGTTTTCCCCCAGCGATGTGGAAGCGCCCACCCTGGAATACGTGGTCTTTGACGACCGGAAGACCTTCCGTCCATTATCGATCGGCCAGGTTCCGGAGATCATTTACAGCGAGGTCATGCGTGACGTAGATCTGGCTGTGAGCATAGCCCATGCAGGCGGCGTGGATCCGGAGACCAGCCATTCCACGGTGGAGATGCGGAGAGCGATCGTGGCCTGCAGCCTGGAACTTTTCGGCATCCAAAATGTCCGTCTCGAGAAAAACCACGCCTATATCCAGGGGCGTTTGGGAAGCTACACCGTCCATCTAGGAAGCGGCGTGATCCATCAGACCGGAAACGCCATGATCTACGTTGTCCCGGTCCACTCCCAGCACAGAGGACGCCTGTTCCTTCCGTTCCTGGATGAGGATCCCAAAACGGCAGAGATCTTATCCAAGGTGCTGATGTTCGCCCAGGACTGGAAGATCAAAGATCCTCATATCCTGGAGCAGATCCGGTAGACCAGAGAAAATGGGGATCCGGTACGGCAAAGCAGCGCAGACCGGAGCGGATCGCACAAGCTTGAAATCCAGGGTACGGTATGATACCATGGAACCAGATAGATGTCCATGGCAGCATGCCGTACCTTTTAGGTGATCATAAACGATGTAATTGCATGCTCAACAAACTGCGATTTGATTTATGTCTTATTAAATTGAGACAAGCATTTGAAATTCTGAAAGAAAGCGGATAGCTGGTGATCTTCTCTCTTTTTGAATAAGGGAAAGCACAGTGGCAGAGAGATAAGCGAATGGTATAATAAAAGAAGCTCAGGATGATAGAATCGGAAGTTGGGGTGATGTAGGTGAAACGTTGCATTGTAATTGCCGATATAGCTGCATAATAAAATAAACAAATTGGAGGATTTCAAAATGGCTATATCGGAGAATAAAATTTATCCCCGCACGAGAGATAAAGAAACGGTTTATTTGAAAAGCGTTGTAACAAACCCTAATATAATTGTTGGCGATTTTACCATATATAACGATTTTAACAATAATCCACAAGAGTTTGAAAAGAACAATGTATTATATCATTATCCCATCAACCATGATAAGTTGATAATCGGAAAGTTTTGTTCTATTGCTTGTGGCGCAAAATTTTTGTTTAACAGTGCCAACCATGCGCAGACTTCCCTATCTACTTACCCATTCCCTATCTTTTTTGAAGAATGGGGTTTGGAGATTAAAGATGTTGCAACTGCATGGGATAATAAAGGAGATATTATCATTGGTAATGACGTTTGGATCGGGTACGAAGCGGTTATTATGGCAGGCGTTACGATTGGAGATGGTGCAATAATCGGTACTCGCGCAGTAGTGACAAAAGACGTACCACCATATACGATTGTCGGTGGCGTTCCTGCCAAGCCAATTCGCAAACGATTTTCAGATGAAACGATTTCTTTGCTCTTGAAATTGAAATGGTGGAATTGGTCAGAACAGAGGATTTCTCAAAATATAGAGGCAATAAAGAACGGAAGAATAGAAAATTTGAATTAAAATACCGTATGGGGGAGGGGATAAACGCTCCCCCTACAAATCCCAGTTGTGCGCCCAGCTAAAGGTGTGTAACCAAGTCGGCGGGAATCCGACTTATCCAAGGTTTAGCCAGTCAGATAATAACGGTCTTTCTGAGGACACATCATCCGTACTCAGGGACGGAGGAAATAATGGGAACGAAATTAAAAAGAATTGAGAACGAAATGCGCTGGGCGATGAAGAAGTACAGAAAATTGCACCCGGA
>DVLJ01000016.1 GCA_018715565.1 Candidatus Ventrimonas merdavium
CTCATAAAAGTTCCTCCTTTGGTTGACAAAGCTTTTATAATAACTTATTATTTATTATATATCAAATGCCCAAAAACTCCACAAAAATTTTAAAATTCTAATTAAAAATTTAGGGGGCGATTATCGGACCGCCCCTTGCTCTTTTAGATATCTGTCGCGGATATGAAGCCGTGGATAATCCGGATTCCCCGCATACCCGATCTTCGCGGCGATTCGCTCCCAGGTCATCCCGTCTATGTAGTACATTTTAAATACCACCCGCGTCTGGCCGTCCTCTATCGCCTGGATCCAGTCCTCGACAGCCTTGACCTTAGCTTTTTTCTTTTCCAGGTCAGCATCTCGCCTATCATACTTTTTCTGGTCGAACCCGACCACGCTCTGCGGACGCGGCTCCCCGGTACGATAATCTAGAATAACACTGTTCCCGAAGCCATTATCTCCCTGTTTCATGTATTCCAGTTCCTGCTCCAGGAGTGGTATCTCCCGTTTCAGTTTCCGGTAGCTCCTGAGGAGCTTCTTTGTGATTTTAATTTCCACCGCCAATCACCTCCTCACCGATATTCTCTCCCCGTCTTCGGATCCCGCAGCCAAATCCGGCCGACCACCTCCAGGCCGTGCCAGCCCGCTATGACCTTCATCCGCCGGATCGCAGTCTCTACGTGCTCCGGCGGGCGGTCTGCTTCCCGGATCGCGTCACCTGCGGTCGGGTCCGGGTAGCCCTCATGGTTTTTCATTTGCATCACCTCTCAAATGTCAGTTTATGGCAAACCAATCTTCCCTACGTTCATCTAGTAATTTGTTCTTCGTTTTAATGATGTCCCGTCCAATCTCCTGAAGTTCCGTTCTTGTCATTGACATATTCTTTCCCTCGCTAAACCTTAATATTGCTCTGCAATCGACCGGAATACCGGATAGAACTGCTGTGGGACAACTGCATTTCCCAGGCATTTCAACCGGTCAACTCTGTGTTCTACTCCCGACGCAATCCTAGGTATATCCGGTTCTGTATCCCAGTAATGGTTAATCAGGAAGTCTCGGTCCATCCCGGCGGGAAGCCCATCAGCCATTCCACCCAATACGGATTCAACTGACCGCCATTTCCTTGACTCATACTTCTGCGCTCCTGATCCGTAATCACGCCCTGTTCTTCCAGTTTCTTTAACTGCTGAAAATTCCCCGTCCCTCCACACATCCCCGCTCCGGTTGTCGGTGTGGGGTACATTGCAATCTGATCGTTCAGATTCCTGCTTCGGTGTTCCCTGTCCTCCCATCGGCTGACTTGTCCCGTCCGGTAGTCCCTGGCCTGCAGTGTTGCAAACATCTCCCTCATTACAGCTCCCACCAATGAACCTCTGTCCATCTGGCTCTCCGGAAGTGTACTGTTTTTCGCATCCTGAGCTGTCGGTGTGTTGTACATCTTTACCGCCGCTGATAAGTCCGGACTCCTCCGTTTTCTCTCCGACGGACAATCTCCCCGCAAACTGGCTTTTGGAGTAGGCCACGATTGCCACTCGATACCGGATATGTCTGGCTCCGACCGCACAAGCTGGTATAAGAAATGTTCTTGTCCGATACCCACAGGCTTCCAGTTCAGATAAAATATCGGGGAGTGCCATTCGGACGATTCCAGCAACATTTTCTCCAACAATCCAAGCGGGCCGGAGTTCCTTGATAACCCTAACCATTTCCGGCCAGAGGTAGCGGTCATCTTCCTTGCCTCGCTGCTTCCCGGCAACGGAGAAAGGCTGACAGGGAAACCCGCCTGAAATAATGTCAACTGTCCTTCTACCTGTCCACTCATAAAAACTCTCCTTCGTCAGTGTTCGTATATCTTTCCATCTCGGTACATCTGGCCAGTGCTTCTCCAATACTTTTGTCGGGTACTCCGCCCACTCGCACTGGCCAATGGTCTGGATCTCAGCCCATTCAGCAGCCAGATCCAGTCCGCCAATACCGGAAAATAATGATAGATGTGTTAATTTCATGTCTACTCCTTCGGCCGATACGGATTTCCCAGCACATGCCGGCAAACCTCCGGCAGATCGCACATATTTGTATCTCCAATTACAATATCGGACCAACTGCACTCGCTACAGTCCTGTCCATCACCGCCCGGTACCTGCGCCAGTCTCTTGCACTCCCGCATATCATTGGCCATCTAATCTGACACATGGATCCTGATCTCCAGGTGCCGCGCCGGGAATATTTTAATCTTCTTCGCCATGACTTCCTCCTCAACAACTAATCACGATCCCAACCTCGTCTCGCACTCGATCCTTTAGCTGCGTCACCGTCTCCAGACTGTGCACATATGGCCCCATGTAGCTATCTACGCGCTTCAAGGCTCGAAGACATCTCTCCTTGCCAAATCCGAACTCCTCATGCAGCGCCAGCACAAAGCATGTCATCAGTGCCTCCACGCGGTCGTTTTCTACTTCCTGTACGATCTGCTCAGTAATCACTTTTTTCAGTCCTCTAGCCGCCTGCTGCTTTTCCAGGCGCCGTCTCTCTGCTCGGTTCATCGCGTCTCCTCCTCCAATAAACTGAATGCCGCCAGCATCAAGCGTCCGCAAATGGTCGCTCCGCCGTGTTTCTTCATGATCTTCGCAAAATCCCTGGTGGCTTCGTCCCACATGCCAGGCTCTGCCGGTCGTCCATGGTACTTTGCATAAAACAGCCAGGAATCGCTCCAGACCGCTTTCGCCAGCTGCTTTTGTTCCTCCAATCGCGTCATAATTCACACCCCGCTTTCCGGTAATGCGCCCGCCGGCGCTTCCACTGGTTCTCGCAGAACGCAATCTGATCTACATAGTCATAGCAGACCGCATCTGTTTTTCCGTGAGCTACGCGGGCGATCCGCCCGATGCTCTGGGTTACTACTGCATAATCTTTCTTGGGAGTAGTCATATACAATCGGTCTAGCCGTGGGATATCCAGCCCTTCCTTTGCCAGTGCGTAGGTTGCGAATAGATAACGCTTTTGACCAGACCTCATATCTTCTATCGCCTGTTCTCTGGCCGCTCTTGCCCGCTTGCTGGCTATGCTCCCATCGATCATGACACTTTGCGCCCTCAGCTCATTCGGGAGGCCCTGCATAAGCTCCTTTAAGTGCTCCAGCCGGTCCGAGAGAATCAGGTTGTAGTGCTCACGGTTTGCCTCCAGGTCCTGAATGATCCGCTTATTCCGGACCAGATTCGTAGTCAGATAGCCGATCAATTTGTGGTAAGCCAGCGTCCCATCTGTGTCCAGACATGCCATTGTCGTCTTGATCTCCGTATCCCGCCGGACAATCCGGACCATCATGGTCTTGTCTGCCACAGCTTCCTCCGGTACCTGGTGCACCACAGGGCCCAGGATCGCAAACGTGCTCTGGATCATCCCATCTCCCCGGTGTACGGTAGCGGACAGGCCGTATTTGTATCTGGCAGCCAGGCTGTTCATCACCCGGTAAAACATCGTCAGCTTTGTGGGGGTTCCAGCTAGGCGATGGCACTCGTCCACGATGATCACATCCCAGCAGTACCGATACTTCTCCAAATCCAGCTTGCAGAGTGTCTGGACCGTGGCAAATGTCATATGACTGCCCATCTGCGCCTTTCCAGCTGTGATCGTGCCAAGCGTTTCCCGGGGGAAGTATTGAGCCGCCCGTTCATAGGACTGGGTCAGGAGATCCTGGGTGTGGGTGATCCACAGCGTTTTACGCCGAAGCGCTGCCGCCAGGGCGATTCCCATCTGGGTCTTGCCAGATCCGCACGGACTTTTTAGGATCCCGCAGCTGCACCGCGCCATCTCCATCACCGCTTCCTGCTGGTAATCATACAGCGGGACAGCTCCCTCATAATCCAGGATCCCGTTATCAGCCAGCAGCGTCTTTACTTGATCCCCCGGCGTCATGTACTGCCTAACTTGCTTTCCGACCCCCACCGGCAGCATCAGATCACTTCCGTCCACCCAGTAGAGCCACAGGTACTGCGGTGTATTCCCCAGCCACATCCCCCTCCTGGCCCGGTTCTGGTATTCCGGGTTCAGGATGATCAGGTGCTCTTTGCACCAATCCTGCAGCGGCTTCGGGGCGTCCTTAACTCGGATTTCACTCTCAATGATGATCTGCATGATTATAATACCTTTCTCCAAACCCGGTAAGCCATTCCCGGAGTGCCGTTCCCCGGGTGCGGCAGATCGTGGCGTTGATCTGCTTAAATCCTGCATCCTGGAGTTCTTTCATCCGGTCATATTCCACAAGATAGACTCCGCTTTCCGGAAACCGGATGGCGAACATCCCTTTTCCGTTTCCGGTCATGTCAAACAGTTTCATAGCATTGTACTGGTTTTCCTCGACCCGGCTCAGCCGGAAGATCCCGGTCTCACAGTCTTTACAATCAAACAGATATGTGTTACCATCTCTACAGGCAATCACGTCGCAGGGCTGGCCGTTTTTATTCTGCTGGAGCAGATGCACCCAATATCCGCGCTCAGCTAAAATCTCGGCAAACTTCTGCTCAAATTTGGTTCCTACGCTTTTATTGCTCAATTTTTATCCCTCCATACTCGCGGTCTTACCTTTTTTTCGGAATGTCTTACGCGAATCTTACCTGAAAAATCCCGGAAACCCTTGTAAAATCAATGGGTCTTACCGTCTTACCAAAAATCCGGTTGTAAAGGTCTATATTTTTATAACAGAAAAAACTATATATTGTTAAATTTTCTACAAACTTTTTCCCTCGCGTCACGAGATATATTAAACAGGTAAGACCAGTAAGACAGGTAAGACCCTATATCAAAAAGCCTTATTTTATGCGGGTTTCAGGGTCTTACCTGGGGTCTTACCAAATTTTTTAAGGTAAGACCCCTTTAGTCAAATGGAAGCTCCATCTGCTCCATATCCACCATCACAAACCCGTCTTGATCAGTTTCATCATCATCCGGCGGCAGTACCAGCTTGATATAACTGGATTTGATCCCATACACCTTGGTCTGGTGGACCATCTTTCCCTGGGAGTTTCTTCGGATCAGATCTCGTTCTGCCCACTTCTTGCTCACAGCCGTATAATCAAACCCGTTCCTATCCAGGAAATCCAGGAGCACGTCTTTATTGAGGATCAGCACATCCCCGTCAATCTTCCCCCACACCTCGCCCTTATTCGGTGAATCAGGAGCTTTCGGGTCCTCGAACCGCACTGGGTTCTTGGCCGCCCAGTTTAACACGCTCTGAAACGCACGGCCAGCCACATCTACGTCCTTTGCGCTCTGCAGGTATTGCTTTACCTGCTCTATCGCCAAAGGCGTCTCTGAGGGCCAGAACAGGCTCACAGCCAGTTCATCTGCCAGCAGCAGGCAGGACATAGCCATTGCCTGTTTATCCGTCGTGTCCAGGACGCAGATCTCCTCAAACAGCTCCCGGTATCGCTCCGTCAGCTTGGCTGTCTCCGTCTCCTGCAGATACTCCACAAAGGCACGGCCGGCAAAGCCATAGTTCCCTTGTACCACACTGCTCACATAATGCCCATCATCCACCAGCGGCCCGTCAATGGCGATCTCGATCACCCGGTTCTTTGATCCGCCGCCGGAATTGGCCTTGGTGATCGGTTCCTCGCCGGTGAACAGGAAGCTGTTCTTCCAGGTCCTGGTCTCGTCCACGCCACCGTAAGCCTTCGCCCGGCCCCGGTCCACGCCCTCGGTGATCTGGTAGATCAGCTGGTCAAAATTCCCCTGCCACTTGTCCTTGATCGTCTGCAGCTCGTCGCCGGCAAAGGGGATACTGCATAAAAATGCAGCGTTCCGCATAATAGCATTTCTGGTCATGTTCATGGTCTTGACCAGTCCACCAAGCTTGGGATTGCCCCAGATGCTCATGGCTACCATCAGCGCCACCGTCTTGCAAGTTCCTGTGGTCCCCCAGACATGCAGCACAAACGGCAGCACTCGTAGCGGCTCTAAGAGCACGCTGGCGAAGCTGGCCGCCATCATCATGCGCAGCGGGATATTTTCCCGCAGACTGGCGCACAGCTCCTTCCAAGCGTCAAAGCTTCCCTCCTGGCGGATGTTGCGGAAGATCACCTCATAATCCGGATCCCCTTCATACCTGATATCCTCCGTGTAAGGGGTAAAGAGGCTCCCCACCCATCCCAGCCGGTTGATGGACTTCTTCGGTTCCAGGGTCTTTGGATTCAAACCCACGCAGTCAGAGATATACCGCACCAGGTTCTTGGCATTGTCGCTGGTCACCTCGATCCCGAACTGGCTCAGAGCGTCCACGATCTTATTGGTGTTGGCGCACACGTTCCGGTCTACTGTGATCTGCTGCCAGGCTGCGGATTTAAAGTAAGCCAGCGTGATCCGCTCGGTCGCTGTGTCCACGTTTTTCAGGATCTCTACCGGCAGGATCGGATGGCTGCACGCCTGGAGCGTCATTGGCATCGCGTTCTTGTCATACCGGATGGTCCGGACCCCCAGGTCGTTGGCCGTCCACTCCCCGCATACCAGCTCCAGCGGCTGATCCGTGAACGCAGTCTTGCTCCCTTTCTGCCGTTGTCTCTGGGCATAGTCAAGGACGAACGATTTATAGATGTTGTTGAATTCTGTGACGCGCTTTAACTGCCGGGCGGTATTCCGCAGGGTCTCTATGTACTGGGTCCGCTCCACGCCGTCCTCGATCTCAAAGATCCGGATAAACATTTCATCCGGGAACGGCTCCGTCGGCTTCAGCCGGGCAATACCAGCCAGCAATTCGTCCCTTGACTGCTCCAATCTTACTCACCACCTTTTTATCCTCATATACGTCCTCCGGGCAGATCTCCAGGCACTCCAGCAGATACTCTACATAGGTCAGGCTCCCAAGCCCCTCCCAAAAATGCTCGTCTCGCGCACGGATTGCCTCACAGAGCAGTCCCCGGTACACAGTCAGGTATATCTTCGCCTCCCGGACAAAAACTGCAATCTCGCGCCGTCTGCGCTGCCTATTGATCGCTTCCCGCTTCTCCCGATAGGTCACCGGCTCTTTTAGCAGAATCCCAAACGCCGCAGCGAGTTCCTTGGCCGCTTCGTAGTTGCTCACGTCATGATACCGTGCCACAAAGTTCACCTGATCGCCGCCGGCCCCGCAGGAGAAGCAATAAAATCCCTTACCATTTGGGTATATCTTTAAACTGGGTCGCCGGTCCTGGTGGAAGGGGCACACGCACAGCCCCTTCTCATTGACCTTGATCCCACAGTATTCCGCCGTCTGCTGCATGGATACCGCTGCTTTTACGTTTTCATAAAGTTCTGAGTCTCGCATCATCTACCATCCAAACCTCGTATTTCCCAGCAGCCCCTCCATAGCAAACATCCAGCCATTTGATGCAATATCATCCGCGCAGTGGATCCCGCCTGGGATCATGTCCAGATCGTCCTCCGCAATCATGCGGAGATCCCATTCATCCTCAGCAGGATCCGGCTGCCCTTTCAGGATCAGACCGGAATCATAAACCGGGATCATCATCCCGCTTACAGGAAAGGGACCCCTTCATCCTCTATTCCCTCCGGGATGTTCATGAAACCGTCCCCTACAAAGCTCGGTGTCGCTGCCTGCGCCGGGGTCAGTCTGCCTCCTGCATTCTCCGGAAGCATGGAATCTTCCGGAACCTCCGCTTCCGCCAGCCCTGCGACGCTCCGGATCTGGAACAGCTCCGTGATCACCGGCCTGCTGCCATCCTCTTTCTCGTACTGCCGGCGGCGGAAGATCCCGCCGAATCGCTTGCCCTGCAGCAGTTTCTCGTTGTTCTCTTTGTCCCACTGGAAGGTAAAGTTGTTGGACCGCTCGATGCTGGTGATGATGCCTTTCAGCCACGGCGTCCCCTTGCCGTCCATGTTCTGCTTAAAGACGCCGCGCCACTTTGCCCCGGACGGGTTCTGCGCTTTGTCTGCATCAAACATCTTCTGGTAAAAATCCTTGTGCTCCCCTTCTGCGATATCATACAGGATCACAAACTGCTCGTTCCCGTTACTGGACTCCTTTGTCGTCACCTGCTTGATCACGCAAACGTATTTGCCTTTCGGCAGCTGCTGAAACTCGCCGGTGTAAGCCGGCGCCTCGTCATATCCCTTTGGTTTTCTGATCATTTCTGTACTTCCTTTCCTTCTTCTTTGTTTTTCGCGTTTTCAATCCCGTAATACTCCCGGATGGCATTGTCGACCACAAAAAGATCGTTGTCGATTTCCAGTTCCGGGAACATCCCCATAGGGGACTTGCTGACTGCCCCATTGGCGGACTGGGTGATGAATTTATGATCTTCGCCATCCAGGATGCACCGAAGAACAATAGTAAACATCC
>DVLJ01000233.1 GCA_018715565.1 Candidatus Ventrimonas merdavium
CATGCCCATGAGCAAACCCATCATCGTCTATACGGTCATCAGCTCGTTTTTGGTGCCGTGGATGGATTTCGTGTATGCGAAGATGATCTTAAACTCCGGCGTTTCCTCCCAGTGGACCGTGGCCATCGGCCTTTACAACATGCTGGAAAAGAGCCTGATCAATACCTACTTTACCCAGTTCTGCGCAGGCGGCGTGCTGGTGTCGATCCCCATCTCCATCCTCTTCGTGCTGATGCAGAAGTTCTATGTGGAAGGCGTGACCGGCGGCGCGGTAAAAGGGTGATGCTGATCTAAGAAAGGAACAAAGCGCGTATGAAACCGTTTATCAAAGGAATGGATGTTTCTTCTTTAAAAGAGCTGGAACAGCTTGGAGCAAAATACTATCAGGACGGGCAGGAAAAAGGGCTTCTGGAGATCCTGAAGGCATACGGGGCTAATTCCGTCCGGCTGCGGCTCTGGAATGATCCCTACAGCGAGTCCGGCGTTCCCTACGGAGCGGGGACCAATGACCTGCCGGTCACCCTGGAGCTGGGGCGGAGAGCCCTGGACATGGGCTATGGCTTTCTGCTGGACCTGCATTACAGTGATTTCTGGGCGGATCCGGGCAAGCAGCGGGTGCCCAAGGCCTGGCGGGGGATGGACGGTCCCCAGCTGGAGCAGGCGGTCTATGACTTTACCCGGCAGACCCTCCTGGAGCTGAAGAACGAGCAGGTATTCCCCACGATGATCCAGGTGGGGAATGAGCTGAGCAACGGGCTTTTGTGGCCCTATGGCAAACGCCCGGCCTATGACCACATCGCGGGCCTGATAAACGCAGGCATCCGCGCGGTGCGGAGCGTGGAGCCGGACCTGCCGGTGATGCTCCATCTGGACAATGGCGGGAACAACGCCCTTTACCGGGAGTGGTTCGACGCATTCCTGGAGCGGGGCGAGGAGTTTGAGGTGATCGGCCTGTCCTACTATCCCTTCTGGCACGGCACCCTGCAGCAGCTGGAGGATAACATGCAGGATCTGGCGGCCCGTTACGGGAAAGCCCTGAACGTGGCGGAGGTTTCCATGGGACACACCATGCGGGACTACGGGGATTATGAAAAGCTGCCTCCGGAAAAGCGCAAGGGCATGGCCACGAAGCCGGCCCTGGCGGCTAAGGTAGAGTATCCCATGACCCCGGAGGGGCAGAGTGATTTTATGCAGGATTTTATGACCAGGATCGCCCGGGTGCCGGGCTGCCAGGGGTTCTATTACTGGGAGCCGGGCTGGCTTCCCGTGCCTGGCAGCGGATGGGCCGGAGAGGAAGCCCTGGCCTACATCGAGGAAAAAGGCCCAGGCGGGAACGAGTGGGCGAATCAGGCGCTGTTTGACTATGACGGGCATGCCTTAAAGGCCCTGGAGACCATCCGGGATTTCCAGCCCTAGCCAGGCTGTGACCTGGGAGACCGGGCCGCGGGGCCTGGGGGATTATAACAGAAAGGTTTGGTGCAGAAAGCATGGATAAATTTATCGTAAATATCATTCACCGTCCCGAGATGGTGCCGGAGTACGCGGAAAAGGTGACCGGCCACGGGAAAGAGGAGGACATCGGCAGAAAGGCGCTGCTGACAGAGTCGCTGGATATTTTCAAGTTCCAGCAGGAGACCGCCCACAAAAACGGGCTGAAGACCACGATCCATATGACGTATGCGTCCCTGTTCAATGAGGAGGCGATCCAGATCGCCAAAGAGGACCATGAAAAGTACGGGGACGAGATCGCCTTATCTCTTCTGGGACTTCCCTGCGAGCAGTTCCGGGAGAAATATAAGACCAAGGACTTTTGTATCTGGATGTTCTCCATGGAGGACAAAAAATCCATCGTAGACGACGTGTTCGGGAAATTCCATGATATCTTCGGCTTTTATCCCGAGTCTACCGGCGCCTACTACATGGACGCGGAGCTGATCAACTATATCAAGGAGGCCTATCCGTCTGTGAAATGTGCCATCGCCACCTGCTGGGAGGAGGGCCCCAAGGCTTACCATACCTGCAACAATTCCTGGTACACCCTGTTCGACGGTGGCCCCTGGAACCCCTGGATCCCGTCTAAGGCCAACACCCACGCGCCGGCGGCCAATGAGCAGGAGGACAGCGGGATCGTGGCGATCCCCCATCTGTCCCGGGACCTGCTGGCCTGCTATGACGGCAACGGCTCCAACTTCGGCACCCATCCCCAGAATGTGCTGCGGGGCATGATCTATGATACCAAGACCTGGGAGTATCCCTACCTCTACAATATCATTGATCAGTACCGGGCCCTGAAGCAGTACAACAACGGCTACGCCTACAACATGATGTTCGTAGGGCCGGGCTGGCTCAACAAGATGGGGCGGTGGGAGGCTCCCTACGAGCTTCTGAAAAAGTCCTACGAGGACGGCATGGCTTACTATGGAAAGCTGAAGCGGGAGGGCGTGTTAAGCGACATGACCATGGGCGAGTTCGCCGACTATTACCGGGAGAAAAAGACCTACACGGAGCCGGAATGCGCCCTGTGGAAGGATGTGCTCTACGGCTCTGACAAGCAGCTGTTCTGGTACTGCGACCCCTACATGCGGGCCTGTGTCAACATGGATCAGGGCGGCGCCATCGTGGATCTCCGTCCCTACGCGGCTAAGCTGAAATGGGAGGTGGGCATCGGCACCAGGCATGTCCAGGACGCCTCCTACCCGTTCCTGATCCAGGAGAAGTACCGGGCCGGCTACTTCACCCATTACGCAGGGGAGGGCACGGTGCGCAGCGCCAAGCTGACCTACAAGGGAGAGGAAGTGGACCTGTGCCTGTGCCGGACCAAGGCTCATTTCTCTGAGGAGCCCATGGAGGATGGAAAAAAGAGACGGATCCTGACCCTGGATCCGGTGGATATCGAGTTCTACGACCTGACCTTAAAGCTCCAGACCCGGGTGATCTTCGAGGAGGGCAGCTCTGCCCTGAAGATCGAGCGGAGGATCCTGGAGATGAGTGATCCGGAGGCGAAGGTAGGCTTAAACGAGTACATGGTAGCCTGCTACGGAACCACCGAGTATCCCGAGGATATGACCGGCATTACCCTGGCCTGCAGAAAGGATGGGGAGGAAACGTCGATCTGCTATGAGTACAAGTGCAGAGAGGCAGAGCTGAGCGGAGCCAACGAGGTAAGCGCCGTGATCCCCGCCATCGAGACAAAGGTATCCATGAGCACGGACGATCCGTCCGCTGTCGGCTATGTCCGGGAGGGATACGCATTTTCCCCGATGTTTACATTAGGTTATACCACAGAGGTTTCAGATAAGGAGGTAGTGTCCACATGGCTCAGGCTGGAAAAGGCAAATTAAATTATCGCTGCCCGCTCTGTTTTATGCGGGATTTAGACATTGATATGTTTTATGACAAGGATAAGGATGAGTATTACTGCATCCGCTGCCAGTATGTCGGCAAAGAGGAGGACGTGCTGAAGCGCAATGAGATCGTCCGGATGAAATACGGGGCGATGATGAAGCGGTATACCATGGAGGATTTTAAAAACTGATCCAGGACCGGGAAACCGGCAGGCCGGGCGGCGGTTGGAACCTGCTGCCCGGCCTTTGCAGGTTCCGGGGACTGATCGGATATAGGAGGGAAAGGATGTTAAAGGGAAGACTGCTCCACGGGGGAGATTATAATCCGGAACAATGGCTGGAGCATCCGGAGGTGCTCCGTGAGGATATCGGGCTGATGAAAAAGGCCGGGGTCAACTGTGTGACCATGGGCGTATTTTCCTGGGCCATGCTGGAACCGGAGGAGGGGGTGTATGACTTTGGCTGGCTGGAGGAACGGGTCCGCCGGCTGGGGGAGGAGGGCATCCAGGTGATCCTGGCCACCCCGTCCGGCGCCATGCCCCACTGGCTTACCCAGAAGTACCCGGAGGTGATGCAGGTGCAGGAGAACGGTGTGCGGAACCTGCCGGGGAAACGCCATAATTTCTGCTATACCTCCCCGGTGATGCGCAGGAAGATCCGGGCCCTGGACGAGCGGCTTTCCCGGCAGTTCGGGAGCCGGGACAATGTGATCCTGTGGCATATCTCCAATGAGCTGGGCGGGAACTTTTCGGACGGGGCCTGCCACTGCACGCTTTGCCAGGAGGCGTTCCGCCAGTGGCTGAGGGAGCGGTACGGGACCTTGGAGCGGCTGAACCAGGCCTGGTGGGGACGGTTCTGGAGCCATGTGTACACCGATTGGAGCCAGATCCACAGCCCGGCCTCCCACGGGGAGTGGACCATGTCCGGGCTGACCCTGGACTGGAAACGGTTTGTTACCTGGCAGATGGGGAACTTCTGTCAGGAGGAGATCCGGGCGGTCCGGAAATACTCCGATCGGCCGGTGACCACGAACCTGATGGGCTTTTTCAAAAACCTGGATTACCGGCGGCTGATGCAGGAGTTTGACCTGATCTCCTGGGACAGCTATCCGTTCTGGCACAGAAGCCGGGACGAGGTGCCGGAGGCGGTGTGGGCGGCGGCGGGCCACAGCCTGATGCGCTCCTTAAAGAAAGCGCCGTTTCTGCTGATGGAGAGCGTGCCCTCGGCGGTCAACTGGCGGGAGTACAATCCCTTAAAGCGGCCGGGGATGCACATGCTGTCCGCTATGCAGGCCCTGGCACATGGCTCCGATTCGGTGCTGTATTTTCAGTGGAGGAAGAGCCGGGGCGCCTATGAGAAATTCCACGGGGCGGTGGTGGACCACTTTGGCGGGGATACGACCCGGACCTTTCGGGAGGTGGCGCAGGTGGGAGTGCGGCTATCCCGGTTGAGCGGCCTTTTGGAGGGGACGGAGAACCGGCCGAAAGCGGCGATCGTGTTCGACTGGGAGAACTGGTGGGCCCTGGAGAACACCACGGGACCCAGGCTGGATCTGGATTACCCGGGGACGGTGGTGGAGCATTTCCGCGCTTTCTGGGAGGCCGGTCTGGAGACGGACTTTGTGGGAATGGACGACCCTCTGGACGATTACCGGCTGGTGGCGGCCCCTCTGGATTATCTGTACCAGCCCGGGTACGCAGAGCGGGTGCGCCGCTTTGTGGAGCAGGGCGGGATCTATGTGACCACCTGCTTCAGCGGCTGCGTGGATGAGACAGACCTGTGCTTTACAGGGCGCCATCCCCTGGAGGATGTGCTGGGGATCGTGCCGGAGGAGCTGGATGCCCCCTCGGAGGAGTTTGGCAATGGCTTCTGGTATGACGGGAAGCATTATCCCGCCAAAACCCTGTGCGCGGTGGTCCATCCCAAGCCGGGGACAGAGGTGCTGGCCGTGTATGAGCAGGACTTTTACGCAGGCTGCCCGGTGATCACCCGGAATACCTGGGGCCGGGGCGCCGCCTATTACCTGAGCGCCCTGTCGGATCTGGACTTCCTGCGGGACTTTTACAGGAAGGTCGGGAAAGAGGCGGGGGTGGAAAATCCTCTGGGGATCTGGCTGCCTTATGGGGTGTCGGTGGCGGAGCGGAGGACCGTGGAGGAGAGGCGGAGAGCAGCGGACGGAGAAAAAGCCGCTGGAGATGATTCCGCTGTAGGCCGGCAGCCCCGGAGACTGGTGTTCGTCATGAATTTCCGTCATGAGCCGGTGGAGCTTTCTGGGCTGGATGGCTGGCGGGATGCGGAAAGCGGAGACGCCTGCGGGGAGACGCTGCGGATGGAAGGGCTGGACTGCAGGATATTGGAGCGGGAGGGCTTATAAAATTTTCAGACGAGTGTACTTTATTTTCATGCTAATATTGTATATAATATTAGCATGAAAGGAAGTGACGTTATGGGACAATATGAACAGTTGGACCGTATGCTGGCTGCTCGGGGGGGAATGCTGCAAACTGCTCAGGCGGTATCCGCCGGGATTTCCAAGCCGGTGTTTTATCGTTATGTGCGGGACCGAGAATTGGAACGGATAGCGCATGGCATTTATCTTTCCAGAGATTCCTGGGTAGATGCGATGTACCTGATCCATCTGCGATTTGAACAGGCGGTATTTTCCCATGAGACAGCCCTGTTTTTTCACGATCTGACAGACCGTGAACCAACCGGATACACGGTTACGGTAAAGACTGGCTACAACCCCACCAGACTGAAAGCGGAAGGGGTTCAGGTCTTTACCATCAAGGCAGAGCTGCATGATGTGGGATTGACAATGGTGCAGACTCCCTTTGGACATACTGTACCGGCTTATGATATGGAGCGGACAATTTGTGACCTGATCCGCAGTCGGAGCAGTATGGAGATGCAGACATTTCAGGGGGCTCTCAAAATGTACGCCAGAAGAAGGGACAAAAATCTGCGGACGTTGATGCGCTACGCAAAGTTGTTCCGGGTAGAGAAACTTTTGCGGCAGTATTTGGAGGTATTGCTATGATAAAGACGGCAAAACAGTTGAAAGATTTGATTCGCAACCTCTCCAAGAAGAAGTCTGCAGATGCACAGATTTTGATGCGGAACTACATGATGGAGCGCTTTTTGGAGCGTATTTCTCTCTCGGAGTACCGGGACAAGTTTATTTTGAAGGGTGGGATGCTGGTAGCAGCGATGGTCGGTCTGGATGCC
>DVLJ01000234.1 GCA_018715565.1 Candidatus Ventrimonas merdavium
CGTCTCAGGACGGGGCCCTGACAGAAAGGAAGCGAACCGGAAATGTTGGATAATCAAAAGGTGATAGCGGTCCTGGAAGCCATCGGGGCGGCTGTGGAAGCGCATAAGGAGTATTTGACGGAGCTGGATCAGCCGATCGGCGACAGCGATCACGGGATCAACCTGGCCCGGGGCTTTCAGGCAGTGAGCGGCCGGCTCCCGGGGATGGCGGACGCCGATATCGGGACGATCTTCAAGAATGTGGGCATGACCCTGGTCTCCACGGTGGGAGGCGCCTCCGGCCCGCTGTACGGCACGGCATTTATGCGGATGGGCATGACGGTGGGCAATACCCAGGAGCTGTCCATGGACGGATTCCTCAAGGGCCTGGAGTCTGCTGTGGAAGGCGTGAAGCAGAGAGGCCACTCCACGGTGGAGGAGGCTACGATGCTGGACGCTATGGTGCCGGCGTTAGAGGCCATGAAGGCAGCGGCGGCGGACGGTAAAGATCCGAAGACGGTGTTAGAGGCCGGCTGCCAGGCTTCCTGGGCAGGGGCGGAGCACACGAAGGATCTGGTGGCCACGAAAGGCCGGGCCAGCTACGTGGGAGAACGGGGACTGGGCCATCAGGATCCGGGGGCTACGTCGTTTTCCTATCTGCTGGATGCGGTCCGGGAGAACCTATAACAGAGAGACAGAGAGGAGACAGCATGGTCGGACTTGTGATCGTATCCCACTCTCAAGCGCTGGCAGAAAGCGTGGTGGGACTGACTTCTATGATGGCGAAGGATGCGAAGATCGCCGCCGCCGGAGGACTGGAGGACGGCAGCTTCGGGACCAGCTTTACACGGATCTCCGAAGCCATTGAGGCCGTCTATTCCGACGACGGCGTGATCATCCTGATGGATCTGGGCAGCGCGGTGATGACCACGGAGATGGTCCTGGAGATGATGGACGGCCGCAAGGTAGTGATGGCAGACTGCCCGCTGGTGGAGGGGGCGGTGGTCGCTTCCGTAGACGCGGCGGGGGGCATGAGCCTGGAAGAGATCATCGCGGATCTGGCCGGAGTATGGGATATGCGGAAGCTCCCGGAGGCCAGGTGACCGGGGGAATCGTAAGGAAATCTTTATTGACAAACCATCTCCAAAAACGTATGATTAGCATAGACTGGAGTGCGTTTCAGCACATGTTTTCAGCATGAGAAGGAGATGGATGATTATGAGAAAACACACTTTGAAAGTAACGGCGCTGGCGCTGGTATTTGCGGCACTGTCCAGCACGGCGGCGTTTGCGGCTCAGTGGGGCAAGGTTGGTTCGGAGTGGTTCTACTACTTGGACGACGGCACTGTGGCGAAGGACACCTGGATCCATTCCTATGACCAGGACGGCAACATCGCCGCATCCTACTGGGTGTGCACCGACGGCACCATGGCGGCCAACGAGTGGGTCTATGACGGCGAGGCCTGGTACTATACCGGCCAGGACGGCCTGACGATGAAGAACCAGCTGCTCAGCCTGAACCAGGATCTGTACTGGCTCGATCCGGACGGCAAGATGGTATCCTCAGACTGGAGACAGACGGAGGAGGGCAAGTGGTACTACTTCCAGGAGAACGGCATGGCCTATAAGAACGGCTGGCAGGAGATCGACGGCGAATATTATTATTTCTTGAAGAGCGGCGTTCTGGCGGTGGACGCATTGGTAGGCGGATACCGGGTAGACGCTTCCGGCAAGTGGATCCATTAAAAGGAGATGACGCGGATGAAGAAGGATCGGGCGGCAGTCCTTGGCCTGACTGTCTGGATGGTTCTTGTCAGCGTATGTCCCATATGGGGCGCCACCGGCTGGGTGCGTGAAGGAGAGACCTGGTATTACTACAAGAGCGACGGGACGCTGGCCCACGACCAGTGGGTGAAGAGCGGAGATTCCCTGTTCTGGATCCAGGGCGACGGCACGATGGCCGTTTCCGCCTGGATGGAGATGGAAGGGAACCTGTACTGGCTGGACGCCAGCGGCATCGCGGCGACCGGCTGGCAGGAGATCGATGGCAAGTGGTACTATTTTGATGAGAACCATACCATGGCCACCGAGACTTACGTCGGAAGCTACTATGTGGGCAAGGACGGTGCGTGGATCCCGGAGAAGTAAGCACGGGGATCTGGGCAGGACAGGCCCTGGCGGAGATGGCAGCATCCCGCAGGATCAGGATATGAGAAGACAGGAGCAGGCTCCGGAGAGATTCCGGGACCTGCTTTTTGTTTCGCAGAAAATTGCGCCCTATGAAAAAACGCTCCGCGCACACGTTCTTGCTTAATATCCAAGAGCTGCAGCGGTGCCTATGATAACTGCAAGTTATGGCACGGATTCCATTCCCGTATGGATTTAAAAAATAAAATCCCGCCGATTAGTTGAAAAATGACGGTAAATGCGCTATTATGAAAAGAAACACACCTTAAGCGTGGAATTGACAGAAAAAAGAAAAGGGGAGACGGGAATGAATTGTAGGATTGTTACGATCCCTGGCGACGGGATCGGGCCGGAGATCGTTCGGGAGGCATGCAAGGTGCTGGACCGGGTAGGAGAGGTCTTTGGCCACACGTTTTCGTATACAGAGGTTCTGATGGGCGGCTGCTCCATTGACGCATACGGGGTGCCGCTGACAGACGAGGCCCTGGAGACCGCGCGGAACAGCGACGCGGTGCTCTTAGGCGCTGTGGGAGGCAATGTAGGGAATTCCAGATGGTACGATGTGGCCCCTGAGCTGAGACCGGAGGCAGGACTGCTTGCTATCCGCAAGGGGCTGAATTTATTTGCCAACATCCGTCCGGCATATCTGTATCAGGAGCTGGCTGAGGCCTGCCCCCTGAAGAAGGAGATCATCGGGGACGGCTTCGACATGGTGATCATGCGGGAGCTGACCGGCGGCCTGTATTTCGGCGCACGGCACACCGAAGAGGTGGACGGCGTTCTCCAGGCCACCGACACCCTTACCTATAATGAGAACGAGATCCGCCGGATCGCGGTCAAGGCGTTCGACATCGCCATGAAGCGGAAGAAGCACGTGATCAGCGTGGATAAGGCGAACGTGCTGGATTCCTCCCGCCTGTGGCGGAAGGTGGTGGAAGAGGTGGCAAAGGACTACCCGGAGGTGAAGCTGGAGCATATGCTGGTAGACAACTGTGCGATGCAGCTGGTGATGAACCCGGGACAGTTCGACGTGGTACTGACAGAGAACATGTTCGGTGATATCTTATCTGACGAAGCCAGCATGATCACTGGCTCCATCGGGATGCTCTCCTCCGCCAGCTTGAACGAGACCAAGTTCGGTATGTATGAGCCCAGCCACGGCTCTGCGCCGGATATCGCCGGAAAAGACCTGGCGAACCCCATCGCCACCATCTTATCCGCGGCTATGATGCTCCGGTATTCCTTTGATCTGGATGCGGAGGCGGACGCGATGGAAGCGGCGGTACAGCAGGTACTGAAAGAGGGATACCGCACCACAGATATCTATGCGGAAGGCTGCACCAAGGTAGGCACCGCCGAGATGGGACGGCTGATCGCAGAGCGGATCCGGAAGTAGGAGCCGAAGGCCGGGTTCGGTGCAGGAGCCGAAAGACGGGTCCGGAACAGGATTCGACAGACAGCGACGGAACGGGCTCCGGCAGGCAGTATCCGACGCAGGGGCCGAACGGCAGTGAAATACAGACAAAATCCCATATAGGATAGATACAAGGAGGATCGAACGATATGAGAAGTGATAACGCAAAATCAGGCATGCAGCAGGCTCCGGCCCGCTCTTTATTCCGGGCCCTGGGCCTGACCGACGAGGAGCTGGCACGTCCGCTGATCGGCATCGTCAGCTCGTACAATGAGATCGTTCCGGGACACATGAACCTGGATAAGATCGTGGAGGCTGTGAAGCAGGGCGTTGCCATGGCAGGCGGCACCCCCATCGTATTCCCGGCGATCGCGGTCTGCGACGGCATCGCCATGGGCCATGTAGGCATGAAGTATTCCCTGGTGACCCGGGATCTGATCGCGGATTCTACCGAGTGTATGGCCCTGGCCCACCAGTTTGACGCCCTGGTGATGGTGCCCAACTGTGATAAGAACGTGCCTGGCCTTCTGATGGCTGCGGCCCGTCTGAACATCCCCACCGTATTCGTCAGCGGCGGCCCGATGCTGGCCGGCCATGTAAAAGGTGAGAAGCGCAGCTTATCCAGCATGTTCGAGGCTGTAGGCGCATACGCCGCCGGCACCATGACGGAAGAGGATGTGAAGGAATTTGAATGCAAGGTGTGCCCCACCTGCGGTTCCTGCTCCGGCATGTACACCGCCAACAGCATGAACTGCCTGACCGAGGTCCTGGGTATGGGCCTTCCGGGCAACGGCACCATCCCCGCTGTTTATTCCGAGCGCCTGATGCTGGCGAAGCACGCAGGCATGGCGGTGATGGAGATGCTCAAGAAGAATATCTGCCCCCGGGATATCATGACCGAGGCGGCGTTCCGCAACGCTCTGACCATGGATATGGCCCTGGGCTGCAGCACCAACAGCATGCTGCATTTACCGGCCATCGCCCATGAGGCAGGGGTGGAGTTAAATGTAGACATTGCCAACGAGATCAGCGCCAAGACCCCGAACCTGTGCCACCTGGCTCCCGCAGGCCCCACCTACATGGAGGACTTAAACGAGGCCGGCGGCATCTACGCTGTGATGAACGAGATCAGCAAGCTGGGCCTGCTGGATCTGGACTGCATCACCGTGACCGGCAAGACCGTAGGCGAGAACATCAAGGGCTGCGAGATCAAGGATACCAGCGTGATCCGCACCATCGACAACCCGTATTCCGCTACCGGCGGCATCGCCGTTCTGCGGGGCAACTTAGCGCCGGATTCCTGCGTGGTAAAACGTTCCGCAGTAGTGCCGGAGATGCTGGTGCATGAAGGTCCGGCCCGGGTATTTGACTGTGAGGACGACGCCATCGCGGCCATCAAGGGCGGCAAGATCGTAGCAGGCGACGTAGTGGTCATCCGGTATGAGGGCCCGAAGGGCGGTCCGGGCATGCGGGAGATGTTAAATCCCACCTCTGCCATCGCCGGCATGGGCCTGGGCTCCTCGGTGGCTCTGATCACCGACGGCCGGTTCTCCGGAGCGTCCCGGGGCGCATCCATCGGCCACGTATGTCCGGAGGCAGCGGCAGGCGGCCCCATAGGACTGGTACAGGAGGGCGATATCATCGCCATCGATATCAATGCCAACACCATCAACCTGAAGGTATCCGACGAGGAGCTGGCAAGACGCCGGGAAGGCTGGGTACCGAAGCAGCCGGAGGTGACCGGATACCTGAAGCGGTACGCCGCACTGGTGACCAGCGCAGACAAGGGCGCGGTGCTGAAGGGGAATTAACCGGACAGAGGCATGGACGGAACAGGGACCGGCCAGACAGAGGCCGGTCAGTCAGAAATACATAGAAGGAGTAGGGACTATGGCGGAAACCAGAGTATTGAACGGCTCGGAGATCCTCATTGAGTGTCTGAAAGAGCAGGGAGTAAAAACCGTATTCGGCTATCCGGGCGGTGCGATTTTGAATATCTATGACGCGCTTTACAAGCATCAGGATGAGATCACCCACATCCTGACGTCCCACGAGCAGGGCGCGGCCCATGCGGCGGACGGCTATGCCAGAGCCACAGGCAGGGTCGGCGTATGTCTGGCCACCTCCGGTCCCGGGGCGACGAACCTGGTGACCGGCATCGCTACGGCTTACATGGACTCCATCCCGGTGGTAGCGATCACCTGCAACGTAGGGGTGAGCCTGCTGGGCAAGGACAGCTTCCAGGAGGTGGATATCGCCGGCATCACCATGCCGATCACCAAATATAACTTTATCGTAAAAGACATCAGCAAGCTGGCTGCCACGGTGCGCCGGGCGTTCACCATCGCCCAGAGCGGCCGTCCCGGTCCGGTGCTGATCGATATCACCAAGGATGTGACCGCCGGAACGTGCGAGTACACTCCGGCAGAACCGGAGCCGATCGTCCGCCAGAAGGATACGATCCGGGAGGAGGATATGGAGACGGCTCTGGAGCTGATCCGCAATTCCAGGAAGCCCTTCATCCTGGTAGGCGGCGGCGCGGTGCTTTCCGACGCCAGCGAGGAGCTCCGCACCCTGGCCCACCGGATCCAGGCTCCCGTGGCGGATACCCTGATGGGCAAGGGCGCCTTCGACGGGGAGGATGAGCTGTACACCGGCATGGTCGGCATGCACGGCACAAAGACCTCCAACTTCGGCATTACCGAGTGCGACCTGCTGATCGTGGCAGGTGCCCGCTTCAGCGACCGGGTGACCGGCAACGCCTCCAAGTTCGCCAGGAACGCCAAGATCCTCCACCTGGATGTGGATCCGGCGGAGATCAACAAGAACATCCGCTCCGACGCCAGCGTGGTAGGCGATCTGAAGATCGTCCTCAGGAAGCTGAACGCCCGCTTAGATCCCATCAACCACGACGAGTGGGTGGCCCATATCGAGCGGATGAACGATATGTATCCCCTGCGGTACGATAAGAGCCAGCTGACCGGTCCCTACATCGTGGAGACCATCAACGAGCTGACCCGGGATCGGAACCCGATCATCGTTACCGAGGTGGGCCAGCACCAGATGTGGGCGGCCCAGTATTATAAGTACAAACGCCCGAGACAGCTGTTAAGCTCCGGCGGCCTGGGCACCATGGGCTACGGCCTGGGGGCGGCCATGGGCGCCAAGATGGGCTGCGGTGATATGGGCGATCCGGACCGGCTGGTGTTCAACATCGCCGGGGACGGATGCTTCCGGATGAACATGAACGAGCTGGCTACGGCGGCCCGCTACGGGATCCCGGTGATCCAGGTGGTGGTGAACAACCACGTGCTGGGCATGGTGCGCCAGTGGCAGACCTTGTTCTACGGCAAGCGGTATTCACATACCGTATTAAATGATTCCGTAGATTTCGTGAAGCTGGCGGAGGCGCTGGGGGCCAAGGGCTACCGGGTGACCAGCAAAGAGGAGCTGCGGCCGGTGCTGCTAGAGGCCATGAGCTTAAACGCTCCGGTGCTGATCGACTGTCAGGTACACTGCGACGACAAGGTGTATCCGATGGTATCGCCGGGAGCGCCGATCCAGGATGCCTTTGACGATACGGATCTGAAGATCGAGTAAGGAACAAAACCTGCCGGCCCGCGGGAGACCGAAGGCCGGCGGATGGGGATTATGAAAAAGAGAAGGAGGAAGTAACAATGGGTAGAGTCTATAACTTTTCGGCAGGTCCGGCAGTATTGCCGGAGGAGGTGCTAAAGGAAGCCGCGGAAGAGATGCTGGATTATCAGGGCACCGGCATGTCCGTGATGGAGATGAGCCACCGCTCGAAGGCGTTTGAGACGATCATCCAGGAAGCGGAGAGCGACCTGCGGGAGCTGATGAACATCCCGGACAACTACAAGGTGCTGTTCTTACAGGGCGGCGCCAGCCTGCAGTTCTCGATGATCCCGCAGAACCTGATGAAGAATGGCGTGGCGGACTATATCATCACCGGACAGTGGGCGAAGAAGGCCTTCAAGGAAGCGCAGAAATACGGCAAGGCCGTGGCAGTGGCTTCCAGCGAAGACAAGACGTTCAGCTACATCCCGGACTGCTCCGATCTGCCGATCGACGACGATGCAGATTATGTATATATCTGCGAGAACAATACCATTTACGGCACCAAGTACAAAACCCTGCCGGACACCAAAGGGAAAACGCTGGTAGCCGACGTCTCTTCCTGCTTCTTGTCTGAGCCGGTGGATGTGACCAAATACGGCGTGATCTACGGCGGCGTACAGAAGAATGTGGGCCCGGCCGGCGTGGTCATCGTGATCATCCGGGAGGACCTGATCACCGAGGACGTACTGCCCGGAACCCCCACCATGTGCCAGTACAAGACCCACGCGGACGCCAAATCCCTGTACAACACCCCGCCCGCATACGGCATCTACATCTGCGGCAAGGTATTTAAATGGTTAAAGAAACGGGGCGGCCTGGCGGCCATGAAGGAATACAATGAGAAAAAGGCCAAGATCCTCTACGATTTCCTGGATGAGAGCAAGCTCTTTAAGGGCACGGTGGTGAAAGAGGACCGTTCCCTGATGAACGTGCCGTTCGTGACCGGCGACGCGGATCTGGACGCGGAGTTTGTCAAAGCGGCTGCTGCGGCTGGCTTCGTGAACTTAAAGGGACACCGCACCGTAGGCGGCATGCGGGCCAGCATCTATAACGCCATGCCGATCGAGGGCGTGGAGAAGCTGGTTGCATTCATGAAAAAATTCGAGGAGGAGCATCAGGCATGAGAAAGATCCATTGCTTAAACGCCATTTCCAAGTATGGCACAGACCTGTTAAATGAGAACTATGCCCTGACCGACGATGGGAACGAGGCCGAGGCGATCCTGGTACGGAGCGCATCCATGCACGAGATGGATTTCTCCGGCGATCTCCTGGCCATCGGCCGGGCCGGCGCAGGGGTGAACAACATCCCCCTGGAGGCCTGCGCGGAAAAGGGCATCGTAGTGTTCAACACCCCGGGCGCCAACGCCAACGGCGTCAAGGAGCTGGTGCTGGCCGGCATGCTGTTAGCCTCCCGGGATATCGTAGGCGGCATCAAATGGTGCCAGGACAATAAGGACGACGCCAACATTGCCAAGACCACGGAAAAGAGCAAGAAAGCCTTTGCCGGGTGTGAGATCTGGGGCAAGAAGCTGGGCGTGATCGGCCTGGGCGCCATCGGCGTGCGGGTGGCCAATGCGGCTGCGGAGCTGGGGATGGAGGTCTACGGCTACGATCCGTTCATCTCGGTGAACGCGGCCTGGATGCTGTCCCGTTCCGTAAAGCACACCACCAGCCTGGATACCCTTTTCAGCGAGTGCGATTATATCACCGTTCATGTTCCGGCCATGAATGAGACCAAGGGCATGATCAACAAAGAGGCCTTCGCTAAGATGAAGGACGGCGTGGTGATCTTAAACTTTGCCCGGGATGTGCTGGTCAATGACGACGATATGGCAGAAGCCCTGAAATCCGGCAAAGTGAAGCGCTATGTGACCGATTTCCCGAATCCCAAGTCTGCCAATATGGAGAACGCGATCGTGATCCCCCATCTGGGGGCGTCCACCGAAGAGTCGGAGGACAACTGCGCGAAGATGGCGGTCGAGGAGATCATGGATTACTTAGAGAACGGCAATATCCGGAATTCGGTGAACTATCCGGCCTGCGACATGGGCGTGAAAAAGACCGCCGCCCGGGTGGCAGTGATGCACTTGAACGTGCCTAACATGATCGGCCAGATCACCGGAGCCCTGGCGTCCGGCGGCATCAACATTTCCGATATGACCAATAAGAGCCGGGATAAATACGCTTACACCCTGATGGATCTGGACCATGAGCCGGACGGGTCTGTGATGGAGCGGCTGAACGGGATCAACGGTGTTCTGCGGGTACGCATGATCTAAAGATAAAGGAGAACCGAATTTATGGCGGAAGTAAGACCATTCCGGTGTATCCGTCCTGATAAGGAAGCGGCGTCGAAGGTGGCGGCGCTTCCTTATGACGTTTATAACCGGCAGGAAGCAAAAGCGATCGTAGAAAAGAACCCCCTGTCCTTTCTGATGGTGGACAGGGCGGAGACCCAGTTTGACGACAGCGTGGACACCTACGCCCCGCAGGTGTATGAGCGGGCGGCCAGGACCCTGGCAGACTGGCAGCGGGAAGGCATCCTGAAAGAAGACCCGGAGGAGTGCTATTATCTGTATGAGCTGACCATGAATGGACGGGCCCAGACCGGGATCGTGGCCTGCGCGTCCATTGACGACTACCAGAGCGGTGTGATCGCCAGACATGAGAATACCAGAGAGGAGAAGGAACTGGACCGCATCCGCCACGTAGATGTGACCGGGGCCCACACGGGGCCGATCTTTTTGGCCTACCGTTCTGACGAGGTGTTGGACCGTCTGGTGGAGCAGATCCGGGAAGGGGAAGCCCTGTATGACTTTACCTCGGAGGATGGCATCCGCCATCGGGTGTGGAAGGCGGACCAGGCAGAGCAGGTGGAGGCGATCCGGAAACGCTTCGGAGAGATCCCCCGGCTGTATATCGCAGATGGGCATCACCGGGCGGCTTCCGCCGTGAAGGTGGGCCTCAAACGCCGGGCGGAGCATCCGGGATACACGGGGCAGGAGGAGTTCAATTATTTCCTCTCGGTGATCTTCCCCGACGACCAGCTGATGATCATGCCGTATAACCGGGTGGTGAAGGATCTGAATGGACTGGATCCGGCAGCGTTCCTGGAAAAGGTAGAGGAATGCTTTACGGTGGAGCCGATTGGCGGACAGGGGCAGAAGGCGGATCGTGGAGGAAGCGGCGGAGGAAGCGGCGGAGATAACGGCGGAGATAACGGCGGAGATCATGCCAGAGGAAATGCCGGAGCGGCGCCTTGCCAGGACATCCAGCCGGGCTGCCGGGGCCAGATGGCGATGTATCTGGGCGGAGCCTGGTACCGGCTGACCGCCAGACCGGAGATCCGCTCATCCGACCCGGTCAAGGGGCTGGATGTGTCTCTCCTTCAGGACTTCCTGCTGGAGCCGGTGCTGGGTATCCAGGATCCAAGGACGGATGAACGGATCCAGTTCGTCGGCGGGATCCGGGGGCTTCAGGAATTGGAGCGTCTGGTGGACGGCGGGGCAGCAGCGGCATTCGCCATGTATCCCACCTCCATCGGAGAGCTGTTCGACGTGGCGGACGCAGGTCTGCTGATGCCGCCCAAGTCCACCTGGTTTGAACCGAAGCTGCGCAGCGGATTGTTCATCCACCGGCTGGATAGTTAGGGGGCGGGACGCCGGACTGGGGAGAATTTTGCCGCCGGTCAGCGGAGAAGCTCTCCTAAGTCCAGCAGCCCCCATCCCTGCTGATTGTGGGGCAGGCCCAGGTCTACGGCCCGTTCCCTCAGCCAGAGCTTGACATCCCGATTGGATAATTCCGGGTGCTGTTCCAACAAAAGCGCCAGGGCGCCGGACACATACGGCGTCGCCATGCTGGTCCCGCTTTTGCTGGTATAGCGCCCGTTTTTGTTGGAGCAGCTGATGATCGACGCGCCGGGGGCTACGATGTCCGGCTTGCAGACACAGGAGCCGGTAGGCCCACGGCCGGAATAATCGATCATGCGGCTGCCCATGACCGTGACTTCTTTGTCGTCGTCGGAGCAGCCCACGGTGATGACCTTGCGGCTGATCCCGGGGGTGGTGATGGTGCCGGTCTTCGGCCCCATGTTGCCTGCGGCCACCACGACCACCAGCCCGGCGTCCCAGGCGTCGTTGACGCTGCGCACCAGGGCGGAATTCTCTCCCATGTTCCGGCGGGAAAAGGAGCCTACGGAAATATTGACGATGCGGATCTGATACCGCTCCTGATTTTCCCGGACCCAGCGGAGACCGGCGTGGACGTCGGAAGCAAAGCCGCTCCCCCTCCGGTCTAAGACCTTGACCGGGATCAGGTGGGCGCACGGGGCCAGCCCGCAGTGCTCGCCGCCAGCGGCGCAGCCATTCCCGGCGATGATGCCGCATACATGGGTGCCGTGGCCATTGTCGTCGTAGGGCTCCCGCCTGCCGCCGATCAGGTCCCGGAAGGCTGCGATGCGTCCGGAGAAGTCCTCGTGGGGGAAGCAGCCCGTATCCAAAACCGCGACGCCCACGCCCTTTCCGGTCAGGCCGCGGGTCGTTTCCATGCAGATTTCAGTGGTTGACTGACTCACGTAAGTTCCCTTTGGTTGTGATCTCAGTATTAGGATATTCGCGGGGGAGAGGAACGGTTCAATCTTAAGGATTTCCTAAGAATCTATTTAAACATTATACACACATTTCCAGGCATGGTGTGATATACTAAAACCATAATAAATGCAGAAAAAATTCCTTAATCCTTTTTTGAAATCCGAATTCTGAACCAGGAATCAGTCCTGTACCGCCCATCACGGTACGGGACTTTTTCTGTGCGCCGAAAAGTCAGATCTGGGGGGTGGAAAATCCCATTGCACCCTGGGGAAATCTCTGGTATACTATCCTAACTATTATTTGGAGGACATAGGCATGGGATTTTCATTGGATGTGAGCGTACCGGCGATCACGGTATTTGTGCAGGGACTGTTAAGCTTTTTCTCTCCCTGCGTGCTGCCTCTTCTGCCCCTTTATATCGGGTATCTGTCCGGCGGGACGGCAGTCCGCCGGGAGGATGGGAGTATGGCCTACAGCCGGAGGAAGGTGATGGGGAACACCCTGTTCTTTGTGATCGGGATCAGCTTTGCCTTTTTCCTGCTGGGACTGGGGGTGTCGGCGGTGGGGACCTTTTTCCACTCCCGCCAGGCATGGTTTGCCCGGATCGGCGGGATCCTGGTGGCATTGTTCGGCCTGTACCAGCTGGGGATCTTCGGGACCTCCCGGGTGCTGGGGCAGGAGCGGAGGCTGCCCCTCCGCCTGGACCAGCTGGCGATGTCTCCGCTGACGGCGCTGCTGATGGGCTTTACCTTCAGCTTTGCCTGGACCCCCTGTGTGGGGCCGGCGCTTACCAGCGTGCTCCTGATGGCAGCCTCGGCGGCTACCAGGGGGCAGGGCTTTGTGCTGATCGGCGTGTATACCCTGGGCTTTGTCCTGCCGTTCCTGGCGGTGGGCCTGTTCACTACGTCTCTGCTGGCGTTCTTTAAGAAGCACCGGAACGTGGTGCGGTACACGGTGAAGCTGGGCGGCGCGCTGATGGTCGCCATGGGCCTGATGATGTTCACCGGGAAGATGAACGACGTGACCGGCTATCTGTCCCGCATCGGCAATGTGGGAAGCGGCGTGCAGCAGGAGCAGGCCGGGCAGTCTGATGCGGCTGAGGAGCCGGAGAACGGCGGGGGAGCGGAGACAGACGGCGCAGACGCGGAGACAGACGCTCCGGGAGCCCAGGAGACCGAAGCAGTTACCCTGCCGCCGTCGATCGATTTTGAACTGCAGGACCAGTTCGGCAATACCCACAAGCTGTCAGATTATAAGGGAAAGACCGTCTTTTTGAATTTCTGGGCTACCTGGTGCGGGCCATGCAGGGCGGAGATGCCGGCGATCCAGAAGCTGTATGAGACCTATGAGCAGGAAGGGGACGAAGCGCTGATCGTATTGGGGGTGGCCGCTCCCGGATGGGGCTCTGAGACCGATGAGGAGGGCATCCGGACGTTCCTGGAGGAGAATGGGTATACCTATCCGGTGGTGATGGATCCTACAGGAGAGCTGTTCATGGCATACGGCGTCTATTCCTTCCCAACGACGTTCATGATCGACCGGGATGGGAATGTGTTCGGCTATGTGAGCGGCAGCCTGACAGAGGACATGATGCACAGCATCATCGAGCAGACGATGACCGGCGTGCGGACCGGCGGCTGATGATCGATATGTATAGAGCGAAGGAGGAACAGAGATGTACCAGGATGGAAAACTGCTGATCGGAAAAGCGGGAGAGAAGAAGATCTTCCTTTATCCCAAGATGGCAAACCGCCACGGGATGATCGCGGGGGCGACGGGCACCGGGAAGACAGTTACCCTTAAGGTGCTGGCGGAGTCGTTCAGCGACTGCGGCGTGCCGGTATTTCTGGCCGATGTAAAAGGGGATCTGGCCGGGATGTGCCGGGAGGGCGAAGCCGGCGGAAGCGTCCAGGAGCGTATCGAGGCGATGGGGCTGGAGGTGGAGGGATTCCGATTCCGTTCCTATCCGGTGACCTTTTGGGATGTATACGGAGAAAAAGGCCTGCCTTTACGGACGACGATCTCGGAGATGGGGCCGCTGCTGCTGTCCCGGATCCTGGATCTTAACGATACCCAGTCAGACGTGCTGACCGTGGTTTTTAAGATCGCCGACGACGAGGGCCTGCTGCTGATCGACACCAAGGATCTAAAGTCCATGCTCCAGTACGTGGGTGACCGCGCCAAGGAATACGCCCTGGAGTACGGCAGCCTTCCCCGTCAGAGCCTGAGCGCGATCGTGCGCGCGGTGGTGGCCCTGGAAGCCCAGGGGGCGGAGCAGTTCTTCGGAGAACCGGCATTGAGCATCGGGGATTGGCTGGGAACCGACTGCGACGGCAGAGGCAAGATCCAGATCCTGGACTGCCAGAAGCTGATCAACAATCCGACCATGTACGCTACGTTCCTGCTCTGGATGATGTCCGAGCTGTTTGAAACCCTGCCGGAGGCGGGGGACCGGGCGAAGCCCAAGATGGTCTTTTTCTTTGACGAGGCCCATCTGCTGTTCGACCATGCGTCCAAGGAGCTTGTGTCTAAGGTGGAGCAGGTGGTGAAGCTGATCCGCTCCAAAGGGGTCGGTATTTACTTCATCACCCAGAGTCCCAGCGATATCCCGGACGGGGTATTATCCCAGCTGGGCAATAAGGTGCAGCACGCCCTGCGGGCCTATACGCCGAAGGAGCAGAAGGCTCTGAAGGCGGCGGCAGGATCCTTCCGGGAGAACCCGGAGCTGGATACCTATGAGGCCCTGGGGAACCTGGGGATCGGCGAGGCGCTGGTCTCTGTGCTGGACGAGGACGGAGTGCCCACGATGGTGGAGCGGTGCGCGATCCTGCCGCCCCAGAGCCAGATGGGAGCCATTGAGGATGAGGAGAGGGAGCGGCACCGGAAGGAAGATCTGCTGTACAGCCGGTATGTGGAGATGATCGACCGGGATTCCGCCTATGAATTCCTGCAGAGGAAGGCCCCGGCGGACGCAGACGCCGAGGCGGCTCAGAAGCAGGAAGAGGCAGCCCGGAAAGCGGCGGAGAAGGAAGCTGAGGCAGCGCGGAAGGCAGCAGAAAAGGAAGCCGAAGCGGCTCGGAAGGCAGCGGAAAAGGAAGCTGAAGCGGCCCGGAAGGCGGCAGAGAAGGAAGCCGAGGCAGCCAGAAAGGCGGCGGAGAAGGCGGAAGCCGCCCGGGAGAAGCAGGTGCGATCCACGATCGGAAAGGTCGCGTCCACTGCGGCCGGAACCGTGGGGCGTCAGATCCTGGGGGATCTGGGCGGCCAGCTGGGCGGCAGCTTTGGAAAACGGCTGGGCGGCAATGTAGGCGCGTCCCTGGGCCGGGGGATCTTAAGCACGCTGTTTAAGCGGTGATCCCGGCTTATTTGTGAAGATTTTCTGACATTTTGCGAAATCCCCTATCCAAAAACGGGAGAATCGTTTATAATGACGATTGTTTATTGAATGGAGCATAAAGGAGGAATCGGAATATGTGGAATAGAAAAGCAGCGGCGCTGGTTTTTGCGGCCGGCGTTGTCCTGGCGCTCAGCGGATGTACGAAGAGCAATATCGTGCAGCCGGAGGAAGCGTTGGAGCCGGATTTCAATATATACCGGGACATCGTGCTGGACGAGGACCAGATGCACGAGGACTGGGAGGATGTCTGGCTGGACGAGGGCGATTTCCCGATGGCGGCGGCGCTGGATTTTGAGACCCATGAGGACGAGGAATATATAGACATCACCATCGTGGTGAAGGACGGCACGTCCCCGGAGGATGCGTCCTGGTACGCGGATTCCGCGATCAAGGGGCTGAACGATCAGGTGGCCATGCAGGACTTCTCCTATGGCGAGTCCGAGGAAGATACCTTCGGCGGATATTTCCAGGACCGGGAGATCCACCTGAAGATCTATGAGCAGTCCCAGTATGAGGCGGACGGCGAGCCGATGTATGAGACCACGATCCCGAAGGATACGTATATGACTTTTGAGATCGCGGAGTGAGCGATGCGACAGAGAGGACCCAGGAGAGCCGGGAACGGCGCCCCTGGGTCCTTTGCTCTGCGTGGGCTCCGCAGCAGTGCGGACTTCATCGCCGGGATCAAGAAAGCTCCCATCTGGAGGGACCGGACCGTCCATTCCAGATGGGAGCTGTTCATTTGCAGTACGCCTGACGGCGCATGTGTCTTATCGGTTATGATCACAATGGATCTGACGAGTCATTAAACGCTCTGTCCGGCTACGATCACAGAGGAGGTAACTACCGTCTCCTCTGCCGGGGTCTCAGCCGCTTCCTCAGCCGGAGCCTCCTCCGCGGTCTCGGTGGACGCGGTGGGATCAACGCCGCTGACGGTCACGTAGATGGTCACCAGATTGTTCAGATATTTTACCTGGTAAGAGTTGCCGGTGTCGGTGGTGCCGTTGTGATTGAAGCTGGTCACACCGTTCTCGCGTTCTGCCTGGATCGCGTCCACCTCAGCCTGGCCTGCGTTGGTGCCAAGGGCGGCAACAACCAGCTTTCTGTAGGCCTCGTCATAGTTGCCGGTATCAAAGGACGCGGAGTCGAAATGATAGGACATCTCGTAAGCGTGCTCCTTATACTCGGTGGAGCTGGTGTTCCCGTTCCGCCAGATGATCGTGGTCAGGAACTGATAGCCGTCCGGATTCGTCAGACCGTACATGATCTCTAAGTTATCCTTCTGCTCAGCCGGAAGGATGGTGGTGTCGGTGCGCTTGTCCAGGGCTTCCTTGATGATCTGGAAGGAGAACTGCTCCATCTCTGCCTGGTAGGTGGTGCGCATCGTACCGGTCGCATACTCGGTCGTGCCGGCCTTCACCGCATCGGCGGCTACGTCTGCGGCAGCCTGGCTCTTCGCGGGGCTGGGACGGGTCGCCAGATAAGCTCTCCGCTCAGCTTCGGCCTGTAACTCTTCCTCGGTCTTCTCGATCCGGCGGCCGTTGTCATCGGTGCGGAAGGAACCCATCTCGGAGTTCCGCATCACATATCCGTCCGGATCCATGGCGTACACGCCGCCGTCAGCCGGATCAGTGAACCATCCGCCGTAGACCGGCCGGGTCCCGTCGTCATTCTCATAGTAACGGCCCCAGCTGTCTTCCTTCCAGGTGCCGGCAAATGCGGTGATACCGGTGGACAGGGTCAGCGCCGCGGTAACGGCAGTCAGCATAAGTATTCTTTTTCTCATAGGGAAATACCTCCAAATTCTATTTTCTGCTGCATGCTATGATTTTCCATGGGTAAAGCATATCATAAATCAGAGACGCATACAACTACTTAAAAAGTAAAGATTCTCTGACGCTTTCCTCACAAAAATGTTAGAAAAACGTAAAAACCGACCCAGCACGCGGCTGGATCGGTCTTACGCACAAAGGTTGTTTGGGGGGGAGAGATCAGCGCTTCTTCTCGAAGCGTCCGGTCTCGTCAACATAATAGTTGTCAACCCAAGTATTCTGCGCCATCACGCCGTCCTCGTCCAGGTAGTACCAGTACCCGTCTTCCTTGTACCAATAGTCGGACTTGCGGTTGCCATTCTCATCCAGATAATACCGCTTGCCGTCCAGATCTAACCAGCCGGTAGCCTTTGTCCCGTCGTCCTGAATGTATTGCCACTGCTCCTCCTCTGTCTGCCGCCACTCGCCGGCCATCGCCGGGAAGGCGCCCAGGAGAAGACAGGTGATGGTAAATACTAAGGTAAATCCTGCTTTGCCTTTCATCACAGACCACCTTTCTTTCTCATTCGGTAGCTATATTATAACAGCCAAGGAAAAGGCTGGCAATACCCAGGGCGCGATTGTAAGGAATTTACAGAGATTGTAAGAAAATCGTTATGTTTCCAGCCTAAAAATTTTTTGCGGATCGTGTCGAATCTGAAAACGAAGGAATTCGATCGCCGGATACTATGGTTTGTGGCTGGATTTTTTCAAAATGTCAGATATTGTAGGACGATAAACGGACAAGAACAAGGTGTAGAAATTTGTCGTTTGGTGCGGCGAAAACCTCTTTTCAAATGAGAAAAAAGACTTTATATTGGAGGCAGAAATGATCTGCAAGGGGGAATATGCATGGGCAATACCATAGAGCGTCTAGAAAAGCTGGAAGAAGAAAATCAAAAGTTAAAGCAGGATAATGAGATGCTGCTGGATATCGTAGTACAGATGAGAGTGACGCTGAACCGGCTGGTCAGCCGTTATGTGACGGAGTCATCGGAGTGAAGGAAAAAGAGGCCGCCCGGTCCAGGCTTAACCTGAGGGCGGCTTCTTTTCAATCTCTTCCATTTCTTCTATCTGGCGGCGTAGCGTCCGGTTCTGGGCCAGCAGGTCCCAGATGGTCCGGTGCATCCAGGTGATGGTGTCATTTAACTGTTTGTTTTCCTCGGTCAGGCTTTGGATCCGGGCGCTCATGGAAGCGATGAGCTTCCGGTGATTGTGGAGCCGGTCCGCGGCGGTCAGCCGTCCGGCAAAGGAGCGGTTCCCGGCAAGAAGTTTCTCGATCAGCAGACAGTCCCGCTGTTCCAGGCTCAGCCGGGTGAATTCCTGATAGGGGACCTCCAGCCGTTTCATGGATGTTTCGCAGGTCGGGCACACCGCGTTGCGTGAGACCTGATAGTAGCCGTAATGACCGCAGTCCGGGCAATAATAAACAGACAATTCTCTCATATGGCGCACTCCTGTTCTACTATTATATTTGTAAATAGAACGGAAATATGACAAAAATATAACAGGTTCTGGAACAAATACAGGGTGCGGAAAATCAGAAAGCGGAAGATCAGAAAGCAGAAAAACAGAAAACAAAAACCAGAAAACAAAAACCAGAAAACAAAAATCAGGGAGCCCCCAGGGGACTCCCTGTATCGCAGCACTGTTTGAACGGAAAAACAGCGCGGCGTTTCTTTATTTCTGTACGATACCGTTGGTATCCACAGTCCAGATCCGGTCTTCTGCATCGGTAAAGTCTTTAAAGCCCTTGCCCAGCTCCGGCTTCGCGGAGGACTTGGAGGCGGAAGACGCCTTCTGCAGAGCGCCGGAGGCATTGACCAGATAGGTCACGCCGTCTAATTCTACGGGCGCGTATTTCAGATCCCGGTCAGCCTCCAGGCGCAGGCCCTGGCTGTACACGCTGTTATCCCGCACGCCGTGGAACCCGCGGCCCTTGTTGCCGCCGTCGGTGGTGAAGAACCAGGTCTGGTTCTCGTCCAGATCCTCATTGTAGATCGTCTGTTTTCCGATCTTCATGACGCCGTCATCTCCAAAGTAGAAGTTACCTACGGTGCCATCCTCTGTGGTGACAGACTGGAGGCCGGTCTGCATCTCGCCCCGGGTGTTGAAGGCGTAGCGCTTAGAATCGATGGAGAACAGCTGAACGCCGGTCTCTGCGTAGCAGGGCACGCCCTTCTTAAAGTGGAAGGAAAAGATCTCGCCCTCCTCGCTGATCTCCGGAGCCCCCTCCATCTGATACCAGCCGTCCGCCCGTTTTCCGTCCGCCTCATAATACTGATAGGAGGAAATGGACGGAGCCGCGTTGGAAGCAGTGGCGGTCTCAGCCTCGTCGGAGGCAGCTGCCGGCAGCTTGTACCAGCCGGTCTGTAAAATGCCGTTTTCAAAGGTATAGTAAGCGCCGTCGATCTTCCGGTCTACCTGATCCATGACCATGCGGCCATTTTTGTCGAAGTAGTGCCAGACCATCTCTTCCTCGGCGTCCTCATCCTCATTGGGAAGCTGCACCCAGCCGGACTTGCGCACACCGTCGTGCTCATCGCCCAGATAATAGGTAGAGCCGTTTAACTCCAGCTTGCCGGTCTGCATATGGCCGTCCTCGTCGAAGTAATACACATTTCCGTCGATCTCGATCCATTTGGAAACAACGGATTTGCCGTCATTGCCGTAGTAGTGCCAGTACGCCTCCGGAGCCTCGTCATCCCACTCCTCATCGTTATCTTCCCGGATCCACTGGTTGGTGATCCGTTTTCCGCTTTCGTCTACATAATATTCATCCACTTCCGAAGAACGGGTCAGGAATCCGTCTTCATTTAGATAGTACCACTCGTTATTGCGTTTTTTCCAGGTGTCGGTCAGGTAATACCCCTCGCTGTCCTGATACCGCAGCTCCCCATCAACCTCGACCCATCCCGCCGAAGCCGCCAGCGCACTCTGCGCCATTCCCGGCGCCATCGCCGCCATCAGTGCAGACATCGATAAAACCGTCAGGTACTTCACATGTTTTCTCATAAAATGAATTCTCTCCTTTTTCAAAATGCGTCCGACCACATGGCCAGAACCGTTGTGGACGAAAATCCGTAGCTGCATTACACCGAGAGTATAACGTATCCCTGCCCGTTTGCCTAGTGAAGGTTCCTACCAAAAAAACCACCCAACCCCAACCCTGAGATTTTCAGGTGCATAGATGGGAGTTGTGTGGTATAATGTTCACGAAAGCACCAAGCAGTGCCCAAAAAGACAAAGGGGATCCCCCGTTGTGCTTGCACATAAGGGGGAGCACATCGAAATCACACCAAAAGAAGCGAAGGGAACACCCACGACCATCCAAAAGGGGGTATTTCATGAAGATAAAAGTATCCAATTATATCGCACAGAAACTGACTGCCAGCGGCATCAACCAGGTATTCACCGTGACTGGCGGCGGCGCCATGCATTTAAACGACGCCCTGGGCCATGAACCCGGCCTGTCCTGTCTGTACCAGCACCATGAGCAGGCCTGTGCCATTGCCGCAGAGGCTTATGCCCGGATCCACAACAAGATCGCGGTCCTCTGCGTCACCACAGGTCCCGGCGGCACCAACGCCATCACCGGCGTGGTGGGAGGCTGGCTGGATTCCATCCCCATGCTGGTCCTGTCCGGGCAGGTGCGCTATGACACCACCGCCCGCTGGTCCGGCGTAGGGATCCGCGCCATGGGCGACCAGGAATTTGATATCACCAAGGCCATCGACTGTATGACCAAATACAGCGAGATGGTGATCGATCCCATGCGGATCCGTTTCTGTCTGGAGAAAGCGCTGTATCTGGCCCGTTCCGGCCGTCCCGGCCCCACCTGGCTGGACATCCCGTTAAATGTCCAGGGGGCATATATCGACCCGGACCAGCTGGTTGGATTTGACGCAGACGATTACGAAGCTGGCGGTACGGGCTGGGCTGTTCATGCTGTGGGCATCGATCATACCTCCGGCGCGCCGGTGATCGCCGGCAATGGGAGCAGCCAGTTAAAGGAGACCGCGCTGGCAGGGAGCAGGGGCAAGGACCAGGTGATGCTGGTAGAGCCGCCCCATGCGATCTTCGAGGATTACGCCGGGAGCGGGGAGGAGCGTCAGGTGCTGCCGCCCAAGGTGACCAGAGAGTTGGCCAGGACGATCATTGAGAAGATCCGTACCTCCAGCCGTCCGGTGTTCAACGCAGGCAACGGGATCCGCATCGCCGGGGCCTATGAGGCGTTCCATGAGGTGGCGGAGCGGCTGGGGATCCCGGTAGTCGTGGGCTGGAACAGCCAGGACTGCATGTACGACGAGCATCCGCTGTACGTGGGACGGGCCGGGGGCATGGGCGACCGTCCCGGGAATCTGGCCATCCAGAACAGCGATCTGGTATTTTCCGTGGGGAGCCGTCTGAGCATCCGCCAGGTTGGCTACAATTATGAGACGTGGGCCAGAGCCGCTTATGTGATCTACTGCGACGTGGATCCGGAGGAATTAAAGAAGCCCAGCGTGCATTCGGATATGGCGGTGCAGGCAGACGCCAAGGATCTGCTGGAGACCATGGCTCAGGTCCTTCGGGAAGAGTATGGCGAAACGGCCCCGGTATTTGACGGCGGCCACGGCCTGCCGGGGAAGACCTGGAACGAGACCTGCCGCATGTGGCGGGAGACCTACCCGGTGATCCAGCCGAAGCACTTGGCCCCCAGCGGGGACAAGGAAGCCAACGTCTACGCCCTGGTCCAGGAGCTGAGCAGCAGGCTTGCGGAGGATCAGGTGACGGTGGTAGGCAACGGCTCCGCCTGCGTAGTGGGCGGTCATGCTTATATTTTGAAAAAAGGACAGCGGTTCATCACCAACTCGGCCATTGCGTCCATGGGATACGATCTGCCTGCGGCCATCGGGGCCTGTATGGCAGTCCATGATCCGGCATATCCCGACGATCCCATGGGCCGCCACGATGTGGTCCTGCTGACCGGGGACGGCAGCATCCAGATGAATATCCAGGAGCTGCAGACCATCATCCATCACCGGATGCCGATCAAGATCTTCCTGATCAACAACGGAGGCTATCACTCCATCCGCCAGACCCAGAAGAATTTCTTCGGGGAGCCGCTGGTAGGCGTGGGTGTGGACAGCCATGACTTAAGCTTCCCGGATATGGAAAAGCTGGCAGCAGCCTACGGCTATCCGTACGTGCGGGCCTGCCATAATGAGGAGCTGGCGGAGGCGGTAGAGCGGACGCTGGCCATGGAAGGACCGGCGATCTGCGAGGTATTTGTGACCACAGATCAGAATTTTGAACCGAAATCTGCGGCCAAGCGGCTCCCGGACGGGACCATGGTCTCTCCGCCGCTGGAGGATCTTTCCCCATTTTTGCCGGAGGACGAGATGGACGCGATGATGATCATCCCGCGGATCAAAGAGTAAAGAGAAGATTGACGAAGGAGAAAACCGGGGCAGGCAGGCGTCTGCGGCGGTTTTCTCCGTTTGAGAAAGGAATTTGGAACAGTATGAACGTAGTCGTGACCGGGGCCACCAGCTTCATCGGCGCCGTAACCGTGAGACAGCTTTTAGAGCAGGGCCATCAGGTCGCTGCGGTGGTGCGCCCAGGCTCCGCTAATCTTTGCCAGCTGACGGATCCGCTGGAGGGAAAAGCAGACCTTTTGGAACGCCTGCAGATCGTGCCCCTGGATCTGGGGCAGATCCGCCGGATCGGAGATGTGATTGGGGAGACCACTGACGCGGCGGCAGCTATAGCCGTAGGGGAACCGCTGCCAGTCGCAGACCTGCATCGGTTGGCTGCAGCCGGCGATCCTTTTCCGAGGGCGGCGCTGCGATCCCACTTCGCTCCGGCGGACGCC
>DVLJ01000235.1 GCA_018715565.1 Candidatus Ventrimonas merdavium
CCCTCATACTTCGTTTTATTTACGACTCTGAATTCTGCGTCTCTTGGATATAAGACTTCATTTTCCATGTCATTCCATCCACGTAAGTCTTTTCCATTTCTCGCATTCTGAACATAAATTTGGACCTGTCCTTCCTCATTATACATCCCAGCCTTAGTCGCTGACAAGTATTGTCCAGGAATATATTTCTGATCAACCTTAAAACTGTCAAAGAACTTCTCAGCATCTTCTTCAGAGAAAAATGTTATCGATCTGTTCAGATCTCCTTCATATTTTGGCAGTTTCTCAAGCGCATGATCGAGATTTTCCACCCATTTTCGTTCCAAATCCGTCAATTCCTGCTCAGCATTTCTTCTCAGCTTATCATTCAGTGGATAAGACTCCGGTCCAACGTATCGAACAATGGCTCCTTCTTCTTCCAAAGTAAGCCCTCTAAGTTCTTTTTGTTTTTTCCACTCATAGGCCCTCTTCCCATACTGCCTTTTATTCTCCTCATCCAGCGAATACTCGGCCAGCCTGCCGAACCTTTCCGCCTGCCGGGCCGCATACTGCCGCTTCGCCTCATCCTTATTCGCCTGCCCGACAGCTTCCAGCTCCTCCTTCGTCCAGGTATCCTCTGCCGTAGAAACGCCAGGGAAATAAGTGGTGTGGCTGTCCTTGCACCTTGGATGGTAGAGTCCATGTGCAATGGCCTTGCTCATCAACGGGTACCGCTTTCCCGTTTCCGGATCAAGTCCATCCTTGGATCCGCCGCTCCACACGTCATCGATCAGTACCTTTCCACAGAACGGCAGGCACTTCGGACAGGGATTTCCGCGCTTGTTTACGATGACCGTCGCGATCCCCCACTCCTGCCGTTTCTCCCCTTCTCCTTGGAGATAGGCCCGTTTGCTGGCTGTCCGAATAGCCATATCAGCATAGTCCGCCAGCGTATGCCGGGCCCCGTTGGCGTAGACGATGCAGTTCAGCCCGCGGGACAACAGATCCTTCGTGGCCATATCCACGGCCTTCTCATACGTTCCGGCGCCGGTATTGGCATAAACCTGGGCATTAAAAATAGCCTTTCGGTATTCATCGTCAGCCATCCGGAGCACGGCAGTCTCAGCCTGCTCCATATCGTGGGTAGTAGCTTCGATCAGCGCCTCCAGCTTCCGATCATTCAACCGAAAAAATTCTGCCGTCATGGATTGGTGCGATGGCGATCCGTTCCTCCCCCTGGTCTTCCAGCCCTTTTTGATCGCCTGCAGGATCCGGATCTCCTGCTTCATCTTCCCCTGGTTCCGGGCTTCCCGGATCAGTTCCTCGATTTCCCGATTCATCGCCCGGAACTGCTTCGGATACCGCTTCTGGTTCTCCTGTTTGTATTTCTCCAGAGCCTTCAGCTGCTCTGCCTGCCACATAGCCCACTGGATCCCCTCTTTCGTTTCCTCCGCCCTGTGGCGGGCCATGTTCCGCATCATGGAGGAGATCAGCTCCTTTTCGATCGCTGCGAACGCCGCGCCAATGCTGTATTCATCCCGTCGCACTCATCAGCGCCCCTTCCGCACCCTCGCCTCCCGCATCCTTCAGATTTCCAGTTCTATTAGCATAGACCTTATAGCCTTGCCCGCGAAACTGCCTCGTCAGTTCCTTCAGCTGGCTCATGCTCCGGCATCTATCGCACCGCAGCTCTGCATATCCCTGCTTTTCAATGCCATAGATCCCAAACGGGACCTGCTCACTGGCCACCTGCAGCAGCCCCTGGTACTCTGCCTGGTTCATCCGGTACACCCGGTTCATTACCTTTACCTTCACTACGATCTCCTCCTTTCAGATCCAGCTGAAATGGACCAGCCGCCAAATGGACCCCCGGCTCCTCCAGCTCTGCAATCCCCTGTTCTGCCTTGAGGCGCTTTACTTCTTCTTCCTTCCACGCCTTGTCCCGGCTATCTCCATAAAGCTCCTCTACCTGTGCCTCCACGCTCATCATTGGAACGCCAGGCCGTGCCTTGGCCAAGGTTTCCACCTGGCTCTCAAAAGACGGGTTGGCATACTCCCCGAAGGGAATATCCACCTGGACCTCTTCCAGGCTCTGCCTCATCATCAGAGCATAGCAGTTCAGGCATGCCGTGACCAGATCCGGGAGCGTCTCCTGCAGCGCCTCCACAATAGCATTGCGGGTATACAGCGTTGCTTTCTCCTTCTCCCGCTGCGCATCAGCGTTATCCAGCTTCTTCATGTCGATCCCCAGCGTAGATGGGCTGATGATCCCCTGCAGGCAGAGGTCCAGAGCCGTCACATAGGACGCCAGATAGCTGTCGTGCGGGATCGACGGCTGCTCCGTCTGCACTTTGTTCTCCGCATGCTCTGACATATCGTTATCCCCGGCAAAATACCGGTTATCAAAGGGGTTCGGTCTGAGTGCTTCACCGGTTGCCGGATTCTTCGGTATCAGGCTTTCAGGGATATACGTTCTCGCCCGGCCGGCCCGGAGCGCATCCATCCACTGGCTCCATACCTCGTCAAACGCATCGAAGCTGTCCAGCTTGCCGTCAAAGATACTGCCGCCGCGTGCCTCCCATTTAGCACTCTCATACACCCGCAGAGGCACCGCCAGCATCACGCTCTCATCAAACTCCCAGTCCCGGATCCCTTTCATCCGCTCTGACGCCGCCAGGTCCACCTGCCGTTCCCCCTGATACAGCTCGTTCCGGATATATCCATAGCCGTAATACTCATACAGTACATACGTCCTCCCCCGTTCTTGGAAGGGCGTCTTAAATATCACCTCGCGCAGATCGTCTCCGTCATAGCTCAGCTCGATCCGGTCTCCCGGATACCACTGGATGATCGGGTACTTACTCTTTTTCGTGTTCAGCGTGATCTTCCAGGCCCCATCTCCGATATATAGGACCTCACGCAGAGCCCGCTTCATCCGACGATAAAAATGGTTCTTTTTCTCGATCTCCTCCCACAGCTTTTCCTGCTTATCCGATTCAAAGTCAAACGCATTCATATCGGCCAGCACCACAGAGACCAACACCTTGACGATCAATGCCGGAAGCCCCGTATGGATCTTGCGCATTTCCATCCCCGGAGTGCAGCGGGAAGCCCAGAACTTGTACCGATCCGCATACTCTGCGCTCTGCTGATAAAGCTGCTCCAGCTCATTTCCATCTCCCCGATACCAGATGCGGTTCCTGATCGCAGAAAGCTCAAAATCCATCACCTCGGTGATCTGGATCCCGCGGATACCGGCAGGCTGGATATTCAGCCAGGAACGGATCCCGCGCTTTACGTTCTCATTCAAATTCGATAGCCACCTCATTTCTGTCTTTCCTCCTCAAATCCGATCATCGTCCGGTATGGGATCCAGCCATACTGAGACGCATTGATGGTATGGTCATTTTTATCCTCCGGCGCATCCTTATCCTCCTGCCAGGAGTACCGGTCCAGTTCCCCCAGATGCTCCGCGCAGGTATCTACCACCAGGTAACACCCCTGCTGGATCCAGCCCAGCTGCAGCTTGATCCGGTCTATGATAGACAGGGCTTTATAAGCATCCAGGAAATTGTAGATGCATCCCCGCAGCCGCTTATACTTTCTCAGCTCTGTGATCGTTGCCTGATCAGCATTGTCCACAAACACATCCTTTGCAAGCCCCCACTTTTTCTGGTTCTGGTCCAGGAATGTCATCAGCTTTTCCGTTGTATCAGACGGCGCCAGGGGCTTGTCCAGATCTGCGTTATTATAGACCCTTTCATCCAGTACGATCAGGCACCGGTCTGTTGTGATGCCCTGGAAGATCATCGCAATAGTGTCCGGTGACTTGCTGGAATACGCCGTATCCAGTCCGCAGGAGAAACGCCTGAATCTGATCTTTCCAAGTTCTACCTGCTGCTTCACCCAGGCTTCTGTGACCACATGCTTCTTCCGGTCAAAGTTCGGGAATACCAGGCCAGTAGCCTTTCCTCTCAGCCCCTCGATCTTGTTCTTCCAGATCTTCGTCCCTTTTGGCGTGTTCTGGATGATCTTGGCCAGCTTCTCCGGCGGAAGGCCAAGGTTATGGGTAAAATAAAAGAACCAATGCACCCAGCCGGGCTTTGGTTCCTCTTTCAACTCGTCTTTTATTTCCCTCGGCGTCTCCGCCTCCCACTCCTGCAAAGGCCGGGAATGGTTGATATACTCCTTATAGACATCCAGGTTCGGATCATCCGGGTTCAGCGTCGCCATCAGATAATCACACCGCATGGCCGCCTCCCGGACAAAATCAATGTCCGCCGTATTGATCTCGTCGATGTACAGGCATCCGTACTGGCCGCCCAGGGCGTCCTTCCATTTACGCTTGTTGCCGTACCCCACCACGAAAATGATCTTGTCCCCGCCGGTGGTATGAAAGATCAGATGCGGCATTTTATACTCGCCGGATCCATTGCCCTTATACTCCACCAGGATCCCAAAATCATCCAGGATCCCCAGATCCTTGTTGATGATGTTCTTCTCAGCAGCTCCAGTGTCATCTGCCGCCAGGATGTGGAGCTTCTTCGGGCTCTCCGCCACCTTCAGCATGAACTTAAACAGCCCTACCGTGGTCTTTCCAGCGGCCGTGGTGCCTTCCAGGAATTCTACCGGAGCACCGCAGCGAAGGAAGGCTTTGTATTTCTCCGATAGCAGCAGTCTATCCGCGCTCACTATCCATCACCGCCGCGTATCTGCTGGAGCAGATCATCCAGCTTGGTCTTTTCCGTCTCCAGGCCGCCCGATAGCTCCACCTTATCCTTGAACATTCCCAGATGCTTGCCAAGGAGCTCCAGCGCCTTCAGCTTATCCGCCATCTTGATCTCCCGCTCCAAGCCATCTTCTCCGAAGGTCTTTACCTTCACCGACTGGATCGCGGCGGTGTCCTCTGGGGCGGCGTCTGGTTTTAAGGTAGCGGTGTCAGCGTCTATCACATCGCTGGCATTCACGAATGCGATCTTCGCCAGCTCCATGACCACACGGTCTGCGTTAACACCAGTACGCTTGCTGCGCTCGGCCATGGCCTTCGCGATATGTGCCTGGATGTCAGGTTTCGTCAGGTTCTCGCTTCCGATGGACTTTGCTGTATCCGGGCTGTAGCCGGCGCGGATGGTGGCCTGAGTGGCGTTTAGGTCGATCAGGTATTCTTCTATGAAGCGTTTTTGTTTTTTGGTCATCAGGCTCACCTCGCTTTCTGATCTGGGTGTTTTTAGGCATGGGAAAAGAGGTGGACGGGCCACCTCTGGGTTATCATTATAGATATAAATTTTTCTATTATCAAACTCTTTTTTCAATTATCGTTCATTTTAATAAAAGTAACTACATAATCCCTCACTTCAGACAGTTCCCTCTTAATAACATCACATTTACTTTGAATATCTCTTATTTCATCTTCCTGATATTTGAATTTCAATTCATAATCAATTTCTGGACTACTCAATTTTTCTATTTTATCCATGAGATTTTCCACATATTGATATTCTGAATTTCCAATTTTTGCGATTAAATGACTGGTTAAAATTTGCAGTATTTCGCTTATTTCATTTTGTGCAAGCAATGCATAAT
>DVLJ01000236.1 GCA_018715565.1 Candidatus Ventrimonas merdavium
GCACTTTATTGTGCTGTAGTTACCAAAATGATACTATTGGAGTGTTGCCTGAAAGAAATCTATGTATATTGCCTGTATTGCACTCTGTATCTTTCAGTGTTACAATGGACGTATCATCTATTTGGAGTGTCAAACATCTTTAAAAGAGATACTGTCTATTTTGAAACTTTTGGAGGAGTGATACGATGCAGCAAGCAAAAGAACTACCTGCCTGCCCGGTAGAAACAACGCTCATGCTCATTGGCGATAAGTGGAAAGTCCTTATTTTGCGTGACTTAATGCCTGGAACAAAGCGGTTCGGAGAACTCAAAAAATCCATTGGCACGGTGTCGCAGAAAGTCTTGACCGCCCAGCTTCGGGATATGGAAAAAATGGGGCTTGTCGATCGCCAGGTGTACGCAGAAGTCCCGCCGCGGGTAGAATACAGTCTGACAGATCTGGGCAGAAGCCTAAAGCCTATCCTTGACGCTATGTGGGCGTGGGGTGAGGATTACAAAGCGCAGAACCGTTAAAGATCACGGTCTGTCTGAACCATAAGAGCAAAAGACACGTCTGCCAGGAACCTTCTCCAGGTCCCGGACAAACGTGTCTTTTGCTTGTCATACATTCAGTTTTTGACCTTCATTTCTTGATCGATCGGATCTACAGTCCCAGGATCTCTGCCACCGTATCCTCCATGTTGTCCCGGCCACACTCCCGGTTGTGGCGGATCTCGGCGTGGCGGATCTCCTCCACGGCGTTGGGCACGGTCACGCCGGATACCCGGTTCAGCTCGTCCACTACCGCGAACTCATCCCGGTCTCCTAAGCTGCCCTGGATGGCTTCCAGCACGCTGTGGGAGAACTTGTAGGGGCTGGCGGTGGACGCGATCACCGTAGGTGTCTGATCGCCGGTGCGCTCCTTGTAAGCCCGGTATACGGCGGAGGCTACGCCGGTGTGGGTGTCGATCACATAGCCGGTATCCTCGTAGACCTTCTTGATCTCAGCCGCATTCTCCGCCTCAGTGGCGTACCCGCCGGTAAAATCCTTCATAAAGGCCTTCATCTCGCCGGTGATCTGGTATGCGCCGTTCTTGGACAGCTCCTCCATCATCTCACGGTTCACCCCGGCGTCGCAGCCTGCGCTCAGATAGATCAGCCGCTCCAGATTGCTGGAGATCAGGATGTCCATGGACGGGGAGCTGGTCAGGATAAATTCCCTCTTCCGGTCATAGGTCCCGGTCTGGAAGAAATCATACAGGACCTTATTGTCATTGGATGCGCAGATCAGAGTCTTCACCGGAAGTCCCATCTGCTTCGCCAGATAAGCCGCCAGGATATTGCCGAAGTTGCCGGTGGGCACGGTGATGTTGATCACGTCGCCGTTCTGGATCTCTCCGTTCTCCACCAGCTTGGCGTAGGCGTACACATAATATACCACCTGGGGCACCAGACGGCCGATATTGATCGAGTTGGCGGAGGACAACTGGAATCCCTTGGCCGCCAGCCTTTCCCCGAACGCCTTGTCCCCGAAGATCTGCTTGACCCCGGTCTGGGCGTCGTCAAAGTTGCCGTGGATCGCCACTACTGCCGTGTTGTCCCCCTTCTGGGTCACCATCTGCAGCTCCTGGATCCGGCTCACGCCGCCCTTCGGATAAAACACGATGATCCGGGTGCCGGGCACATCGGCAAAGCCTGCCATGGCCGCTTTTCCCGTGTCGCCGGAGGTGGCCGTCAGAATCACGATCTCGTTCTCAATGTGGTTCTTCCTGGCGGACGTGGTCATCAGATACGGCAGGATGGACAGAGCCATATCCTTAAAGGCAATGGTATTGCCGTGGAACAGCTCCAGATAATATGCGCCGTCCGCCTTTACTAACGGTGCGATCTCCTCGGTGTCAAACTTGCTGTCATAGGCATGGTCGATGCAGTAGCGCAGCTCCTCCTCGGTAAAGTCGGTCAGGAACAGCTTCATCACCTGGTAAGCCGTCTCCTGGTAGGACATGCCTGCCAATTCCTCGATGGATACGTCCAAAGACGGGATGCGGTCCGGCATGAACAGACCGCCGTCGTCTGCCAGTCCTTTTAAGATCGCCTGGGAAGCCGTCAGTCCGCTCTCCCCGCCCCGTGTGCTCTGATATGATATGCTCATAGTAGATTCCTCCGCGTTCTCCTCACCGGCCCGCCGGCGGCAGGCCCGTTTCCCTGTTTTCGTAGATTGTAGCACAATTTGGGATGGGGTGCAAGCAAAAGGGAGGCTCCGCCTGGGCAAAATGCGGCATTTCTCCGGGCCTTGTTCTCTCCGTTCCTTACTGCCTCCCCTTTTCGTCTCCGTTTTCTACGGTCTCTGCTCCCTCCCCTAGCGCTCCTTACCAGTTCTTTGTCAGCTCCATATTCCAATCAAGGGCGTAAGGGTTGAACGCGCTGGTTTTTAACTTCTCATAAATCTCCCTGCGGCTGCTGGGATCATTCCCGGACCAGGCAGCGTAGCCTGCCAGATAGCTTTCTGTGAATTCATCCCAGGACTGGAAGCGGGTCTGGATGATCTTCGCCACCTCCAGCGATTTATCCAGCGTTTCCCCGATCGTGTAATAGTCCGCCCAGTAATAGAAGCCCAGATTTGACATCGCTCTGCTGTAGTCCCAGGCAGAGCCAGTCTCATTTCCGCTTTGGATCAATGCCTCCAGCACCGCGTCTGCCGATGCCCGGTCATAAACTCCCCAGCTGGTCACCAGCATATTCCGGATATCCTGCTTCCGCTCTTCGTCAAACGCAGCAGAATCAGGGGGATTGCCCTCCACCCCTTCGGCAGGGAGGAAACCGCCTACCGCCCGGATATTCTGTCCGTTAGACTTGGTAAGGATCGCATAAGTGGCGTTAAACCACTGTACCGTCTGATTCTCATTATAAGGGTTATAATTTTTATTCAGCCACTGCTGTCTGGTATTTAAGGCATAATCATTAGACAGCCGTTTCTTTGCCTCAAGGGCAGCCTCATCAATGGGTTCCAGCACGCCGTTCTCTTGAATCCGGTACCTGATCCCATCCGCATCCTTTGCCGTTCCCCTGGTCTCCATCTCTCCTTGATTCCCAAAAGAATATTTGACTCCATCAATTTCCCGGACCTCTTTTGTCACCAGGTATCCGTTTTCATCAAAATAATACCAGCGGCGATTCTCCGAAAGCCAGCCGTTGATGATTTTTTCTCCATTCTGATAATAGACCCATTCCTCCCCTTCCTTTACCCAGGTGGGAATTTCCTGATATTGGGCTAACTGCTGCTGGGTCTCGGTATCCCAAAGTCCTTCTGAATTATATGCCTTTCCTTCCGCGTCAAAATAATAAGGCACGCCGTCTTTCACATGCTGCACCTTTCCGTAATTGGCGCTGGTGGTCAGTTCTCCCGTAGACTCTGTATGGTACAGATTCCCTTCCCAGACAAAATAGCCGATCTTCATCCTGCCTTTTTCCGTAAAATACCGCTGCTTGCCTTCCACCACCTGCCATCCGGTGACTGCATATCCTTCCGCATCAAAATAATACCAGCCGCCTCTGGCTTCCAGCAGCCAGTGATCCACATAGGTCTGTCCATCACTTCCCACAAACCGCCTGCCCCGTTCATCCTCCGTAAACGTGCCGCTCTCCCGTTCATTTCCATCATCCTCCGGCCTGGTACAGCGATAGGCTGCCGCCGCCTGGATCGACAAGGCTGCCGCCATCATCACGGTCAGAAAACTGCCAAACAGGTGCCGTCCCCACATGCGCTTCTTCCGCATAGTCCTTTCCCCCTTTTCTTTGTCAGCATAGGACGCTTTTACTTTGTCCCTTTATTGTAGCACCGTATAAAAATGCTTTCAAGGGGATTCCAATACGCTGATCTTATTACTGGGTCACAAAAGAAACAGGCTCAGCGGCGATTTCCGTACGTTCCAGTCCTGATCTGCTTCCGCTGTCACCGCCGTTCCAAAGAAAAGACCGCCAGATCCCCGATCAAGTCATTAAACCGCACAAACACGCGGCCGTTCTGGTCCGCCAGCAGGGTGACCGCCGACAGCTCCTCATCTGCATTCGTAAAGACATACGCCTCCACCGGGAATGCAAACCGCTCCAGATCCGCTCCGCTGTGGATGATATAAGTCTTTGAAAATGCGATCCAGTCCATGGTCTCGGTATGTTCCAGCTGATACCGTTCACCATCCCATTCCAGGGCCACATTCCCGCCGCCCGGCTCTCCGGAGACCGTCAGCTCCTTTCCCAGAAGCTCCTCCGCCCCAGCAGAACGGCTGTCATATCCGATCGCCGGGAAGATTGGATCGTCCAGGATCTCCCAATTTCCCAACAGCGCGCCAAGCTTTTTCTGATCCAGGCTGAGCATCTGATATGGCTGATCCAGGGAGATCCAGATTTCCCGACCCTGGCTTTCCAGCTGGCCGTCCGTTACGAATTGCCCATTGACTTCCCAGACTGACGCATTTTCTCCAGTCACCGAATCCACCGAAAAGCAGATCCCCGCTCTCCCTTGCACCGATCGGATCCCCTCTGCCACGCTTAACACATCTCTGCTCCTGTCCAGCTCCGGGTAATGCTCATAGATCGCGTCCCGCATCTGCCTGATCTGCGCATCGTGGGCCTTCCACCAGCTGTAAACCTCCCGGCGGTCATAGCCCCGTCCGGCAAGATAGACCGTTTTCCCCTGCACGTCCGGGATGGAAATGGAAAACGCCTGCTGTTCCTCCTGGAACGGGAGCCGTTCTGCCAGATAGACCCATACGTGGATGACCTGCTCCTGTTCCTCGTCCTCTTCCCAGGCCACTCGGCTGACACGGTAAGCAGGCTGGCTGGTCGTACCCTGGATCACAAGGGAACCGTCTTCTTCCTGGTAAGAAATCTCCTGGATATCCGCCCCATGAGCGGATAAGGGCTCTCCGATCACATAGACCTTCCAGAATACCCCCAGCAAAAGGAACGCCAACAGACTGCTAACGATCCCGATCGCGATCTTTAAGTTTCTCGTATGCTGCCGCACCTTTTTCAACCCGTCGAGAACAGCCCGTTCCTCCCGGTCCCTCCCGGAGCCGCTCCTGATCCCCATCTCTTCTTTCATATCCTGATACACCTGGCGGCAATCTGCGCAGCCTTCTAAATGCGTTTTTACCAGATCCGTCCCGGCCTCGCTTAAGATCCCGTCCACATATCCGGGGAGCAGATCCCGGATGATCTCGCAGGAAACCCATTTATCCATATACGCTCATCTCCTTCTTGATTTTTTGCTTCACTCGATAGAACACCGTTCTGCTCCAGTTCTCACTTTTCCCCAGGATCCTTCCGATCTCCCGGAACGAAAGTTCTCCGGTAATGCGGTATAGCACGACCTCCCGCTCCAGCTCCGGCAGGCGATGGATCGCCTGATACAATTCCAGCTTCCGTTCCTGATCAAGCAGGATCGCTTCTCCATCCCGCGCAGAAGCGTCGAAGATGATCTGCCCGTCCAGCTCTGTCGTTTCCAGCCGCTTCTTCTTTCGGAGCTCCTGATATAAAATGTGCTTCGCGATCTGGCAAAGCCACACCGACAGCTTGCAGGAGCCGTCATAACGGGAGACGGATCCCACCGCCCGCAGGAACGTTTCCTGCATCAGCTCCTGAGACCATTCCCGGTCGCGGGTACGGACATAGAGGAAGCGGTAGACCAGGTCTGCATATTCCTGATAGGCAGCTTCCAGATCCACTTGTTCCCTGCGGTCCTGCATGTTCTCACCTCCTCTTGTCCCAAACAGGATCCTGATCGGGACGATCTTCCATCTCTTATATCCCACTAGAGGGGGCTTCGTTACAGCCTGTTCGATAAAACATCTGGAAAATCATTGGTTTTAAACAACAGCCATGCTATAATAATAAAAAATATAACAAATCGTCACCCTATTGACAACATTTTGCGCACCTGCACCTTTAAGGAGATTTCCTATGGCTCTTGAAAACAAACTGGGACTGACCAGTTCTTCCGACCTGGCCCGGGAGGAAGAACGTATCAGCAAGAAAAAGGCTGTCCAACTATTTGAAAGCGGGCTTCTGGAACAATTACAGCCCGGCGTCTTTTCCTCCCTGCAGGCGATCCACCGGTATCTGTTTGAAGATATCTATCCCTTTGCGGGACAGCTCCGCAGCGTCAATCTGGCAAAAGGGAATTTTCGTTTTGCTCCCCTGATGTATCTGGAAGCAGCGCTGCAGAACATTGACGCGATGCCCCAGTCTACCTTTGATGAAATTATAGAAAAATATGTAGAAATGAATATCGCCCACCCATTCCGGGAGGGAAACGGGCGAAGTACCCGTATCTGGCTTGACTGTATGCTGAAAGCAGAACTGGGACAGGTGGTGGATTGGAGTAACGTAGATAAAGAAGATCATCTCCTCGCCATGGAACGCAGCCCCATCCGGGATATTGAGATCAAGCACATTTTAAAAGCGGCTCTGACTACGGAAATCCATAACCGGGAGCTTTACATGAAAGGGATCGACCACAGCTATTATTACGAAGGGTATACGGCTTATAAAGCGGAAGAACTCTAGAAAGGGGGATCAGATGGACTGGAACATCACCGGATATCTCATGATATGGATGGCGCTTTTCCTTGCCGCGATCAACCTGATCCTCGCTCTGCTGTCCAGGACAAACTATACCGCCGTCCTTCTCTTTGCCAGCCTCTCCCTGGGCATTTTTTCCTGCATCGAGGAGCTCCGCGTCATCGAACAATGGGTGCAGTATCAGGAAGTCCCGTATGAGACACTCCTGCCCAAGCTCTGCGATATTTTCCCAAAGCTCCTCCTGGCGCTGGTCATCCTCAACCTTGCCTCGCTGATCGCGGCACGCCGAAAGAGATCTTAACCCATCCCAAACCCAAACAGACACCCGCCTTCCGACGGATGTCTGTCTTTTTTTCAATATGGATCAGACCTCTCGCTTTCCGGCCTGCTGCCGGGCGAGCCGTGCTTCCGCTTATGCCAGGATCGGCTTCAACGCCTCTGCCAGCTTGTCCTTCTGGGCCTGTGCCTCTGCCAGGTCTTTGCCCAGGGTGGTGAAATAGGTCTTGATCTTCGGTTCGGTACCAGACGGGCGGACAACAACGGTCGCGCCGCCTTCCAGGGTGTAGATCAGCACGTTGGCGGCCGGAAGTCCGGTCTCCTCCGGCTTCTGATAGTCGGTCACCTTCTCTACCTTGTAGCCTGCAAATTCGGTAGGCGGGTTGTCCCGCAGGCCCTGCATGATGCCGGCCATCTTGTCCATACCGGTCAGGCCCGGGAACTCAAAGCTGTCTACCTTGTTCAGGTAGCGGCCATACTGAGCGTAGATCTCCTCCAGGCGCTGCTTGATGGAGCTGCCGATGCTGCGGTAGTAAGCGGCCATCTCACAGATCAGCATGGAGCCGATCACCGCGTCCTTATCCCGTACATACGGGCCAGCCAGGTAGCCATAGCTCTCCTCGAATCCGAAGATGAAGCGGTCTACTTCCCCGGCTGCCTCCAGGTTCGCAATCTGGTCGCCGATCCACTTAAATCCGGTCAGAACGCTTCTTAACTCCACGCCGTAGTGAGCGGCAACCGCGTCTGCCAGCGGCGTGGAAACGATGGATTTCACCGCTACCGGGTTCTCCGGCATGGTGCCCTTCTCAATCCGTCCTGCGCAGATATAGTCTAACAGCAGCACGCCCATCTCGTTGCCGCTTACCAGCTCATAGGAGCCGTCCGGACACTTCATGGCGATGCCTACCCGGTCTGCATCCGGATCCGTAGCCAGCATCAGGTCTGCGTCGGTCTCCTTCGCCAGGTTTAAGCCCAGCTCCAAAGCGGCGAATATCTCCGGGTTCGGATAGCTGCAGGTGGTAAAGTAGCCGTTAGGATACTCCTGCTCCGGTACAATGGTGATATCGGTAATGCCCATATCGTTTAAAACGGTGGTCACCGGAACCAGGCCGGAACCATTCAACGGGCTGTACACCAGCTTCAGACCGGCGGTCTTGCACAGACCGGGACGGACCTGGCGGGCCTCGATGGCCTCATAGAATGCCTTCTTGCAGTCGTCGCCTACGAAACGGATCATGCCGCTTTCTACGCCCTCTGCGAAGGAAACGTACTTTGCTCCCTCCAGGATATCGGTCTTCTGGATCTCATCGTATACGATCGCCGCCGCATCGTCGGTCATCTGGCAGCCGTCCGGACCGTAAGCCTTGTAGCCGTTGTACTTGGCCGGGTTGTGGGAGGCAGTCACCATGATGCCTGCGTTGCACTGATAGTAACGGGTTGCGAAGGACAGAGCCGGAACCGGCATCAGCGCGTCATAGATCCGCACCTTGATGCCATTGGCAGCCAGCACGCCTGCCGCGGTCTTGGCAAATACGTCGCTCTTTAAGCGGCTGTCGTAGCTGATGGCCACGGTCTGATTGCCGCCCTGGGTCTTTACCCAGTTCGCCAGTCCCTGCGTCGCCTGACGCACCACATAGATGTTCATCCGGTTCGTACCAGCGCCCAGCACTCCCCGCAGGCCAGCTGTACCGAACTTCAGCGCTACCGCGAAACGATCCTTGATCTCGTCGTCGTTCCCCTCGATCTTTGCCAGTTCCGGCTTCAGGTCCGCGTCTTCCAGATCTGCCGCCATCCAGCGTTTGTAATCATCCAGATACATAATGTTCTCCCCCAAATGATTTAGTAAAAACCTGTGCAGAATCACAAATTTTCCAACTTAACTATACACGTTTTTGAAATAGCTGTCAATCGCTGGACGGTAAGTATACACGATGAAGGGCGGATTCCACGGCATTTTCCTCAATCCAACTGCCGGATTCTGGGGTGGAAGGATCCGGCGGCTTTCCATAAACTAGCATTTTCTGTCTGGTTGACCGTTCGCTCGTTCTTAGAAAAACAGAGCAAGGATTCCCACTCCACCGGAAATCCTATATGATGCAGCGAAATATCTTTCTCGTATTCTTCTATCATGGCTTTTAAAGGAATCACAAACCTGGATTCCCATTTATCCGGCTCTGGATAAAGATATTTTAAGACCAATAATTGAGTAAATAATGTTCGGTCCGCATGGACCATACTGTTTTTGGGTATCGCCGGCATCGCCGGAAATATCCAATAATAAAGTCTGGAGTAATGAGCGCATTTGTTTCTTAGATCCGTCAGACATCTTAACCAGCTTTCCAATAACTTGGGCACAGTATCCATATCTGCAGCAATCGCTTTTTTATCCTCTGCAAGCATGTCCTTATAAAAATAGGAAAGCATACCCACAGAAAAAAACTCTATGATAACCCATATGGGGAACTGCCCGTCATAATTCTCTTTATGATGCTTTACCACTAAGGTGGATGCATTTTCTTCAATACATGAACGTATCTTTTCTCTGAATCTCATGCTATTATGCCTGTCCGAAAACATATCCTCATTCAAATATCCCAAAGCCCCATATTTGTGCGCTGCAAAATATGCCAGTTTCGCTCGGATATTGATCTCAATATCCTCGATCGTTGAAAAAATAAGTCCCCTCAAGCGACTATCAAATTCATATATCTTTTGGATTCTGGAAAAAGTGATATTGGAAAGGTAACCGCCTTCTTTCCTGCGAAATGGAAGAAAATAAGCAGATATTCTATAATAATTGACTCGTTTCAAAAACTGGATACATTCTGACTCCTCTTGCCTAGATATCAGAAATCCCTTTTTTCTGATCAGAACAATCTGTTTTTCATAGCTAGTTGGTTCTTTAAGCTGCAATGTGATGCCTCTTTTCCATACCTGATAAAAAAATGTCTCCCCATGGGGCACATCACTTTCGTGAGAGGTGTGGGGAGTCCTGTTGGTATTATCATATTCTTATCTGCGAAAAAAGTCAACTGTAAAATCCAACATTCGTAAACAGACCGTAAGGACTTCCCGCCCCCTCCCATGCTATACTGAAAATATCAAAAAATCTTCTCGAACCTTCCACCAGAACCAGCAGAAAGGAGCGCCCTGTATGAACGATGACCAGACCAGGAAAACCAGCGCCACCGGCGCTGTGGAAAGCATGTTCCCTCCGGCCAGAGAGCTGGTCCTGGCGGGATTGACCTTTACCTTCTTTTCCCTCGAGATCGGGTTCCTGCCTTACCTGACCCATGCCTGCGGGGCGTTCTGGCTGTTCCGGGGTCTGGGAAAGCTGCGGGATCTGAACCGGCCGTTCCGGCAGGCATACCGTATTTCCGCTGCTTTTCTGCTCTGGCATGTCCTCTTGTTCGGCATCCTGGTCTCCCCGGCCGTCCGGATCTTGGAAGGCGTTTTCTTAACGGCGGGCCTGACCGCCTGCCGGATCGCCATGCTGGGCTTCACCCGCAAAGGCTTTCGGGAGCTCTGCGACCGTCAGGGCATCGTCCCGGACCGGGATCCGTTCCTCTGGCTGGCCGTGAGCCAGGGCGTACTTCTCTGCGCCGGTCTTACCCCAGGACTGTCCGGCGTGACTCTGATCGGCTGGGCTTCGGTCCTCTGGATCGTCTATCTGCTGTACTCCGCCGCCAAGCTGACCAGCTCCATAGGCAAACAGCTTCCACCGGTCCCTGCGCCGGATCGGTTCCCCGGAGAACGGTGGATGGCTCCCGCCTGCGCGGCGGCCTGCATCCTCTTAGCTTCCACCTGCGTCTTCTGGAACCACCGACCCCCAGCCGCCGCAGAGGTCCCCTCCCGCTCGGCCGAAGCCGCCCAGATCCAGGCTCATCTGGCCGCTCTTGGCGCACCGGAACAGGTGCTCTCTGATCTGACGGACCAGGATCTGCTCACCTTAAGCTCCGTTACGGAAGTCCAGGTACAGGAGGAACAGGTTTCCTTTTCCATCCGCCACAGCCTGTCTGACCAGGAGGAACAAAGCCTGTACAGCACCGCCGTCTGCTTTCTGACCGAAGACCAGAGGACCTTCGTACTGGAACATTTCACCTGCAGCGGCATCGCTCCTTTCTGGCAGGACGGTCTCTGGATCAACTCCATCCTTCCGCCCCGGCAGCCGTCCGGACAGGTTCTCTTCTCCCGGAACGGCAGAGAATGGACCGCCCCTATGTCCAGCTTGGGAACGATCGACGGCACATCCTACACCTTTTTCGGCATGTCCTCCTCGGTCCACGGGCTGTACGCAGATTTCTGCTTTCCATTTTTCTCGGAGGATCAGCGGGGATATGTGCTGTACCAGGCAGGGCTCCCCTCGGACTCGGATTCTTACAGTCATACGGCCTATACCCGCTACTGCCATGCGCCGGGACCTTTGCGGCTGCCATATTTCCAGACCGGAGAACTCCTGAGAGACCAGCTGGGGCAGACAAGCGGGACCTCCCTTTGGACCGCCAGTTTTCAGGTTAATTGGTGAAAGAGTGAGGATATGATCAGACTCCTATCCCACTCAAAATCTTTCCCAAATTTAACATTTCCCCCACCGCCGATTTGATCTTCCCCTTCTATACTCCTTCTATATTGTACCCTGACAGCGTCCGGGAAACGGCCCGTCTGAGACGCCGCCCCGGACGCTGCCGCAAAGGAAAAGAAAAAGGAGAGGAACCAGATCCAATATGAAGATCACCTATCAGGATATCATCCGGAACAAAGAGATCGAACAATACATCGCCATGGGCAACGAGGTTCTGGGAAAGCTGGGCTTTACGGAGCATTCCGTCAAGCACGCCGCCGTGGTGGCGGACCGGGCAGCTAAGATTCTGGAAGACATCGGCGCTTCCAAAAAAGAGATCGAGCTGGCCAAGATCGCCGGCTACATGCATGACATCGGTAACTGTGTGAACCGCCACGACCATGCCCACAGCGGCGCCATCATCGCCTTTCAGATCCTGCGGGATCTGGGGATGCCTACTGAGGACATCGCCGTGATCGTTTCCGCCATCGGCAATCACGACGAAGCCACAGGAACCGCCGTGACCCCAGTTTCAGCGGCAGTCATCCTGGCGGATAAGACCGACGTGCGCTCCAACCGGGTACGCAACAAAGACACCGCCGCTTTTGATAAGCATGACCGGGTCAACTACGCCGTCCGCAAAGCAAGCGTCACCACGGATCCCAAGAAGGGCGTCATCCATCTCAATATCAAGTTGGATGAAGATATCTGCTCCGTCCTGGATTATTTTGAGATCTTTACCGAGCGGATGCTGATGTGCCGGCGGGCCTCCGAGCTTTTGGGGCTGCGGTTCAAATTTACGGTCAATGGAAGCAAAGTCCTATGATCCTCCGGCAGCGGCGGCTCTGGAACATGCGTCCATTCCCTACCGCAGCCGTTCCAAAAACCGCCGTCTTCCGGCCTCCTGGTCCTCCAGGCTTTTTAATTTCTCTACATTTTTATCTGGCACCCACGCCTTGTTGGCGTTGAAATAGTAGTTCAGCTGTTTCCAGTATTTCTCCGGATACAAGAACAGGCAGTACAGGCAGTCCCGGTCCTCCCGGGTCACCGGCAGCACCCGGTCGTAGCTTTCCATCATGGAAATGCCCAGCCGTTCGTCCCAGCCATGCTTTTCCATCACCTTCCGCATGAACCGGTACAGATCTGTCATCTGCCGTCCCCGGTGCATCTGGTTAAACTCAATAAAGGCCACCTCCCGGGGGCCGATCAGCACATGGTGCTGGTCCAGATCGCCATGACATAAAAAAAGCTGGTCCTGCCTCTGATTTCTCCCGAGTAGTTCCAGCCCTTCCTGTGCCGTCAGCGCCTGTTCGTAATACACGTCAAAATGCTGCATGACACAAAGCTCAAATTCACTTTTCTTTCGTTTTCCCCGGATGTAGGTGCGCACCCGTTTCATTTCCCGGGTATGCCGCCTCATCTCGTCGTCCAGGGCAGGCCGCAGATTGGAGCCCATCGTCCAGTCCTCCTGCCACGGGATCTGCCGGAACGCCCGGTGCAGCCCGGCGATCTGGCTCACAGCGGTCAGCACCTCCCGGCTGTCCTTCAGATTGCACTCCCGATCCAGGAACCATTCCTTTAAAATGTAATGGGTCCCGTCGGGGCCGGTGGTGAGAAGCTCGCCTTCCTGATTCCGCACATACTGATCCACCGCCGTGATCCCCAGCTCCTTTAGCTGAGCCAGTACCTGTTCCTCAAATTCCAGCCGTTTGATCGTCCCCCGATATTCCTTCAGCAGACGGATCCCGCCCTCCTGTTCGCAGATCCAGGCTCCCCGGCCTCTGCGGACGCTGGCGGTCTCCCCCTCATACTGCTTCAGCACCTCCAGATAACTGTCGTTCACGCCATCCCCTCCACTCCTCTGTCTGTCAGTCTTCCTGTCAGCTACTTCCAGAGTATGAAAAATCAGGGGGATTTATGCCCGTTACCTGTTCCTGGCCAAAGCCCGAACTTTTTTAGCAGGAGTTCCTTCTGGTTTTCCTCCGGGTGGTCCAGCACCACTTCCAGCATCTGGTCCAGCAGTCCGCCCATCTCCTTGCCCGGCTTCACGCCGGCAGCCATAAGATCCTGACCCTTGACCGCCAGATGCTTCAGGTCCAGACAGTCTCCCGCCTCCCGGATCTGATCGGTCAGGCGGCGGATCTCTGCTCCGTATCCATTCAGCTCCATCAAGGCGTCCCAGACCTCCGGCTCCATCTGGCTCATAGCCCGCCGCACCGCCGCCGCATCCGCCGGCATGGCCGCGCCGGACCAGGCCACCAGGGTCCGCACCCGGCTGATGGTGGCGTTATCCAGCTTTAGATCCTTTAAAATCTGCACTGCGGTCTGGGCAGCTGCACCATCTCCCGGCGCCTTCCCGCATCGCAGGAAGGCCGCCCAGCGCACGTATTTCTCCCGGCTTAAGGAAGAAGGGATGCAGACCTTCTGCCAGGGCAGACCGGCAAATGCAGGGGACACGTACTGGCTCACCCCGGTCTCATAGACCTGGCAGATCCGCTCCGGATGGTCGGAGCAGAGCAGCTTCGTCAGTTCCATCTGCACCCGTTCCCGGCTGACCTTGGCCAGATTGGGGGCAATGCGACTGATGGCGTTCCAGGTCTCCTTCTCCACGGAAAAATCCAGCTGAGCGGAGAACCGGATCGCCCGGAGGATGCGCAGGGCGTCCTCCGTAAAGCGCTCCATAGGATCCCCCACGCAGCGGATGACCCGGCGTTCCAGATCCTGGATCCCGCCGAAGGCGTCCACCAGACCAGTCTCCCGGCTGTAGGCCATGGCATTGATAGTGAAATCCCGCCGTTTTAGATCCTCCAACAGATCTGGGGTGAATTCCACCTGCTTGGGATGGCGGCCGTCCTCGTAGGCCCCATCGATCCGGTAGGTGGTCACCTCGTAGCCAGTCTTTTCCACCATCACCGTCACCGTTCCGTGCTGGATCCCGGTATCGATGGTCCGCCGGAACAGTGCCTTGACCTGCTCCGGACGGGCGGAGGTGGTGATATCCCAGTCCTCCGGCTCCCGGCCCAAAAGCGTATCCCGGACGCAGCCTCCCACGGCGCAGGCTTCAAACCCGGCCTGGTTCAATATTCCAATGATGTGCTCCACCTGGGGAGGGATCTGTATCTGCATAGGGGTGATTCCTTTCTAATTTAATTGAGATTGCCTGAAAAGCTCCGGCCCGGGGCTTCCGCATCCAGCGGCGTCCCCGGGCCGTTCTCCAAGGGAAACGGGATCAATAAGCCCGGCCCCAGTATACCATCTTCTTAGCCGGTTTGCCGCAGCATACGCAGCGATCCGAGATCTGCTCCTGCGCAAAGGGCATGCAGCGGGACGTAGCCCCCGTATCCTCTTTGATCTTGTCCTCGCAGGCCCGGTCTCCGCACCACATGGCCTTGACAAAGCCAGGCTTCTCCTCGATGGTCTTGACAAAATCCTCGTAATTGTCCGCCGAATAGGTGTGGCTGTCCCGATGGGCTCTTGCCCGCTCCAGCATATCCTTCTGGATGGTCTCTAACAGCTCGCCCACCTTGGCCGCGATCTCGTCTAAGGAAACCTCGATCTTCTCGTGGGTATCCCGGCGTACCAGGACCGCCTTGCCATTCTCGATATCTCTCGGTCCGATCTCCACCCGCACCGGAATGCCGCGCATCTCGCATTCGCTGAACTTCCAGCCCGGGCTCTTGTCGGTATCGTCCACCTTCACCCGGAAGCCGGACAGCACGTCGCGCAGCTCATAAGCCTTCTCCAGAACGCCGGCCTTCTGCTGCTGCACCGGAACCACGATCACCTGGGTGGGCGCGATCCGCGGCGGCAGGACCAGACCGTTATCATCGCCGTGGGCCATGATGATGGCACCGATCAGACGGGTGCTCACGCCCCAGGAGGTCTGGTGCACATACTGGAGGGAATTGTCCTTGGCCGCATACTGGATGCCAAAGGCCTTGGCGAATCCGTCTCCGAAGTTATGGCTGGTGCCGGACTGCAGCGCCTTCCCATCGTGCATCAGTGCCTCAATGGTATAAGTAGACTCCGCGCCTGCAAATTTCTCCTTGTCGGTCTTCTGGCCCCGGATCACCGGAATCGCCAGCACTTCCTCACAGAAATCCGCATAGATGTTCAGCATCTGGATGGTGCGCTCCTCTGCTTCCTCCGCTGTAGCGTGAGCCGTATGGCCCTCCTGCCACAAAAACTCTCTGGACCGCAGGAAGGGACGGGTAGTCTTCTCCCAGCGCACCACAGAGCACCACTGGTTGTAGACTCTGGGCAGATCCCGATAGGAGTGGATATCCTTTGCATAAAAATCACAGAACAGGGTCTCAGAAGTAGGACGGACGCACATCCGCTCCTGCAGCGGCTCCAGGCCGCCGTGGGTCACCCAGGCCACCTCCGGTGCAAAGCCTTCTACATGATCCTTCTCCTTCTGGAGCAGGCTCTCCGGGATAAAAATGGGCATGTACACGTTCTGTACCCCGGCCGCCTTAAACCGGCGGTCCAGCTCTGCCTGGATATTCTCCCAGATCGCGTAGCCGTCCGGCTTGATCACCATGCATCCCTTTACGCTCGCGTAATCGCAGAGCTCTGCTTTCTTTACCACATCCGTGTACCACTGGGCGAAATCCACGTCCATGGATGTGATGGCTTCTACCAGTTTCTTGTCCTTTGCCATGACTGTTCTCCTTTTTCTCTCTTTTCCTGAATCAATAAAAAATGTGCGTTTGGCGCACACTCGCGCCGGAGCGCGGCTGCCTCAGCAGCCATATTCCTCTGCGCGGAGTGCGCCTCCCCGCGGAGCGTTTTGTTTCTTGGAAATTAATTTTCCAAGAAACAAAAAACACCCGGTCCCCTGCCATCTCCATGATGACGAGGGACCGGATGATCATATCATTCGGCGGTACCACCCTGATTAGCACTCCCTGTAGGGAATGCCCGCTTTCACTCCGTTAACGCCGGAAAACACGCTGCAGTTCGCTGCAGGACTCCAGGGCCGGTTCAGCGTCCGATCGCACGAAAGCCTCTCACCTTACGGCTCTCTCTCTGGATGTGTCTGGATCGCTTACTAATCCCGTTCACCGTCTGTTCTTATGCCGGACTGGGTCCGTATGTATGCTTGATTCTACGGCATTTCGCCGGGAATGTCAAGCGGTTTTGCCGCTTCCCTTACTTCTGGCTCTCGTCGTAGCACTGGCGCACTGCCCTGGCCAGCTGGTCTGCGCAGGACGTATCCCGATTGCCGCAGGTGTTGCCCCGCAGGACACTCTCGATCTGCTCTACGGTCATACCGTTCACCAGCTTGCTGATGGCCTTTAGGTTGCCGTTGCAGCCTCTTACAAATTCAATATTCTTGACCACGTTGCCCTCTAAGTCGAAGGAGATCGACGTCGGGCAGACGTTGTGGGGTTTTACTGTATATCTCATGCTCTGCTCCTCCTCATGTTCTCAACATTGTTTCTTTATCATACTTCCGGACAAGCCCTCTGTCAAGATAGGACGGTAAAATCCTCACTGTAAATTCCTTACTGCGCCATCATGATCCTCACGATCTCCTTGTCCGTCTGGCGCATGCCCTCCCGGCCCAGGCGGCTGACATTGCGGATCGTGGCCTCTACGCCGTTCTGCCTCTGTTTGCTTATTGCCTGTAAACCGTAATATATCTTTGATTCTGGCTTCTTGGTTTATCGGGAATTGTCATTGCCAGTAATCCGCTGTCCAGCAACGGCCGCAGATATTTTTGTGTGAAATTCTTTGTGTTTTTATATCCGCAGTGTTCCGCAATTTCCGCCTTAGAGTGGGGTGCTTTGCAGAAAGACAAAATTTTATCTGTCATTGTCACTTGGGTTGTCACTTGGGTTGTCACTTGGGTTGTCACTTGGGTCTTTTCCTGCGGCCCCACCTTTTCTACTGCAACAGAAGTCAAAGGGACCACTGTACGGAACACATCCCCCTCAATAAATTCCGGTGTGCCGCCAGAATAGAGTTTCGTGTATTTGTAAGTATTACGCATACCAGACCCCAGTTCGTCAGCCAGGCCGATTTCTCGGAATACCTTCGAGATCGGTGGGTTCTTGGCATAGGGTTCAAAGGAAGAAAGATGAAGCGCCCCATAGCCATGGGAACGGTTGGCATTCTCTGTGTAGAGTCTGCCCCGCTCGATGACAAACTTTGCCACATATCCGCTTGAATAGTCCCGATGTGCCAGACTGTTAGAAAAAATCTCCCGCAGGATCCTGTCTCTGGCGCTAACGCTTTGAATCCCCTCCTGCACAAAGGGGTCGCTGAGATGCTTTTGCCCAAACGCGATCAGTCGGTCATAGCTTTCCAGAAGATTTGTGATAATCACATCCCGATCATCATAGCGGTCCAGATTCTCTACCCGGAAAATGGCGTCGGTCTTATGCTGAGGGAGGACTGACATGATGGTAGCGTCTTTTCCAAAAAGAAGGATCGCCGCAAGGGTAATACCTTCCAGCTGCCGCTCCTCATCTTTCAAGATCAGACCAGCGCTGCGAAGCATTTCTTCATCAGACATGGATTTCCAGGGATGGTTGGAGCTGCGGATAGAAGTCATGGTTCTGGCCCGTTCCATCAGATCAGAACGCAGATCATCCATCTGAAACCGGGTCACTTTATTGACGAAATAGCTGCCACTTTTCCGTGCATATAGCTGGTACACCATATCGGAATTATCCGTAATATCCATGTCAGATTCATGGTTCCGGTCAAAAATGCGTCCCCGGTGGCGGCACACCTGACTGCTGATCGGGACTTGGATGACCAGGATCGTGCGTCCATCTACAAGGTATGTTTCCGGTTGTAAGTAAAGCGGCGGATTGATTTTTTGGCCGTTATTAATGGAGGTAACAAAATCCTTTTTCATACGGTCAACCGCATCCGGGGCGATGCCAAGGATCTCCCCGTTGTCTTTCACGCCAAGGAGGATGATTCCGCCATCGCGGTTGGAAAAGGAACAAACCGTATCGTACACATCTTTGGTAATCTCATTGGTGGATTTCTTGAACTCTACGTGGATGTTTTCACCGCCATGAATGAGCTTCAGAAGTTCTGTTTCTGTCATAGAGGCAACCGCCCCCTTTCCGTTTGAAATTCGCATTACTATTATACGAGATTTTTCAAGGAATATCAATTTCATGTCCGCTTTGAGACACGGAAAAATCCAGCGAAAAATTTCATGGCAGCTGCACGCACCATGCCGCCGTACGTCAGCAAAAGCCGCACCCTGGGCCAGTCCCTCCTTTTCTATCTCCGAGGATGCCCTCCTGTAAGCATAACAGGCTCCTTTTTAATATAGTTATCTGCTCACATTTGGCGAATATGTGGAGGTCCTTGCTCCCCGATATGTGCGCGCGGAGATCACAGAAAAACAGAGAGCCGACCACTTTGAAAATGGGAAACTCTCTGTTTGCAATCTCGCCTTTCAGCGTTAGTAATAAGTTGTTGTAAATTCCTTACTGCGCCATCATGATCCTCACGATCTCCTTGTCCGTCTGGCGCATGCCCTCCCGGCCCAGGCGGCTGACATTGCGGATCGTGGCCTCTACGCCGTTGTTGACGATGCCGTCCCCGGCCTTGAACTCCTGGCCGTTCCGGTACATGTGATACCCCAGGATCCCGGCCTGGACGCTGGAGGCGATCTTGGCGGCGCAGGACGGCTTTGCTCCGTCGCAGATGATGCCGGACACGATGGCCAGGGAATTGACCAGGGTGTGGGCGATGGCCTCATACCGCCCCCCGTACAGATAGGCGATGCCGCAGCCCGCCGCGCAGCCTGCGCTGACCGCGCCGCAGTAAGCGGAAAGCCGCCCGATCCCGGCCTTTTCATGGACCGCGATCAGATTGGAAATGGTCAGGGCCCGGTACAGCTGCTCCTTCGGCACGTTTAATTCCTTCGCATACTCGATCACCGGCACGGAAACGGTGATCCCCTGGTTGCCGCTGCCGGAATTGATGATGACCGGAAGCTCGCAGCCGCTCATCCGGGCGTCGGAACCGGCCGCCGCCTTGGCTACCGCCCGGTGCTCGATGGCGTTGCCGTAAGCCTTTAACAGGGTGGAGCCTACGTTTGCGCCGTAATCTCCCAGAAGCCCTTCCTCTGAGATCAGGGTGTTGTAGTGGATCTGCACGTCCAGGATCGGCTTGACGTCCTCCAGGTCGCAGGTCTCTGCAAAATCCAGGATGCCCTCGATCGTCAGCAGGGACTTATCCGCCAGCCCCGTTTCCTTCGGCTCTCCCTCGCTGCAGCCGATCTGCTCCGGCTGCTCCTCGGCGGCAAACAGGGTCTCCCCATTTTTCTCAATGTAGGTGATATTGGTGTGGTACTGGCTGATCCGGACCACGGCAGAATCCTCGCCGCCAAACAGAGTGATCAGGATGTCAAAGATGATGCCCGTATCCAGCGGCTTCACGCTCACAGGAACCTGCTCCAAAAAGGTCCGCATCTCAGCCTTCTGCTCCTCTGTCACCTCGGCGATCACCTCCAGCTGACGGTCCTCCTGGCCGCCCACGATGCCGGCCACTGCCGCCGCCTCGATGCCCTTCATCCCGTCGGTATTGGGTACGATCACGCTTTTAACATTCTTGATGATATTGTCGCTGACTCCGATCTTCACCCGGTCCGGGGTCTTCCCCAGCACCTCTCTGGCCTTTGCCGCCGCATAGGCGATGGCGATCGGCTCTGTACATCCCATAGCCGGGACCAGCTCCTCCTTTAAGATCTGTACATACGTGCTGTAACGCTTATCTGTCCGCTCCATCCTCGGATCCTCCTTTGTGGTTTTAAAGGGCACTGCCCTGCAGTACAAGCTTCCTTGTATATTCTAATCTTACTACTGATTATATTACTAATCATATCAGTATGTCAAGAAAAACAGGCCTTCATTTTCCTCTTTTTTGCCCCATGAAAGGAAGCGGCGGGGAAAGCACGGCCTGTTCTCTGTTTTAAACGTGTTTTCTGGCCTCCGTGGATAAAGCGCGGTTTATCTGCCTCGCAAAAAACAGGGTGAGGAGGGCCGTCAGAAGGTCAGCCATCGGCTGTACCCATATCACGCCGGTCAGCCCGAACAGACGCGGGAGCGCGAAAACCAAGGGGAAGAAAATGATCCCCTGCCTGCTCAGGCTCAGGACGCCTCCAACAAGGCTTTTCCCCATAGCAAGATAGAGAGACGCGTAGACCATCTCAAATCCAAATGGGAGAAAAGATACCGCACTCAGCCGGAGGGCTTTCTCTGCCAGCCCGGTCATTTCTGGATCCGTACCAAAAAGCGCTGTGATCGGACCTGCGAAGATCATGAGGATACACGCAGCAGCCGCGCAGAATCCCGTGGTCCAGAGCATACAGAGCTTCAAAGCTCCCATTAACCGGTCAAACCGCTTCGCCCCATAGCTGTATCCTGCAAACGGCTGAAATCCTTTCAAAAATCCAAAGACAGCATAGGTTCCCACCGTCATGATGCGGGTGACCGCTCCCATCGCCGCCACCGCATGATCCCCATAAGGTTTTGACGCGGTATTGATGCTTCCTGTGGCCGCGCCTGCAAGCAATTGGAACAGGAGCACCGGGATCCCTATTTTCAGGATCTCGGCATAGATCGTTATTGACGGTGCGATCTTTTTTACAGAAATCCGCAGGACGCCTTTCCCTTTTCTCAGGTATCCCAGATAAAGCGCCATATTGATGCACAAGGACAGGACCGTTGCGGCGGCGGCTCCCTCAATGCCCAGATCCATCCCATAGATCATGACCGGGTCCAGGATCACATTTGCCATGCTTCCCGAGAGCATGGCGATCATGGTGAACCTGGTAGCTCCCTGGGCTGTCAGCAGATTGTTCATCATGACGTTAAAGATGTTGATGACCGCGCCAGGTACGTAGATCCTGGCATACGCCTTGGCGTAAGGCAAGATCGTTTCGGTAGCTCCTAACGAAGTAAGGACCGGCTCAAGAAAGGCCATGATCCCGCAGATCACAGCTGCGCCGGCCAGCAGCCCTGAAAAAAGCGCAGTGGAAGCGGTCCTGCCGGCTTGTTCTAGGTCTCCCTTCCCCAACAGGCGGGATATGTAGGACGAAGCCCCCGCCCCAAACATCATTCCCAAGCCGATCACGATCTGGACGATCGGGAACACCACCGATACCGCTCCCATCTGGCTCATCCCAAGGCCGCCCACAAAATATGCGTCGATCGCGTTGTACAGCGCGGAAATGAGCATCCCCAGCATCGTTGGTATCCCCAGCTTAAGGAGCGCAGGCGCGATCTTTGCCTCCTCCAATAAGTAGATCCGATCTGATTGTTCTTTCATTTGAAATTCCTCCTTTTAAAATTGAACATTAGTTCAATATTGTTCGATAAAAAAAGGAACTGGCCTAAAGACCAATCCCTGATAAATACATTTTCGATAATTGATATAGGATCCTCACGGCCCATTCCTTTCCTCGGTAATGATACATGATCTGCATCAGTCCATCTACAAAGTTATTCGCGATAATGTGGAAAAACACCTCGTCGTATCGCGCATCATCCCGATGCTTCTGCAGGTGGGCTTCTACGTCCCTGATAAAGCGTTCTCTTTCATGCTCATACTTCGTGCCTTCGCTTTTATCGATCAAGATGATAAATTCCTTCCGATGCTCGAACAGATTGAGGATACAGTCAGCCTCTGCCTTGCTGAGACCGTAGATCTCGCTGTCTGTATGCCTCGCTCCGTCCTTGTCCCCCGCCGTCAGCACCCGCTCCCAGTCGTACCGGACAGGGCTTAAGACAGCGTCGAACAGCGCTTCTTTGCTTTGATAATAGGAATAGATCAATCCTGTAGGGATCATCGCCTGCTTCGCGATACTGCGCATAGCCGTCGCGCGGTAGCCCTTGTCATAAAACTCCTGCAGCGCGGCGCTGAGTATCCTTTCCCGAATCTCTTCTTTCAGTACCTGAGCCATCTGTATCTCTCCAATATTGAACTTAAGTTCAAGTATAACCTCCGGCCAAGGATCTGTCAAGCCCCTTATCCCTCACCTAATCATTATCCGGCAGCAGCTTGATATGCACCATGATGTTCCGCACAAAGCTCCCTTCCGGCAGCTCCATATCCTCGTGGTGGGTCTGGGACGGGAACTCGCCGCCGTCCTCTAACTCCACCCAGAGCCAGTTATAGGCCGCGTCCCGGGCCGCCTCCAGGGCGTCCTCTAAGTCCGGTCCGTCGGCCTCGCAGCACTCCAGGTCCGGAAATACCACATGGTAACCGTTGTCATCTTGATGCGGTGTAAATACCGCCGGGTAAGTAAATGTCATTGCTGTCTTTCTCCTGTTCTATCTTGATTTTCTGCCGCCTTCCACCGCTTCACGGCTTCCAGCTTCTCCTTCACCGCCGCTTCCGCCCCCTGGACGCCGGGATGGTAATACACCCGGTCCTTGACGCCATCCGGCAGGCACTGCATCCGCGCCACCTTTTCCTCGGTGTCGTGGGCGTAGATGTAATCCTCGCCGTAATGCAGCTCCTTCATCAGGGAGGTAGGCGCGTTGCGGATCTGGAGCGGCACCGGCTCCGCCAGCATGCGCTGGGCGTCCTCCTTTGCCGTCTCATAGGCCACATAGGCCGAATTCGTCTTGGGCGCCATGGAAAGGTAGATCACCGCATGGCTTAAATGCACGTTGCACTCCGGCATCCCCAGGAAATGGCACGCCTGATATGCGGCGATGGTCAACGGCAGGGCCTGGCTGTCCGCCATGCCCACGTCCTCGCTGGCAAACCGCACCAGACGTCTCGCCACATATAGAGGGTCTTCTCCCGCCTCCAGCATCCGGGCCAGCCAGTACACTGCCGCGTCCGGGTCACTGTTGCGCATGGATTTGTGGAGGGCGGAGATCAGGTTGTAATGCTCCTCCCCCTTCTTATCATACATCAAACTCCGCCTGCCGATACACTGGGAAAGGATCTCCCAGGTGACCGCGGTCTCCTCCGGGCCGATCTCCCCGTTGGTCACCGCCATCTCCAGGGTGTTCAAGGCGGTGCGGGCGTCCCCGTTGGCAAACTCGGCGATCTTCTCCAGCATCCCCGGCTCCACCCGGATCGGCAGATAGCCGAACCCCTCCGGGCTTTTTAACGCCCGCTCCAAAAGGCCGGTCAGGTCCTCCACCGTCAACGCCTGGAGCACAAAGACCTTGCACCGGGAGAGCAATGCGGCGTTGATCTCAAACGACGGGTTCTCCGTAGTGGCCCCGATCAGGATGATGCTCCCCTTCTCCACGTAGGGCAGGAACGCATCCTGCTGGGCTTTGTTGAAGCGGTGGATCTCGTCTACGAACACCACCGTCCGCTGCCCCGAGCGGCGGGCCGCCTCCGACCGGGCCATGACCTCCTTGATCTCCTTGATGCCGCTGGTCACCGCGCTGAAATTGATGAATTCCGCGTGGGTCCGGTGGGCGATGATCATGGCCAGGGTGGTCTTGCCCACCCCCGGCGGCCCCCAGAAGATCATGGACGGCACCTGATCCTGGTCGATCAGCTGGCGCAGGATCTTCCCTTCTCCCAGAAGGTGCTTCTGTCCCGCAAAATCCTCCAGCGTCTCCGGCCGGAGCCGGCTGGCCAGGGGGCGGTACGCCTCCCGGCCGCTGTCAAACAGAGACATCTGCTCCATCTGCATATCTCAAATCCCTCCTTAGCAGGTGGCTCCGCCCTTCAAATGCTTCTGGGCCTGCAGATTCTCCTGCTTTCTCGCCAGCAGATCGTCTGCCAGGAGCTGGCGCTCCACCTCCTCGAATCCGATCCGAGCCACCGTGTCCGCGAACCGCTCTCCGGTATTGCCCTGCTCCCTAAACAGCAGGATGGCCTTTTCCACCACAGACAGGACCTCTTCCTTATCCGTAAAGATCTTGTCCAAGTAACGGCCCTGGGCCACCTTCTTGCCCCAGCGTCCGCCGATGTATACCCGGTAGCCGTCAAGGAAGTCCTCCGTTACATGGAACGGACATTTTCCAACACAGCGGCCGCAGTGGTTGCAGGCGTCCGGATCCACCGCCAGCTTACCGTTCTCCATCTTGGCCACATGGATCGGACAGGTCTCCTCCACCTGGCATACCTTGCAGCCCCGGCATTTCTCCATATCAAATTGGGGAACCCGCTGGCCAATGATGCCCAGATCGTTCAGATCCGGCTTCACGCAGTTATTAGGACAGCCGCCCACCGCGATCTTAAACTTGTGGGGCAGCTTCACCTCCCGGTAGCCGTGGTAGAACCGCTCGTGGATCTCCTCCGACAGGGCAAAGGTATCCGCCAGGCCGTACTGGCAGGTAGTCCCCTTGCAGGACACCACCGGGCGCACCTTGGAGCCGGTGCCGCCGGTCTCTAAGCCATGGTCCAGCAGGTACTCCCGCAGCGGCTCGATATTGTCAAAGGGCACGCCCTGGATCTCCATGGTCAGACGGGTGGTCATGGTCACCTCGCCGCTCCCGAACTGCTCCGCCGCCTCGGCGATCACCCGGGCTTCCTCCGCGGTGATCTTGCCGTTCCGGGTGATGACCCGGCCGTTGAACTTGTCCGGGGTCCGTTTATCCTTCAGGAATCCCAGGGCCTTGACCCGGGTCTCCTCCTCCTTGGAGACGCCTGCGTCGGCGCCCTTGACCTTCACCTCGTTAAAGAAGGTCGACCCTTCCAACACCACGGTGTGCTCATAGCCGTAGAAGCGCATCCGGTTCTGGAGGAAGTATGCCCGCTTGCCCCGGGCGCAGACCAGAAGGTACTTCCCGTCCTTCGGCAGGCCGGGGATCTCCCCGTTCACCGCCGTCAGATCCACATACACCGCGCCCCGGATCGAGGGAGCTGGGCCTGCATCGATCACCGTATAGCCGTCCGCCTTTCCCGCGGCGTATTCCGCCGGGGTCATGCTCACCAGCTGGCCGTCCAGCTTGTTCATCATCACATAGACTGCCTGAACAAAGGGATGGATCGCCGTGGAAAACGGCGGCGCATAGGCAAAGTCTCCATTCTCAAAGTCTTCCAGGACCGCGCCCATATTGATGCCCATAACAGCGATATCCACCATCTTATCCACCGCTCCCGGTCCCAGGACCTGGACGCCTAACAGCTTTCTGGTGGTCTTATCCGCGATCAGCTTGGTGATGAAGAAGGAGGCGTCAGGATAATAATGGGCCTTGTCGTCGGTGGGAACCAGCACGGTCTCCACCTCAAAGCCCGCCTCTCTGGCCTGGGCTTCCGTCAGTCCGGTACGGCCCACATTTAAGCCAGGCAGCTTCACCACGCCGGTCCCCAGAACGCCAGGGTAGGTCTTCTGGGCGCCTGCCAGCACCTGGGCCAGGGTACGGCCCTCCAGGTTAGCCGAGGAACCCATAGGAGACCACTGGCGGCTGCCGGTGATCCGGTTGGTCACCATCACACAGTCTCCCGCCGCATACACGTCCTCCAGGTTCGTCTTCATCTGTCCGTCCACCAGGATCGTGCCCTTCACCATCTCAAGGCCGGAATCCTGCAAAAATCCGGTATTGGGGCGGATCCCAGCCGCCATGATCAGCAGCTCGCAGGGCAGGGTCCCCGCCGTGGTGCGCACGCCGGTCACCTGGCCTTCCCCTAAGACCGCCTCCGCTCCCGTGCCGGTGATCATCCGCACGCCCTGGGCAGTCAGATGCTTTTTCACGTAGGCGGCCATCTCCGGATCCAGGATATTCGGCAGGATCTGAGGGGCAAAATCCACCACCGTAGTCTGGACGCCTTTGGCCTTTAGATTCTCCGCTGCTTCCAAGCCGATGAAGCCGCCGCCGATCACCACGGCCCGCTTCACGCCTCTGGTCTCTATGTACGTGCGGATCCGGTCTGCGTCGTCCGGGGTCCGCATCTTAAATACGCCTTCCAGCTCCCGTCCCGGGATGGGCAGCTCCGCCGCGGATGCCCCCACGGCGATCACTAATTTATCATAAGGACAGATCTCCGTCTCCCCAGTGATCGCGTCCCTCACCTTCACTTCCTTCTTCGCCGCGTCCAGGGCCACCGCTTCTTTCCCTGTGCGCACGGTCACGCCGGTCAGGCCGGAATACTTGGCCGGGGTGTTGACGATCAGCTCGTCCCTCCCCTGGATCATCCCGCCCACATAATAGGGCAGGCCGCAGCCCGCGTAGGAAATGTCCCGGTCCCGGGTCAGCACCGTCACCTCCATGCTCCGGTCCTCCCGCTTTAACTTCGCCGCGGTCTTCGTGCCGGCGGCCACGCCGCCAATGATCAATACCTTCATCTTGCTACCTCGCTTTCTCCCCTCCGCCAGGGCGCCCCGGTCCTTGCGGGCAGGTTTCTTCTGCAGAACTCAACTCTCCTTTCAGTATACTATATCTGGGGAAGATATCAACGACTTTCTTTTCCCTTCTCCCGCTCCTCCTCATACTCCTGCCACAGACTTTCCGTCAGATCCCGGGACAAAAGCAGGCCCACCGGCCCCAAAAACAGCCCCAAAAGCCCCCACAGCTGAAATCCTACATAGATGGAGACCAGAGTCTCCAAAGGCGATAGGCCGACCCGGTCCGCCATCAGCCGGGCTTCCAGCACCTGGCGGAGAAAATAGCAGAGCACATAAAGCCCCATGATCCACAGCCCCTGTCCCCATCTGCCGGAGAGCAGAAGAACCGCCGCCCAGGGGATCAGCACAGTCCCGGTGCCGAATACCGGCAGGGCGTCTAACAAACCGATGCCCACGCCAACCAGCAGGGCATAGGGATTTCCCATCAGCCACAGGCCCAGGGTGCACACCGCCGTAGTCAGGAGCATGATGATGCCCTGGGTCTTTAGGTAGGCGTTGGCCACGATCTTGATGCGGCGGCCGATCAGGGCCAGCTCCTTGCAGTACAGACAGCGGCGGCACCGCGCCTTCCACAGATCCATTTCCTGGATGCAGAGCCCGGTCCCCACCAGCACGATCGTCCCCACCACCAGGCACGCCGCCCCGGCCCGGAACACGGCCAGGGAATTGGTCATGACATACGGCATAGCCCCTTCTTTTACTGCCTGGAAAAGCCCCCGGAGCATTTCCCGCATCAGGGCCACCAGCACATCCCGCTTTAAGCAGAGAGCGGTCTCCATGTTGTGGCAGACGCCGGTGAGCCAGATATCCAGAGCCCGGATCCAGTCCGGGATCCGGTCCACCAGCATGGACGCCTCCAAAAATAGCTTCTGCCCGCCTACATACAGTCCGGCTCCCAGAAGCCCGGCAGCCAGCGCCAGTTCCAGCGCCCCGGCCGCCCCCTCTGGAAGGGCCCACTGCCGGCCAGGCAGACGGAACCGCACCACCCGGGACAGCGCCCGGGCAGGCTTCCGGAAGCATACCGCCGCTCCCCAGGCCAGCAAAAAGGGAGCCGCAAGGGGCAGAAGGAAGCGAAAGCTCCCATAGACTGCCCCTGTGACTCCCAGGATCAAGATGATTTTCTTCAGTTTCTTCTCCGGTTTCCCCATGGACTCACCTATTTCTGTTTTGTACTTCCTTTGTACTAACCCTAGTCTGTCCGATGCCCTGCCGGAATATACGTTTTTCGTTGACAAAGCCGTCCGGCCTCTCCTATAATGGAGCTAACCTGTGCGGCTGTTCAGCCGCAGACGATTTCCATTGAAAAAACTGGGAGGATCTCTCATGATGGATAAGACCCGCCGTTCCCAATTATTAAAGACCGTCCGCTCCTTTGGCAGCGTGCGCGGCTATCTGACGATGCTGGTATTTTTGGCGTTCCTGGAGATGGCCTGTTATTTTGTCGTGCGGCAGAACCTGCTGCAGAACGCTCATCAGCAGGGCATGACCGTGGCCCGCAGCTACGGGGCCGAGACGCAGAACACCTTCACTTCCCTGAACACGCTGCTCTCCTTCGGCGCTCAGACCATCGACCTGCACCTGGACAACGACTGGAACGATGAGCAGCTGGAAGGCTGGCTGCTGTCCTATTTTAATACGGTACAGGCCGTCATGGGCGAGAGCTCAGTCGCTCCCTGCGCCTATATCCGGGGACGTGTCCTTACCCAGTCCGGATGGCTTTCCGACGCGGACATCACCCCGGCCCAGACCAGCTGGTTCCAGCAGGTGGACCCGGAAGGCCGGGAGACCGTATACACCGGCGTATATACCGACCCGCTTTTGGACACTCCGGTAGTCACCGTAGCCCAGATGTGCAGGAATTCAGACGCCACCGTGGCCGTCCGCCTGTTCCCCGATCAGTTTGCCTTCCACTCCGACTCAGACCTGCTGCCGGAGGATGCTTCCTTTTATATCTGCGACGGCGCCGGTGTCCCGGTCAGCGTGCAGACGACCTTGAACGAGAGTCCGGAGGTGATCGCCCAGTATGTGCAGGAGCTGTCCGGGCGCATCCGGAACGGCGAATTTGAAGCATACAACTCCTGGATGCCCGACGTATACGGCGGTCAGAGGAAGATCTACTACCATATCCTGCCCAACAACTGGATGACGATCATCACCGTGCCCTACGATACGATCCTGGCTGACCTAAACCAGGTGATGGTGCTCTTCTCTATCCTGCTCCTGCTGTTTTTGGTCACCTTTTTCTGGGTGACCATCCGGGATATCCGCATGGATTCCCAGATGCGGCGCACCCAGGAGACCATCCAGGTCCTGGGCAACTCGTTCTACGCCCTGTACCGGGTGAATTTTATCAAAGCCACCTACGAGATGATCAAGGGCTCTCCCGACGTGCGCAGAGAGATTCCGGAGCACGGGGATTACGCCCTGCTGACCGGCGCCTTTGAGCGGATCATCGAGGCCAATGCCTACGCTGACTTTATCGAGACCTTCTCCCTGGATAATATCGCCAAGCTGGTCTCTCACCGCATCTACGATTTCGGGGGAGATTTCCAGCGGCTGTTCGGCGCCGAATACCGCTGGGTGAACGTCCGGGTGCTGTTTGATGAAACCCTCCAGAATGGAGAGGTGGTGCTCTGCTTCCGGGAGATCAACGGGGAAAAGCAGCAGCAGCTCCAGGAAAAGCAGCTTCTGGAGACCGCCCTGGAGAATTCCCGGAAAAGCGAGCAGGCCAAGCACGCTTTCTTTAACAATATGTCCCATGACATGCGCACCCCGCTGAACGCGATCGTAGGCCTGACCGGTCTGATGGAGCAGCACCTGGCTGAACCGGAGGTGCTGAAGGGCTATGTGGACAAGATCCGCTATTCCAGCCGCCAGCTTCTGGACCTGGTGAACGATATCCTGGAGATGTCCCGCATCGAACAGGGGAAGATCGCCCTGAACAACCAGCAGTTCAGCCTGAAGACCTGCGTAGAGGAATGTGCGGACAGCTTCGCGGCCCAGGCCCAGTCTGAGAACAAGGACCTGCAGGTGCATTTCCAGATCAGGCAGACCATGGTGATGGGCGACCCGCTGCGCATGGGGCAGATCCTGAACAATCTGCTCTCCAACGCCTTCAAGTTCACCAATCCCGGCGCGTCCATCACGGTGACCGTGCGGCAGATGAACGAGGAGGACCGCTCCCAGTACCTGATCCAGATCGAGGATACCGGCATCGGCATGTCCCAGGAATTCCTCAGCCGCATTTTTGAGCCCTACGCCAGAGAGGTCCGGTTTTCCTCCCGTCCCATCAATGGGACCGGGCTGGGCATGGCGATCGTGAAGAACCTGGTGACCCAGATGAGCGGCGAGATCCAGGTAAAGAGCCAGCTGGGCAAGGGGACCGTCTTCACCATCATCGTCCCGTTCCTGCTGGCCGAGGAAGCGGAGGAAGCCCCGGCCGCGCCCCAGGAGGACGAGGCGGAGGAGACCTTCTCCCTGGAGGGACGGCGGATCCTGCTGGCCGAGGACAATCCGATCAATATGGAGATCGCCGAGGAGGTGCTTTCCATGCACGGCATCACCGTCGTCCAGGCGTGGAACGGCCAGGAGGCGCTGGAGACCTTCCAGCACTCCCGCCTGTACGAATTCGACGCTATCCTGATGGACATGCAGATGCCGGTTATGGACGGCTGCGAGGCCTCCCGGCAGATCCGCGCACTGGCCCGCCCCGACGCGGCGTCCATCCCGATCATCGCCGTAACGGCCAACGCCTTTACCGAAGACATCGCCGCCACCACCAAGGCAGGCATGAACGCCCATGTGGCGAAGCCCATCGATTTTTCCGTCCTGTGCAGGACCTTAGAAGATCTGATCGCAAAAAACGGACAGCCCGGGTGATCTCCCAGGCTGCCCGTTTTTTCTATCTTCTCGATGATGTGGTCACCGTCTCTTAGCTGTTCATCAGATACAAAAAATATCCCCCATAGCATACCAGCATCAGGACCCCGCCCATCCGGGTCAGCATCCGTTTCCGGAACACGCATGCCCACAGCAGGACGCCTGCGCCGAAGGCCACCAGCGTATCGATCACAAAGTTGGGGGCAAACTCCACCGGCACGATCAGGGCCGCAGAGCCTACGACGAACAGGATATTGAAAATGTTGCTCCCCACGATGTTGCCGATGGCAATGTCCGCCTTGCCCTTCATCCCCGCGGAAACGGAGGTGAACAGCTCCGGCAGGGAAGTTCCCAGAGCCACGATGGTCAGGCCGATGAACCGCTCGCTTAAGCCCGCCGCCTTGGCAATGGCCGTGGCCGCGTCTACGGTCACGTCGCTCCCTGCCACGATCAGCGCCAGACCGATCACCACGAACAGGCCCAGCCGCCAGAACGGCTTGCTCTCCTCAGCCACCACGCCTTCCTGCTTGTCCCGCAGGGCCATCATGAATAAGTAGGTCAGGTACAGCAGGAACAGGACCCACAGGATCAGTCCTTCCACAAATGTCACCTGATGGCCGGTCACCCCCAGCCCCAGCAGCGCCAGGGTGATGAACAGCATCCAGGGGATCTCACAGCGCACCGTGGACTTTGCCACGGCGATAGAGGTGATGACCGAGGTCAGCCCCAGGATGATCAGGACGTTCAGGATGTTGCTCCCCACGATGTTGCCGATGGTGATGGCCGCACTGCCCTTTAACGCCGCCGCGATGCTCACCGCCGCCTCCGGCATGCTGGTACCCATGGCCACGATGGTCAGGCCGATCACCAGCTGCGGCACGCCCAGCCGGTCCGCGATACCCGACGAGCCGTCTACAAACCAGTCAGCCCCTTTGACCAGCATAAAAAAGCCCAGGGCCAAAAGTACAAATTCCAAAAGTAACTTCCACATATCCATTCCTCCTTGCGTATCCGGGGACCTCTCCCCATTTCCATTCCCAGGTTCCGGCCGCCGTTGGTCCGAAGTCAGCGAAGATCCGCCCCTCTGAAGCCCAGATCCAAAAAATAGAAAAAGACTTTTGCCAGGATCAGCCCTCAGGCTCCGGGGACACATCCCCGGAACCTTCCGGCATTCTGACAAAAGTCTCGTTACTTCGTTACGGACCGGACAGCGGGCATTCCGCCTGCCGTCGTACTGACGAACCCGTAAACACCCGTCTCCGGATGTCAACTACTCCCTTTTTCGGGTTTTAGGATATCAGATTTCCAGCAGCCGCGCTACTGTCCTTTTAGAATCTTAACGTTTTCTTAACGGCCGCTCCTTTGGCCCTTCTTCCGGCTGTTCCCCCGGACCTTCCGGCCTCCTGCTCCTCCGGTCATTCCCGGATCAGACGCAGGGTCCAGCTCAGATACTCACCGCCTAAGGCCGGGAGCGGGATCCCTCCGCACATCAGGGCCGCGCCCGGATAGCGCTTTCCAGTCTCCAGATCCCGGTAGATCGCCGCCGGATCCAACCCCTGGAGGCGGATATAGGCGCTTACCGGGTTGCCGTGGTAATCTAAGGTCACCGCATTGACCAGGGCTTCTTTCTTGTCCTCTGTGACGAACATCCAGGCCGCCACCTCGCCGTCCAGGCCCTGCCTGCAGGGATCCGTCAGACGGTAATAGTCGCCGTTGTGGATCACATCCCACAGCTCGTGGAATTCCTGGATCTGCTTGCGGACGTAATTCTTCTCCGCCTGGGAGATCTTCTTAAGATCCAGCTCATAGCCGAAGCTTCCCGACAGGGCCACACAGCCCCGGGTCTCCATGGGCGTGATCCGGCCGTTCTGATGGTTGGGGCAGGCGGACACATGGGCGCCCACTGCCGAGACCGGATAGCCAAAGGAAGTCCCGTACTGGATCCGGAGCCGGTCGATGGCGTCCGTGTTGTCGCTGCACCAGATCTGAGGCGTGTAATACAGCATGCCTGCGTCGAACCGGCCGCCGCCGCCGCTGCACCCCTCGATCAGCACATGGGGATAGTTCTGACAGATCCGCTCCAAAAAGTCGTACAGACCCAGCACATACCGGTACATCACCATGCCCTGGCTGTCGGCTCCGGCCGTCGCCGACCATACGTCGGAAATGCTGCGGTTCATATCCCACTTGAGATATCCAATGGGCACCGTATCCAGCAGGCGGCTGATCTGTCCGTAGATGTGATCCACGACCTCGCTCCTGGAAAAATCCAGGACCAGCTGGCTCCTGCCCAGCACCGGCTTCTTCCCAGGCACCGCGAACGCCCAGTCCGGATGGGCCCGGTAAAGATCGCTGTCCTCCGACACCATCTCCGGTTCCACCCAGAGTCCGAACTTCATGCCCAGGCCGTTGATGCGCTCCGCCAGGGACGCCAGGGTCCCGCCCAGCTTCTTTTCATTGACGATCCAGTCGCCAAGACCGGTCATGTCCGAATCCCGCTTGCCGAACCACCCGTCGTCTAAGACCAGCATCTCCACGCCAAGGCCAACAGCCTCCTTGGCGATCTCATAGATCTTCTCTCCGTTGAAATCAAAATAGGTTGCTTCCCAGTTGTTGATCAGCACCGGTCTGGGAGCCGTCTTATATTCTCCCCGGCACAGGTTGTGGCGGATAACCTTGTGGAAATTCCGGGAAAGCTGGCCCAATCCCTGACTGCTGCAGCTGAGCAGCACCTCCGGGGCATAGAACGTCTCCCCGGGGGCCAGGGGGCAGGCAAAGAGCTCATCCTGCAGGCCCATGCTGATCCGGGTCTGCTCGAACTGGTCTTTTTCTGCCTCCGCCTTAAAGGGTCCGCTGTACACAAAGGACATGCCGTAGCACAGGCCATGGGTCTCCGTAGTCTCCTGATCCGCCAGGATCACAAAGGGATTATACTGGTGACTGGAGGTGCCTCTGCGGCTTCCGATCACCTGAGCGCCGTGGGCCACGGCCGTCCGCTGCAGGGTCCGTTCCATGGCGTGACGGCCATAGAACATCAGCAGGTCGAAGTTCCCGTGGACAAAATCCAGACAGGCGCTCTGTACTTTTAACAGCTTTACGGTCTTCTCGCCCCGGTTCTCGATCCGGACTGCCCGGGTGATCACATCCCGTTCCGGCAGCACCCCGTAAAGAAGGGTCACCAAAAGTCCGCTGACAGAGTCCTCCATGGCAATCTCCAGGGTCTGGGCGCCGGCCTCCGCTTCCGTCTCATAGGCGGCGGGCAGGCCGGGCAGGCTGTATTTCCCATCCAGGATCCGATATCCCTGATAGCGCAGATCCACGCTGTACGCTCCGTCCCCATTTTTTACGATCAGGGCTGGGCTCCGGTAGTCGCCGGTCCCCTGCACCGGATATTCCTGGGGCAGGGCGTCCATCGAATAGACGCGGGCGGACCCAGCCTCGTAAGGATTGCCGGAAAATCCCCGGTCCACAAAGGTCAGCAGGTATTCCATGCTTCCCTCCGTGCGGTCTCCGTAATAAAGGTGGAGCAGGTATCCGAATTCGTCTACCTTCATCTGGTAAGTCGTATGAGCTGTATGGATGGTGAACAGCTTTGTTTCCTCCTGAAATAAGATTGCCATGGGAGCACTCTCCTTTCATCTCTGATTCTGTATTATTTTCCTCCGGTCATGGCAATACCCTCGATGAACTGCCGCTGGAACAGCAGGTACAGGATCACCATGGGGATCATCGCCAGCATGGAGCCGGCCATCAGCACCGGATAGTTGGTGGTAAACTGTCCGCGCAGGGTGGAAAGACCTGCAGACAGGGTCATCTTGCCCATATCCGTATTGACGATCAGCGGCCACATCAGGTCTGCGTAAGCAAACACTGCGGTGAAAATGGTCAGGGCCGCCATGGAAGCCTTAGTCAGGGGCATCATAACGCGGGTAAAGGTCTGCCACTTGGTACAGCCGTCTAAGTACGCCGCTTCTCCCACCTCGTCAGGGATGCCCATATAGGACTGGCGCAGGAAGAACGTTCCGAACGCGCTGACCAGACCCGGGAATACCAGGGCGAACATGCTGTTGGTCAGTCCCATCTTCGCCAGCATCTGATACTGGGGGATGATGAAGATCTGGGACGGCAGCATCATCTGTACCAGCACGATGCCGAACAGCAGGTTCTTGCCTTTAAAGTTTAACTTTGCGAAGGCAAAGCCTGCCGCCGAGGAGAAGGCCACGGCGCAGATCACACGGAACACGATCAGCAGGATGGTGTTGATATACAGCTTGACAAACGGCAGGCTGGTCAGCGCCCGGCTGTAGTTTTCCGTCAGCCACTGCTTGGGCAGGATCGTCGGAGGGATCTGCACGCTCTCTCCGGCGGATTTAAAGCTGGTGAGGAACATCCACAAAAACGGGAAGATCATCAGTACGGCGCCTGCGGTCAGGGCCAGATACACCAGCATGGTATTTCTTCGGTAATTTTTCTGTAATGACGAATCCATGAGCTCCCCTCCTTATACTTCGTAGTTGACCCATTTCTTCTGGCCCCAGAACTGGAAAGCGGTCACGATGCCGATCAGCAGTACGGTCCAGATGACAATGGCGGATGCATAGCCCCGGTTGCCCGCAACAAAGGACTCCCGGTAGAACAGGTACATCAGAGACTGGGCGCTGGTCAGAGCCGGGTTGGTCTGGTCTACCATCATGTAGATCAGGTCGTAGACTTTCAGGGAAGCCATCAGACGCATGATCAGCACTACGAACAGAGTGGGGGACACCATGGGCAGGGTAATGTGGAAGAACTGCTGCACCTTGGTGGCGCCGTCCAAGTCCGCCGCCTCATAGTAGCTCTTGGAAATGTTCTGGATGCCGGACAGCAGGAGCACGGCGTCATAACCTACGGAGCTCCATACGGCCACAGCCGCCGTAGCCGGGAGCACCAGCTTCGGATTGGTCAGCCAGTTTACCTTCGTGCCAATGATCTGATTAATGATACCATATTCTGCGTTAAAAATCCACTTCCAGACCATCGCGATCGCGGCGGGAGCCACGACCATGGGCAGGAAATAGATGGCGCGGAACGCGGTCTTGCCTGCGATCTTGGCATTCAGGAACACGGCGGTGATCAGGGCGAAGAACATGCCCAGGGGCACCGTCAGGATACAGAAATAGATGGAGTTCCAGGTTGCCTTCCAGAATTCTTCGCTGGCAAACATCTTTGTATAGTTGCCGATCCCGCTGATCTCGTAAAATCCAAACGGATGGGTGGTGGAAAAGCTCAGCACCAGCGTCTGGAGAAACGGATACACATTCAGTACGATCAGGCCGATGATGGTAGGCGCTACCAGGATATAGCCCCACTTCGCCTCATCGGACAGTCCTTTTTTCTTTCCCATAGCATTCCCTCCTTACGGCTCCGGCGCTTCGTCAACAGTCTGCTGCATCTGGGCCAGACCTTCGTCCAGGGTCAGGGAGCCGCTGTAGATCTTTAACAGCAGGTCGTTGACCTGGGTCTTCCAGTTAGGCCGGGAAGCATTGTTGACGCTCTGTACGCCGTAATCAAACATTTCCACGCATTTTTCCACGTTCATATCGTAATCAAACTTGTCGAACGCGCTCACCCAGGTGTCCTCCAGGCCGATGTAGGCCGGGATCGCCGCGCCGGATAAGCCCTGTACCCGCTGGCCTTCCTCAGAGCCGCAGAATTTTAAGAAATCCAGGGCGTATTCCAGTTTCTTGCCATGGGCGCCGGTGGAATAGCACAGGCCGTTGGAGATCGTCGCCCGTCCGTCTCCGTTTACCGGATCCGGGCACTTGGGCAGGACCGCTACGTCCCACTTGCCTTCCATCTCTGCGTTGTTCTCCCGCAGGGACATCAGGTTCCAGTTTCCTTCCAGGTACATCGCGCCCTGGCCGGACATGAACGCGTTGCCAGGCGCGGTCTCCGCAAAGTAATTCTGATCCGGGCACCAAGGCTCCTTCTGCAGATTGATATAGAATTCCATTCCCTTCTTGGTCGCCGGGTCGGTGAAGCAGGCCGCGGTCTTGTCTTCGTTTAAAATGCTGCCGCCGGCCTGGTATACAAAGTTCCAGTAGCCCAGCTGCTCGTCGGCGTAAGCCATGTAGCCGTATTTGCCCGTCTTCTCATAGATCTGAGCGGAAGCCTCGCACAGGGTATCCCAGGTCCAGGTCTCGTCTGGATAGGCAACGCCCGCCTGATCGAACAGCTCCCGGTTGTAGGCCAGGCACACCGTATCCTTATCCTTCGGCACGCCGTAGATCCGTCCGTCAGAGCCCTTGGCGTTGTCTAAGGAGATCTCGGAGAAATGCTCGGTGTAGTAGTTGGGATCCTCGTCATCATAAAGGCTGGTCACATCTGCCAGCATGCCGTAGTCCGCATACTTCAGGATCTGGTTGGTGTGCATCCAGAAGATGTCCGGAAGCTGGTTGGATTCTGCCGCCGCATCCAGCTTAGTCCAGTATTCATCCCAGCTGGTCACCTGGAGTTCGATGGTCACATTGGGATTCTGAGCCTGGTAGGCGTCGATGATCGCCTGCATGCCGTCCCGCTGGGCCACATCCCAGATCTGGAAAGATAAGTTCACCTTTCCATCTGCAGAGATCCCGGAATCCTGACAGCCGCTGACAGCCGGGACCGTCATCAGCGCCGCAAGGCAGACCGCGATTCCTTTTGTTGTTCTGCTTCGCATAATTTACCCCCTATCGTTTTAAATTTCCCATCCGGCAGGGCCGGACGGGCGTATCTTTTCCATCTTCCGCGCAGTTGATCAAGATAGTTTTATGATACTCCCATCCCACTCTCCCGTAAATGTATCTATTTGTGCAATGTTATGCCAAAATGCTAGTTTTCTTTTTCTAGGTTGAAGTCGGGACGCATTTTGGTATATAATGAAGAGGAATGGATTTCTTTTTTATGCAATCATCCGATTTTTGGATCTGTTTTTGGGATTTTTTTAACGAACATGATGAAAGGGGATATTTCTGATGGCCAATGGCAGCTTTTCTGTATTTCCCAACGAACGGTTTGTTGACCTGGGTTTATATCAATATGGGTGGGAGCAGTGCGCCCCCATGTACTCCTACGGTCCCCATGTGCGGAACCATTTCCTGTTCCACTACGTGCTTGCCGGGGACGGGGTCCTGGAGGTGACCCGGCCGGCAGGCGGCACCGACTATTTTCCGGTCAAAGCCGGGGAGGGGTTCATGATCTTCCCCCGGCAGGTGACCACCTATTATACCGGGGAGGAGCATCCCTGGCAGTACGCCTGGGTGGAATTTGACGGCCTGCGGGTGAAGGAGACCCTGGATCTGGCCGGCATCTCCCAGCTCAATCCCATCTACCGGCCCAGCGCCCGGGACCTGGCCGCCCAGCTTCGGCAGGAGATGCTGTACATCGGCCAGAGCCGGGACCTGACGCCCCTTCACCTGATCGGCCATCTGTACCTGCTGCTGGATCTGATGACCCGGTCGTCCTCCTCCCGCAAGACGCTGCAGAGCGGGAAAATGCAGGACTTCTATGTGCGGGAGGCCACCTCGTTCATCGAGCAGAATTTCCAGAACGATATCTCTGTGGAGGATATCGCCGCCTTCTGCAATCTGAACCGCAGCTATTTCGGGAAGATCTTCCGGGACGCGGTGGGCAAAAGCCCCCAGGAATTCCTGATCCAGTACCGGATGACCAAGGCGGCGGAGCTTCTGAAGCTGACGGAGCTGGCGGTGAAGGACATCAGCAATGCCGTGGGCTATCCCAACCAGCTCCATTTCTCCCGGGCGTTCAAGAGCATCTACGGCATCTCCCCCCGCCAGTGGCGGGCGGAGAACCGGATCATCTCGTAAAGCGCCTGACCTGGACTAAGTTGGTGTGCTGGGGGTTCCCCTTGGCATAAGGGGTGGGCTCCCAGGAGGTGAGGACGTTGATGGATCCGCCTAAGTCCGCCGGGAATCGTGCGTTCCCAGGGCGGTCCTGGCTGGGGGCAGACATCTCGGTCTCTGCGCAGTCCTGGCCGGAGCCAGACAGCTCCTTCTCTCCCCCCTCCGTCACTGACGCCTCCTGCACTGACTTCTCCGGCCGGTACCAGGCGCCCTGGGACAGGGCGGTGACGCCTTTGCAGATCCGATCCGTCACCTTCACCGGGATCCGGATCTCTCCCCGGTCGTTCCACACCACCGCCAGCTCCCCGTCCCCGATCCCCCGCTCCGCGGCGTCCTCCGGATGGATCCAGAGCCGCTGCGGGTCCAGCCGGTCCATGGAACGGTTGTTGTCATGGATAGAATGGCAGCGGCGTTTGGTGTGCCAGCCGATGAGCTGCAGGGGATACCGCCGGGCCAGAGGATCCTGGGGGCCCTCCGGCGGAGCCACATACCGGGGGATCGGCGGGAAGAAGGCGGAGAATCTCGTTTCATATACCTGCTTGGAAAAGATCTCGATCTTCCCGCTTTCCGTGGGGAAGGGATGGTGCTCCAGATCCGCTCTCTGCTCCGAAAAGGCGATCGCCGGCGGGTTCTCCCGGTAACGGTAGACGCCTTTTTCTTTCAGGATCTCATATTCCGGCAGCTCCGGCTCGCTCTTTCGCAATTCCTCATAACAGTACCGCAGCCACTCTCCCGCGGTCCGGCCCTCGGTAAAGGCTTCCTTTAACCCCAAACGGTCCGCCACCTCCGCCAGCCAGTCGTACTCGAAGCGTCCTTCATACAGAGGCTCGGTCACCTGATTGGTAAAGCCTACAAAATCGCCGTTCTGCCAGGGCATGGTGATGTTCTCGCATTCCAGCATGGAGATCCCCGGCAGCAGGATATCCGCGAATCTGGCGCTGGCGGTCATGAACAGATCGCTGCATACGATGAACTCGCATTTTTTCGTATCCTTCAGCAGCGCCGCGGTGCGGTTGATATCGCTGTGCTGGTTGATCAGGGTATTGCCCGCCAGATTGAGGATCATCTTAATGTCGCTGTCCAGGTGAAGGCGGCCCTGGTCGGCGATCACTCCGTCCAGCTCCGTCATGGCATGCCCCCGTTCTACCGCATCGGTCCACAAAAAGACCGGGATCTTCATCGGGTAGGGATTTTCCGGCATGGGGAACCGGGGATTCTGATGGCGGGTGCAGACGGCCACGCCGCCGGCCCAGCCGCCGGAGATCCCCACATTGCCGGTAAGACAGGCCAGGAGGATGGCTCCTCTTGCGCTCTGCTCGCCGTAAGCGTGGCGCTGGGCCCCATAGCCCTGGATCAGCGCCGCAGGGCGGGCCAGGGCATAGCGGCGGGCCAGGCTGCGGATCGTCTCCGCCTCCACGCCGGTGATGGCTTCCGCCCACTCGGGGGTCTTCTCCACCCCGTCCTGCTCTCCCATCAGCCAGGAACGATAGCACAAAGACGGGTCCACACCCTCTGGCATATGTTCTTTATCAAAGCCCAGACAGTACCGGTCCAGAAAATCCTGGTCCTGTAAGCCCTCGCTTACGATGACATAGGCCATGGCGTCCAGCAGGGCGCTGTCGGTGGCCGGACGCAGGGGGATCCACTCCGCATCCAACTCCCTGGCGGTATCGCTGTACCGGGGATCCACCACGATGATGGGGATGCCCTGCTCCTTGGCCTTTCTCAGATAGAACATCGAATCCCCGTCAAATACGGTCTCCGCCGGGTTGTGGCTCCACAGGATCAGCAGCTTGGAATTCAGCCAGTCTGCCCGGTCGTTCCCGGTCTCGTAAGTGCCGTACATCAGCTTGGTAGCATGGCGGATGCAAGCCGTGCTGTAGGAATTATAATAATCCAGATAGCCGCCGTCCAGGCTCAGCAGCCGCTTTGCCAACTGGGCGGGGCGCAGCAGGGCGCTGACGCCGGTGGCATAGTTCACATAGCGGGAGCCGGGGCCGTAGGTATCCCGGATCCGGATCCATTCCCTGGCGATGATATCCACCGCCTCGTCCCAGGAGATCCGCTGGAATTTTCCTTCTCCCCGCTCTCCCACCCGCTTCATGGGCCAGCGCAGGCGGTCCTCTCCTAAAAACGTCTTATGGTAGTTAAGCCCTCTCGCGCAGGCGGTCAGGGGAAACGGACAGCCCGCCGCCTCGGCGTCCTTCTGGGTCTCGGTGGTCATCCGGACGATCTTCCCGTCCTTTACATGGGCATACAGCAGGCACCGGCCCCCGCAGTTGTTGCGGCCGGTGGTGGGGATGATCTGCTCCTGGGAGGCCGATCCCTGGGGTTCCGGAGACAGCATGGCAAATTCCTGGAAGATGCTCCCCTCCGGCTTCCGCTCAAAACGCAGCTCCTTCCCGGTCACCGGATGGGTGAAGGAAAGCTGCCAGGCCGCCAGGGCCACGGTGGGGCGGCGGTAACGGGCAGGCGGAGTCAGACCGCCCGGTCCGGCAAGGGGCGTCAGATTGCCCGCCCCGGCAGGCGTCCTCAGGCCGCCCGCCTCAGCCGGCGCGGCAGACCGGCCAGATCCAGAGCCAGCGGTCCCGCCGAACATGGGATTGTACCGGTTGTCCCCCCACAGGGGCAGGCCGTGTCCGGCCATCTGCACCCGGATCTGATGATGGCGTCCGGTGAACAGCGTCACCTCCGCCAAAGTCAGCTCTCCATAGGGCTCCACAGTCCTTGTCTCCAGACTGCGGAGCCTCAGCTTTGCCTGCTTTGCACCAGTTATCCCCTTATCCACAATCCTGGAACGATTTTCCTTTTCCTCTTTCAACAAATAATCCACATAGTTATCCACATTTTGGGCCGGTTTTCCACAAAGCACAGCCAGGTATTTTTTGCTCATGGCGCCGCCGGAAACCTGCTTACTTAAAGCCGCCGCGGCTTTTTTGTCCTTGGCGTACACCAGGATCCCGCTTACAGGCTTGTCTAATCTGTGGATAACTCCCACATAGGGCTCGCCGGATTTTGGGGATAACTTGTGTATATGCCGGCGGATCTCGCTCACCATATCCGCGCCGAAGCCCCGGCTGGACTGGGACTCCATGCCCACCGGCTTCCAGACCACGATCACGGATGCGTCTTCATAAAGAATCTCTAACATCGTCTGTTCCTTTTTTCTTAAATTTTTCCCCGGGACTTGCATTTTTTGTTCCGCAGGTGTATAGTATAGAAAATGATATTACGTAGTTTTTAAAACTACATGTTATAGTTTTATGAGGAGATGGTTTTATGACATTTAAGATCAAAGACCCCGGAAGCGCTCTGACCCACTTTATCGCCATGGTCCTGGCCCTGTGCGCCTCGGCCCCCCTGATCATCAAGGCGGCCCAGTCCCCCGGCTCGATCCATGTGCTGGCGCTGTCCATTTTCATCACCAGTATGGTCTTATTATATGCGGCGAGCACCGTATACCACACCCTGGATATCTCCCCTAAGGTCAATCAGATCCTGCGGAAGGTCGACCACATGATGATCTTTATCCTGATCGCGGGCACCTACACGCCGGTATGCCTGCTGGTCCTGGGGGACCGCACCGGCTGGGCGCTCCTGGCCTTAGTCTGGGGGATCGCCGTGGTCGGGATGGTGATCAACGCCCTGTGGATCACCTGCCCCAAGTGGTTCTCCTCCCTGATCTATATCGCCATGGGCTGGGTGTGCATCCTGGCCTTCGGCAAGATCGTAGCCGCCCTGCCCCGGACCGCCTTCATCTGGCTGCTGGCCGGAGGGCTGATCTACACCGCAGGCGGCGTGATCTACGCCCTGAAGCTGCCTGTGTTCAATGCACGGTTCAAGTATTTCGGCTCCCACGAGCTGTTCCACTTATTCGTCATGGGCGGCAGCTTCTGCCATTATGTGATGCTCTACAACTTTGTGGCCTGACAGAGCTCCGCTGGGTCCTGGCCCGGCTTTTGCTCTGTCTCCGGATATCCGCAGGGCTGCGTCTGGCTTGCCGCCAGGCGCAGCTTTTCTGTGCGGCTTAGCTGCTTGATGGCCCATTCCCGCCGCATGGCCTCCTGCTTCGTGGGGAATTCCTCATAATAGACCAGACGGACCGGGCGGCGGCTCTTGGTGTACTTGGCGCCCTGCCCGGCGTTGTGGGCCTCCACCCGCTCCTTTAAATGGTTGGTCCAGCCGCAGTAGAGGCTCCCGTCCGCGCACTGCACCAGATACGTATAGTTCTTCTCCATCGCGCCTGTCTCCTTCTCCTTCCTCTGTCCCTTATCCTACCACAGGAACCCCAAAAAGAAAAGCGGGCAATCGCCCGCGTCTCCTTTCCGGTCCTTATGTAAGCGGCGGCAGTCGTCTGCAGTTCTCCCGCGCCGCCTCAGGCTGCCCTGAATCTATTGGAAGCACCAGCTGTATGCGGATTTTCCGGCTTGCATCGTGTTCCCAGTCATTCGGAGGGTCCGGACCGTTATAGGATAGTATATCCGTAAAGAGGGGAAAATGTGCGGGCCGCAGACTCTTTTTCTGCGGGCCGCGGACTTTGCGGGCCGCCGCCTTTTGCAGACTTTCCTTTGCAGGCTGCCGCCTTTTGCGCCTCTCCCTTCGCAGTCCGTCTCCCCGCGGTCCGCCTCCCCAGCAGACCGCCTTACCGGCTCATCTCCTTGATCAAAAGCAGAGTGTCCCCAGGCTTTACCTCCTCGGAGGCCAGCCCGTTGGAGGCCATCACGTTATCCACCGTTGTGCGGAACCGTTTGGCGATCGTCCACAAACGGTCCCCCTCCTGTACCACATATCCCACCAGTCCCGGCATCTCCTGGAACTGCTTGCGGTCCATCGGAGCCGTGTCCGCCCGGAGGATCACCTGGCGGCAGACTGGCTGAAGGGCCAAAAGCTCTAGGGTCAGCACGCCTTTTATCTCCACGGTCCCGCCTCCGGCCATGACCGCCGTGAGCTGCTCCACGCCGTTCTCCAGATACCAGATGCTGTCCTCCCGGATCCCCGGAGCCTCGGCTTCATAATGGAAGGGCAGGAGGCTGGAGGTGGCCTGGATGGGCAGGCTGTCGTCGTCGGTCAGATACAGGATCTGCACCTCTAAGGCCCCGTCGATCACCAGCACATCCTTCCCCGCCGTCACCTCATCCAGCTTCACCGTGCCGGAGCTGTGGCAGATCTGGAGGATCCGCATGTCGCCGCCTAACTCCACCTTTTCCGCCACCTTGCATTTGCCTGAATTTCGGGTCAGCAGCTGGTCGAAGCAGGCTTCCCCCGTCTCCATCGTCAGCTCCCGGTTCGTGGCGTATAAGTCACTTAACAGCTCCAGGGGCCGTTCCTCGTACAGGCGGATATCCAGCTCCACTACCGCGTCCACGTCCAGCTCCCGCATTTCCCCGTCATAGTCCGGCTTCTCCTCGATCCCCCGATGGATCAGGCGCAGGCCGATGGCCGGGAGCATTTCCTGGGCCGCCCCGGGCATTTCCACCTCTCCGGAAAACGGCAGGCTTTCCTCCATCCACTGGACCGTGCTGTTCTCCCCCTCGCCTTCGTAGATGACGAACACCAGTAGGGATCCTTCCAGATGGATCCGGCCGTCTAAGGGTCTGGCCGAGGCGCCGCACAGCCGCATCTCTGTCCAGAGGATCCGATCGATGGCCGGCTTGCTGCCGGATAAGGTGATGGACTCCTTCAGCCGGTAGGTATCCTTCCTGCGCAGGGCAATCGCCGCTACCTCCAGGGTCTCCCGCTCCGTCTCGATGTGGGGCGGGCCAAAGAACCCGGCGTCCGTTCCGGCAGTTCCGGTCATCCCAGCCGGCCCAGTCATCCCGCCGGCCCCAGTCATCCCGCCGACACCAGTCATCCTGCCGGCCCCAGTCATTCCGCCGGCCCCGGCGCTCCCGGCCTCCCATTCCGGTTCCTTTAAGTCCACGGCGGCCTCCGCGTCGAACAGGGTCTCCACCTTTACCTCCAGGGTCACGATCCCCCGGATGCTCAGCTTCCGGGAATTGATCATGCTGGCATCCAGATCCTCCAGCTGCCAGGTCACACTGACGTAGTCCTTCTCCTCCAGCCCCGGCACGTTCACCGTCTCCTCAAAGGGCAGCAGCCCGCCCAGGGTCTGCAGGCCCCCTTCCTCCTTCCGGTACAGCACATGGAATTCCAGCTTGCCCCGCACCTGGATCTTCTCATTCTGGACCTTCACCGGGTCCAGCTGGATCTCCCCCGCGTCCAGGATCACCTGGGCAATGTCGCTCATGGTATCCGGCACGATAAAATCATCGTCCAGGGTGACCTGGGTGTTCACCTGATTCTTCCACCGGTTCATATGTATGTTCTGTTTCACCAGCTCCAGCATAAAAAAGCACCCACCTTACTTTCCGGATTTGGGACCGCCGGTCAGCGGCCCCATTCTTTACAGAAAGTATATGTGGGCGTTCTGGGAAATATGTGGGGACAGCGGTCCCGCTCCCTGCTACTGCATATCGTACTCATCCAGGAAATGGTGCCGCTTTCCGTCCTTCACATAGCCGATGCAGGCGTCTAGGTTGACGTTCTCCACGCTCTTGAAAATGTTCGTCTCGATGTGGGGATTGATCTGGCGGAACCGGTTGATCAGCTCCTTCATCTCCTGGCGCTTGGAGGTGTGGACATCCTCCTCCATGGCCTTTTCCTGGGCGATCTTCTCCGTGAACCGGCAGGCGCACTGCAGGAACCGCAGCTGATTGTAGTCCTTCCAGGCCAGGATGTCCTGCTCCTTCACCAGATACAGGGGGCGGATCAACTCCATCCCCTCAAAATTGGTGCTGTGGAGCTTCGGCATCATGGTATTGACCTGGGCCCCGTACAGCATACTCATCAGGATCGTCTCGATCACGTCGTCAAAATGATGCCCCAGGGCGATCTTATTGCATCCTAAATCCCGGGCGTTGGCGTACAGGTTCCCCCGGCGCATCCGGGCGCACAGGTAGCAGGGCGAGCCTCCGGCGTCCACCACCGTCTCAAAAATGTCGGACTCAAAAATGGTGATGGGGATCCCCAGAAGCCGGGCGTTCTCCTCGATGAGCTGCCGGTTGGCCGGGTGATAGCCTGGATCCATGACCAGGAACTTCAGTCCGAATTCCATCTTCCCGTGCTTTAAGATCTCCTGCATGCACTTCGCCAGCAGCATGGAATCCTTGCCTCCGGAAATGCACACCGCGATGTTGTCTCCCTCCCGGATCAGGTCATACTCGTTCAGAGCGCGGACGAAAGGCCGCCAGATCGTCTTGCGGAACTGCTTGATGATGCTCTTCTCGATCTCCACGGTCCGCGGATCCGGGTGGGTCATGAGATGTTCTGTCAATGCTGTTTCTCCTTTAATGCTTCCTGCAGCCGGTCCACTTCTTCCTCCAGTTCCCGGATGCGTTCTTCCATGCGGCAATAATGCTCCATCGTCACCTTCGGCTCTTCCTTCTTCTCGATGGGAACGCCTGCCACCTTGATCGGCCGGGCCGGAACGCCCACTGCCGTGGTATCATTGTCCAGGGGCTTTAAGAGCACCGCGTTGGCCGCGATCGTGCAGTTGTCCCCCACTTCAAAGGCGCCCAGGATCTTAGCCCCCGCGCCTACGGTCACGTTCCTGCCCAGGGTGGGATGGCGCTTTCCTTTGTTCAGGCCCACGCCCCCCAGGGTCACCCCCTGGTAGATCGTGCAGTTGTCCCCTACGATCGTCGTCTCGCCGATCACCACGCCGCAGCCGTGGTCGATCAGGATCCCATGGCCCATCTCCGCCCCGGGATGGATCTCGATCAGAGTGAAGAACCGGGCGATCTGGGAAATGAGCCGGGCGATAAAGAACAGCCGGTGCTTATAAAACCAATGGGCAAACCGGTGCCAGATGAGGGCGTGGACGCCCTGATACAATAAGAGCACCTCCAGGGCGCTCCGGGCCGCCGGGTCCCGCTCCTGCACCGCCTTCACATCCAGCCAGATATCTTTTAAGATCATTGTAGTCACCTTATCTTTCTATTTGTCCTGTATCATATCATACGAGGGGCCGGTCTGCCAAGTGAAACTTGCTCTGCATCCTGCCCGTATCATCCACCGAACAGGATAGCCTTTAACAGGAGCCTGCTGGACCATGCGGCCAGAAGGAACCCTACCAGCAGATTCTCCACAAAGCCGCCCCACAGTCCGTTCTCGCCCATCAGGGTGAAATAATGGGTGACCACATACCGCACCGTGTCCAGGCTGCACTCCCATTGGAAATACGCCAGGCACAGGGTGATAAGATAGTCCAGGCCATTGGCCGCCGTCAGCATCACGGCCGTCACCGCCACGCAGAGATACGCGCCTCTCCGGTCCAGTCCCCCGGCCAGCCTGCGGTAGCCGTCCAGGGCGCATTTTAGCATCACGAACCCGGCCAGCCCGGCGATAAATCCGATCTGTCCCAGGAACACCCAGACCGCCACCCCCGCCAGGGAGCCGCCGAAGGCCCCCAGAAGGCCAGGGAACATGCGGGGGCGATGGGGGGCAGGGGCAGAATTTGCGGGGACAGCAGCCGCTGACGCTGACGCTCCGACACAGTCATCCCCCACACTGCTCTCAGGCACTCGGCCTTCGCCCTGCTGCTCTTGCTCCAGATCTTTTTCTTCTACCCGCTGGAGCGCCTGCCGGATCTTCGCTTCTCTGCCTGCTCCGCCGGTCTCGTACCCAGCGGGGAAGCTGCTGGCTCCCGCAGCCTGGGGATCTCCTGCGCCAGGATCTCCGTTTTCAAAGACCTCCCCGTCATATCCGCTCATATCCACGTTCAGGGCCGCCTCCGCCCTTCTCCACTGCCGCCAGTTCCAGAACAGGCCCGCGCCGCCAACGATCACGATCAGCACCCCGGCTCCCGCCAGCTGCCATGCCAGCCTGGTTCCCGGGCCGCCTCCCGGCTTGCCTGCGGTATCCAGATACATGCTGCCAAAGACGTCCTCCGCCATGTCCTCTGTCAGGAATTCCTCGCCCACCGCATAATTTACCATATCCACCGCGTAGCTTAAGACATCCTCATCCACCGGCCGGGCGATGCCCCGCAGCGTAAGGGGCTCCGGCGCGCCGTCTTCCCAGTCCCCGTAGAAATAATCCATCAGCCCCAGCCACTCCTCCGGCGGCGTCTCCCCCCGCCCCCGGACGATACGCATACCGTCCTCAGTGGTGACCAGATAATAAAAATAGGTGTCTTTAAAATCCGAAGCAAAGCACTCCGTCATGCCGTCCGCTTCCAGCGTCTTGTAGGAATCCTGAACGCGATCCGGCCCTTCCCACGCATCAAACGGCTCGGTCCGGGACCGGTACTCCCGGGCCTGTTCGGCCTGCTCCACAAAAAAACAGCCGGCAGTCAGGCAGACGCTGAGTCCTGTCAGCAGGACGATCAAGCTGAGTGCCATGGCGACAGCTGCTTTCTTTTTAATTCCCTTTTGTTCTTTTTGCCACCAGGTTTCCCCTTGGTTTTTCATACGTATCCCCCTTGCTCCGGACCTGCAGGCGTTCGTTCTCCGTCTGTCCCTCCGGCCATTTTCTCGACGTCTGTTCTTCCAATACACTTCTTCACATCATTTTAGCACAGTTTTAAAGTGTTTGCTACTGAAAGATGACCGGATTCTCCAGATATTCCGTCCGGACAGAGATAAACGGGTAGGATTTCTCCACGCCGACCTCCTCGCCCTTTTCCGGCCCTAAAAGCTCCGTATCGATCACGATGGAATTCTCCGTGAGATACAATTCCCGCACGGAAATACTGTACCCACCGGTGCTCTGCTCCCCATATCCCACGGTTATGTAAAGTCCCTGATCATTGCTGTAGGTCAGCTTAAACGGCGCCGCCTTTTTCTGCTCCACCAGTTCCCGCAGCTCTGCCGGCAGATCCGCCTCCGCCACCACTTCAAATTCCAGATCCCGCACCTTATCCTGCTGCGCCTTTTCCACACTGCATCCCGTCAGATTCCGCGCCAGAAACGCCCAGACCACCAGACACCCAATCAGGAACATTTTCCCCTTCAGCCGTTTACCCATAGCATCCTCCCTGGAAATGTTGATTGTTACTAATGTATTCCTTCGTACGCTGGAATATGAAACTAATCTGGGCAAAGAAAATACCGTTTCCTCCGGCTTTAGCTTCCTTCAGGAAACGGTATCTTTCTCTATCGTCGAACTTTATGGTTCCTCTTTACTGCAGATCGCCAGCCGGTGCTGATACTTTTCCCGGGTAGCCATCCCGCCCCGGATGTGCCGCTCCGACTTGTTCACGTCCAGCACGATCCTGGCCCGGGCCGCCAGGGAGGGATTGATATGTTCCAGACGGTCTGTGACGTCTTTGTGCACTGTGGACTTCGAGATCCCAAACTTCTTCGCCGTCTGCCGTACCGTGGCATTGTGGTCTATGATGTAATTGGCAATGGCCACCGCACGTTCCTCGATATATTCCTTCATGGGAGTACCCCTGAGAACGTTTTTTACATCATATTGTTTTTAAAGAAGAATTATGCACAGGCCGGGGAGAATTGTCTGAGGAATATTCTGAGATTCTGAGCGTAGTTTGTCCCCTAGCGTGCATGCCGCCCGTCAGCAGGAATCTCATAGTAAAAATGCGGAATTTCCCTGCCATCAATCGAAGACACTGCCATCCCCTCCTGAACCGCTCCCATTTTCTCATAAAACCCTATGGCCTGATGGCTGGTAACAAACTGGAAAGACGCAATCTGATGGCTCCGGCACCAGTCTGTCAGATGCAGCCACAGGCTTTTTCCATATCCTTTTCCCAAAAGCGGCTCTGCCACATAAAAATACTCCAGTTCCCATCCTTGTCCGCTCTGGCGCATCCCCCAAAAAGCGTCCAGGATTTGGCCAGAATAGGCGGCAAAAACCGGATTTTCTTCCAGGAAACTGGCTGTGATATTGAAATCCTGGTCAAACTTTTCCATAAATTCCGGGGAATACCCCCAGTGAGCCTCAGAATCATGGGCAAGGCTCCGCAAATAAGGTACATCGGCGGGGCAAGCCGGAGAAATCTTCTGCATGCTGGGCCCTCCCTTCTTTTACAGGATCACGATCTCCTTCGTCTCTTCCCGTCGCTTGAGCACCTGCACGTACTCTCTGGCCATGCGGATCAGGCAGTTGATGCTGTGGCTGCGGTAAACCCCTTTCTGGATCAAAATGACGTCATATATCTGAAAACCATCCACCCAGTTCAGCTCTACCAGGCCCATCTGTCTGACCTTCGGGACGCAGACGTAAGGAATCAGGCAGATCCGGTCCCCTTCCTGGACGGTGTTGATCACCGCATGGATGCTTCCCAGGAACAGCTCCGAGGATGGTCTGGATCCGCTTTGCGTCAGACAGCGGCGGAATTCATCCGTAAAACAGCAATCCTCATAGGTATAGGAAAAATTCTGCCTGTCCAGATCGCTCATCCGGACTTCCTTTTGCCTGGCCAGAGGATGATCCGGCGACACCATCAGGCAAAGCCGTTCTTCAAACAGCGGGACCGTCTGCTGTCCGTCATCGCCTGCCTGCGGATCCAATGTCTGGACAAAACCGATGTCCACCTCATTCTGGTTCAGCCATTCCGGTACTCTGGCACAGCAGATCGCATTGACCTTTAAGCTGATATCCTGCCGTTTCGTTTCCACGTCCACAAAGAACTCCCCGAAGGAAAAGCCTACCATCAATTCTCCTCCGGCGACCCGGATGCTTCCAATGGTCTTCACCTGCTGGAACTCATTCTGGACCTTAAAATAAATGCTCAGCATTTCATCCGCATAACGCATGAACCGCTTTCCATCGCAGGTCATTTCGATCTTCCCGCTGCGGTATTCCACCAGCTGAGTCTGAAGCTCGTCCTCCAGGGCATGGATATGCTTTGCCAATGTGGAAGGCGCATAGTTCAGCTTTTCGGAAGTTTTCAGGTAGTTCTTTTCCTGCACCAGCGTCATAAATGTAATAAGCTGCTTCGTATTCATGATCAATTACCCGTAAGAAAAAGCATCCATTGGGAAATGGATGCTTTTGCCTTTTCTTTTCTGTAAGAAACTATTTTGCGTCAGCGATCACGGTCTCACCCGCTAATTTACCGAATACAACCGTATCGACCACCGCGTTTCCGCCTAAACGGTTCGCACCGTGGATCCCTCCGGTAACCTCGCCTGCCGCGTACAGACCGGCGATCGGAGCCCCTGACTCATCCAGCACGCGGGCCTCGGTATCGATGCTGACACCGCCCATGGTGTGATGGATACATGCCTGACGGGCAGTGGCAACCCAGGGACCATTCTCCAGCTTGGTGGTGTACAGAGTTCTTCCGAACTCATCCGCCGCGCCGTCCACGCTTGCATTGAAATTATCTACGGTAGCTTTTAAGGTGTCTGCGTCGCATCCCAGCTTCTCAGCCATCTCATCCAAAGTATCTGCTACTAAAATATAACCGTTTTCTTCCAGATAGTCAAATGTAAATCCATCTGCGGAACGCCATTCCGGATCGGCAATATCCACATAGCCGGGACCGTCTGCAGATTCCAGCATATAGAACATGGAATCGGTCTGTCCCATAACGGCCAGGCAGATCTCGTCGCGGCGGCCATCCTCTCTTACGAAACGCTCGCCTTCTTTGTTGATGAAGATGATCTGGTCCGTTCCGTTTACGTCACGAGGCGGATATTTGGTCAGCTGTCCGTCCTTAACATTGCCCAGATACAGAAGCTGGATCTGCTCCATATCGGTTAAGCCGGCGCCTGCCTCCAGAGCCATCGTGATGCCGTCGCCCTGAGAGCTGCTGAAACGGTTGGTGGTCATGACTTTGCTCAGGTCATTCCATTTGCCGGAGGTATTGTACTCCTGGACCATCTTGCTGTTGGCTGCAAATCCGCCTGTTGCCAGTACAACGCCCATTCCTGCGTCTACGGTAAATTCGTTGCCGGCTTTGTCCTTACATACAACGCCGACCACTCTGCCGTCTGCATCCTGGACTAATTTTTCTGCAGTGCTGCTGGTAAGGATGGTGATCTTGTCATTCTCCGCGATCTGCTCTACGTAAGTAGACATAAATCCGGTGCCCATCTGCATGGTACTTGTATGGGTCCGCTGCCACAGGGCGCCTGCGCCCTGGCCGATGACATCGCTGAATTCCATCCCCAGGGATTCGATCCATTCCAGGCCGTCATAGGAATCGTAGCAGAGTGTCTTTACCAGGTCCAGATCCGCCACCTTATCGCCGTTGATCCAGGTCTGCAAAGCGTACCATTCTTTGGTATCGAACAGGTCGGTCCTGCCGGATGCTTTATATTCATCCCACTGTGCCTGGACCTCCTTCTGCAGCGCCGCATGGGCTTCATCCACCGGCTCCTCTGCCAGTGCGCTCTCGATCGTTGCCTTTACCGCGTCGGTCATGGTCACCTGGCTCTGGAGCGCTTCGTTCGGCGTATTGTAGATCGCGCCGCAGACCAGGGTATCGCCGCCCACGGAACCATTTTTCTCAACCACCACAACGCTGGCCCCGCCTTCTGCCGCGGAGATCGCCGCTGCCAGTCCGGCTCCGCCGCCGCCCACGACTACCACGTCCGCGCTCTGATCTGCCTGTGCTTCCGCCGGCACCTCTGCCTGCCAGTCGTCCAGGTTCGCCCCTGCCTGGGTCAGGCAGTCCTCCACTGCCTTTTTCACTGCGGCAGAGGTGATGGTCGCGCCGGTAACCGCGTCAACATTCAAGGTCTGATACTCCACGATCTGCTCTGGGATCAGCGTGACCGGCGTCTTTCCGCCCTCATACAGTTCCTCGCCGGCAGCATTTTTCAGCGGACCGCCGATACCCGGAGTCTCCGATTCCTTGGTCACATCCACGGAAATGATCGCATCCTCGCTGACTTCCACACTGACCTCGACCTTGTCATTCATCCCCTGTGTGGAAGCAGTGTAGGTTCCGGCCTTCATCCCGCCGCCGGCGCCCTCCGCAGCTGTTTCCTGTACGGTGGTCTCCTGCGCGGTGGTCTCAGGCGCCGCTGTTTCCGCCGTCGGGGAAGAACAGCCTGCAGCACTTAAAGCAACACACAGTCCTGTCAACAATAATCGCTTCTTTTTCATGATACTTCCTCCTTTATCATGTGATTGATAATATTATAACATACTATCCCTGCGCCCAACTCACACTAAAAGGATTTTCTGTCTCACTATTCCGTCAGACCGTCGATCTCCAGGATCTCTTCCAGCACCAGAACCTCCACCCCCTCCGTCTTTCCCTTCAGCCGCACCTCCCCCAGAGATGTGGCGCGGATCCGGCCTTCCAGGCGGTCGGCCACGACCCGGGAAAGATAGATCGTACCGCCAGGAGCGCTGGATTCCAGGCGGGAAGCAGTGTTCACGGTATCCCCGATCGCGGTGTAGTCCATCCGGTCCGGAGAACCGATATTGCCTACTACGGCTTTTCCCGCATGGATCCCGATCCCAAAGGATACCTGGCGGCCATACTGCGCCATCAGCTCCCGGGTCAAAAGTCCCATCCCCCGCTTCATATCCGCCGCAGCCCGGACCGCATGCATCACATGATCCTCCTGGGGGACCGGAGCGCCCCAGAAGGCCATGGCCGCATCCCCGATGAATTTATCCAGCGTGCCGCTGTTGGAAATGATGCAGTCTGAGATCAGCGTCAGATACCGGTTCAGGATCTCTACTACCACCGTGGGCTCCAGGCCTTCTGACATGGATGTAAAGCCGCGGATATCCACGAACAGCACCGCGATATCCATCACCTGGCCGCCCACCTCTAAGCGGCCGTGCTCCTCCTTTTTCAGGACCTCGTCCACGATCTCCGGGGCTACATACCGGCGGAACGTCTGGGTCACCAGACGCTTTTCCAGCACGGAACGGAAATAGTGGGCCGCGATGCAGCCTACATAGCACACGCCAACTCCCAGGGGGATCCACAGCACGTTCAGCACCACGCCCTGTCCGTACATCCATTTCGTCAGCAGGAGATATCCGGCTTCGATCCCCAGGAAGGAAACGGTCGCCACCCACAGACGGCGCTTCCAGAACAGGACCATACAGCAGGCCAGGGCGGCGAACAGCAACGCCAGCTGAGGCTGCGCTCCCAGCTCTGTCTTATACTGCCCATTTAACAGGGCCTCGATCATGTTGGCCTGATACTCCACCCCATACATGGGCATGGCGTGATCCGCGGCCGTTACATAGCTGTCCTGGAGTCCCGCCGCATACGCCCCGATCAGCACGATCTTCCCGTCAAAATAGTCCGGCGGCACCGTGCCGGTCAGCACATCCGAGACGGCGATCGACTGGCTGTAATCCCCCGGCTTCCCGGTAAACGGCACATACCAGAAGCCCCGGCTGTCCGTGGGCGGCGACGTCAGCTCCAGAATCCCCTGGTCCCGGCAGTACAGCCGGACCGCCTGGGCCGCAAAGGAGGGGACCGTCCGTCCATCCGGCAGGCGCACCTCCCACAGTCCATGGCGGAGGACCCCGTCCTCATCAAACATGGCATTGATATGGCCCTGGACCGTGGCCTCCTTAAGGGCCGGATAAGGCTCGTCATAGGCCTGGACGGAAAATGGTTCCAGATAGGAATTCCCATCCAGCTCCTCCAGTCCGCTCCCAAACTCTGCCGCCGAGGCAGTGACCACATTTCCGTACATCCCAGCCGCCTCTGCCAGCCAGGCGTCCCCGGCCGGCTCCCGGTTCCCCGCATACAGCACGTCGATGCCGATCACCGCAGGCCGGCACTCCTCCGACTGGTTCAGCGTCTCCAGGGTCATAGCCATGACCTCCCGTCCCCAGTCTGCGAACGGACCGATGGTATCCAGCGCCTGCTGGTTGATCTCCACCAGCACGATCTCCCCGCCGGACGCCGACCTCTCCTGATACCAGGCGTCTGCCAGGATATGCTCCTGCACGTCTAAGATCCCAGAAGCGGCGATCAGGGTCATCCCCGCCGCCGCTCCGATCCCAGCAAGCCAATATCTCATCACACCTCTTGTCCTTCCTCCAGGGAGCGCTCCTGCTTTGGCTCCTCCCAGCAGCGGCTGGCCGCGAACATCCGCACCAGCCCGATATCCAGCTTCCGCTCCTTTTCCGCCATCTCCATCAAAACCTCCAGCGCCTGCTCCACCGGGATCCCCTTTTTGTAGGGCCGGTCTTTGGCGATCAGGGCTTCAAATACATCTAACAGGGTGATGATCCGTACCTCCATGGGGATCTGATCCCCCCGGAGCCCTTTCGGATACCCGCTCCCATCCAGCATCTCGTGGTGGCCGGCCGCCCATTCCCGCACATGGGAATACTCTTTGGGAAATTCTACCTCCGCCAGGAAACGGTCCGTCAGCACCACATGGTCCTGCATGATCCGCCGCTCCTCTGCCGAGATCGTCCCCTTCCGGGTCTGCAGCGCGCCGCATTCCTCCTGGGTCAGCCATGGGAGCTCCCTGCCGGCTTCATCCGTAAACCGCTTCTCTCCCAGCTCCCGGACCTGGCCAGCCAGGTCGTCCGGCAGGAAGCCGATCCGGTTGACCGTATCCACCAGCTTCTGGGCCTGGGCCGTCTCTGTCTGGATCTGGCGCCAGGTTTCCTGATCAGACCGCCCTTCCAGATAGGCCAGTCTCGCCAGCAGACGGACCTCCTTCAGCCGCCCCTTCACCTCCGCGTACTGGACCGGGCTCAGCCGGGCGTTCTTGTTCATGATCTCCAGGGGAGTCACGATCTTCCCGATGTCGTGGAGCCAGATGCTCATCAAAAGCTCCTCCCGGTGGGCTTTGGAGAACAGCACCCCCTTCCCGCTCCTTCTGGCCACCCGGTTCATATAAGTCAGGAACCGCTCGCCATATACCGCCATGTTCCGGGTATGGGACGCATTATAGGGCGTCCGGGCGTCGATGGCCGAGGAGGTCATGCGGACAAAGGACTGGATCAGCCCCTTGACCTCGCTGATATACCTGGAATTCTGGATCGTGATCGCCGCCTGGGAAGCCACCGATTCCACGGCCAGCACCATCTCCTCGGAAAAACCGCAGACCGCCCCCGTCTCATCCATGGCGTTGATCAGCTGCAGGACTCCCAGCCGCTCTCCCGTCCGGTTCCAAAGAGGCGTTACCAGCAGCGATTTGGTATGATATCCCGTCATGGCGTCATAGCGGGCCGGGCCGGAAAAATCATACGTCTCACAGTTGCGCACGTCCTCTACCAGGATCGTCCGCTTATCCAGCAGGGCCATGGCGCAGACATTGCGCCGGGTGAGGGGCACCGGCGGCAGGCCGCTCCCCTCCCAGTCCGCTCCCCTGCCGGGATCCATCGACTTATTCTTCATAAACTGGAACTTCAGATGCTCCCCCTCCAGCAGATACAGGGTCCCCGCATCACACCGGGTCAGCTCCATCACCTGCTCCAGGATCGTCTCCAACAGCTTGTTGAAATCCTTTTCCATAGACAGTGATACGCCGATCTCTAATATCTGCCGCATTTCTTCCTGTGTCATAGATGTATCACCATCCCTTCCATTGCAACGTTCCCGCTCCTGTCTTAAGATCATCCGGCGGCTCCGTCACCGGGGGATGATCCATATTTTCTTCAAAAAATGGTCGCAGACATACAGATCCCCGTCCCGCACCATCAGCCCTCGGGGCTCCACCGGAAATGCTTCCATCCCCGGCTGATCCGCAGCTGCCAGTGTGGTCACAGTGCCTCCGGCGATCCTGCGCACCGCACTGTTGCCCGTATCCGCCACATACACCGTTCCATCCGGCGCCGCTGCCACGCCCTGGGGATTGGACATCTGGGCCTGCATCGCGTCCCCATCAGCCATCCCCGCCGCACCGCTTCCCGCCAGCACGGAGACCGCGCCGTCTGTGATCGTCAGGATCCGGTTCGCCCCCGACTCCGCCACATACAGGACGCCGTCCTTCCAGCAAAGCCCGGTAGGCTCCGACAGCCCTGCCGCGTAAGTGGTGATCGTTCCCGTAGGCGTAAGCCGCCGGATGGCATTGTTGCCCGTATCTGCGATATAGAGGTTCCCTTCTCCGTCCGCCGCCAGCCCCGTGGGACGGCTGAAGGCAGCGTCTAACCCGTAACCGTCCGCCGAACCTCCCTGGATCGTCCCTGTAGCAGTCTGGATCTTATTATCGCCGCAGCGGATCAGACGCACCACGTTATTTTCCGTATCAGTCACCGCATATCCGTCCAGAAATGGAGCGATCGCCCAGGGCTCCCGGAAAAATCCCTCGTTCAGAGCTCCGTCGTTGTATCCGCCGGACGGCTCTCCGTACAGATCCTGCACGCCGCCGTTTCCTGCATAAAGGGTGCTGGTCCTTCCGCTCACCTTCCAGACCACCTTGTTATAGGTATCCGTCACCAGAAACGAACCATCCTCCAGGGATACGATCCCGGAGGGGGCACAGATCACATCCATGGCGCTCTCTGCTGCCGCCGCCGGAAACGCCGCGGCCCCGGTCAGGCAGGCGGCCGTCAGCATCGCCGCAAGTCTTTTCCATCTCTGTTTTCCTGTTCTCATGCTGTTATGCCTCCGTTCCTTCCTGATCTATGGGGTCCTCGTCTTCCAGTCTCCGGCCGCCGTTCCCGGCGCCAGAACCGCCGCTCCGGCTGTCATCCTGCCGCTGGTCTGAGCGGCCTGCGCCGGACGGTCTTTCTTCCGTCTTGGCAGCATTCGCCCCTAGGACTTGCCTGATGTCGGAGCCGGAGCCATCGGGCGTATCCGTCTGATCCAAGGTTTGCCCTGTCTTTGTCTTTTCTCGGTCCTGTGGATCCGATCCCTTCTGAAGAGCCAGGGGATCGCTCTGCCAGTTTGACGGGCTGGCCTTCTCCGCTCCTTCTCCCCTCTCATCCTCCTCCAGATCCCAGTTGGAGCCTGAAGCGACGGTCCAGTTGGAATCCGAAGCCAGTTCCTCGTCCAGGATCAGGAAGCGGGCAGGGTTGATGCGAAGGTAATAGTAGCCGCCGTCCTGCTCGATGCGATAAACATCGTCATCCGGGTTGTACTGCTTCCTATTCAGCTGCAAGACGTTCTCGCTTTTGGCCTTGATGACCGTGCCCAGTTTATCTGCGGCAGGGAAATTCACACTGTCCACTTCTTCGCAGACCCAGTTGATCGCCGGCCCTTCTCCCTGTGAAGCGATCGTCCCGCCGCCTAACCGCAGAGTCATGCCGGCCGACTGGATATAGATCACTCCATCCTCTGCTCTCTCAGACTGGATCAGACTTCCGCCTCCCTCCGGCTCCCATCCCTCCGCATACGGACTTAGATCGCCGTCCCAATCCATTGCCAGGGTCATATGCCCCTTCACCAGATCCACGGCTTTCTGAGATTCCGCAGTGACCTCCGATCCTTCCAATGCCAAAACATCAAACGTACTGCCCTCAAATCGGAATACCGCGTCTCTTATCTTGTCATTCTCCTGAGATCCTGCATCCATGGCTCTGACATCCGCATACGTTTCCGTATCCTCCCCGGAAAGCAGCGGCCACGGCCAATCAGACGGCCACCACCACGGCGGCTCTGATCCTCCCTCATCTGCGCCTCCGCCTTCTGTCTCTCCAGGATCTTCGGATCCCCCGTCCCCATCTGCAGCCGTTACAACAACATCTGTCAGCGTGATGGTATTGTTTTGGGTTTTCGTCAATTCTGCGGCAGAGGACGCGGTCAGATCCAGCTTTGCGCTTTCCCAGCTGCAAGTATTCTCCTCAGAACCATCCAGGACCAGCACAACCGAATTCTGCAGGGCCAGCTCCGCACCGCTCATATTCACGGTATTGTGGTTGGAATTATTCTCCAAGCGCACCGCAATGGAATCCTTCAGGGTCATGACCGCGCCGTCCAGGGATATCTCATTCCCTTCCACAGCGCTGCCGCAGATCACCACGGAGCCTTGTTCCGCCTGCACATCCTGGCTATAGAATCCCGCCTGGTTCGCTCCTGTCCCGGAAAGCTCCACGCCCACTGCGCTCCCTGCCAGATACAGCTTCGACGCATCTTCCCAGACTGCCTTTCCTCCATCCAGCAGCTGTACCGCCGCAGACTGATCAGCCGCCTGGACCGTGGTCCCATCGCCAAATGTCACGGCAGCTCCGCCTTTTGCCTGTACGCCGCAGACGCCGTTCCTGACGAAAAGCATGGTATCCTCCAGGACAACCTCTGTACTGGCGGAGTTTCCCTGGGCTGCTTCCGCTGTGATCAGCGCGATACCGGTCCCACGTTCCGAGCCGCTCTCCATATCGACTTCCAGCGTACTGCCAGAGATGGACAGCTGGCTTCTGTCCCCGGCGCTGATCAGGCTGCCGCTGTCAGCTCCGTCTGCCGGAATACTTCCGCAAATATAGGAATTGGTGATCCCGCATATAGCCGTCTGACTATCCGCGGCGCTTGTCTCGAGCAGAGACATCCCCCCGTCTATCGTCAGACCGTCCAGAAGCAGGGTTCCATGATTTTCTAATCTTCCATCCGGATCGATCGTCAAAGTCCCAGGCTCTGCCCCATCCATCGCCTCAGGACCAGCGGATCCCTGGGCATGCTCCTGTCCCCCTGTGATCCTCAGGGCTCCGGTATCTGTTACCACCAGCGGACATTCCAGGGTCAGGGAATAGCCCCCCAGATCCAGACCGACCGGGTTCTCTGCCGTACCTGCGGACACCTGGCAATCCGGATCCGTTCCGCCGGACAAAGCCTCGATCACTGCGTCCTCCTCCAGCACCACGGTCGTTCCTTTCTCTGCCTCGGACAGGGCAGTCCTCACGTCTGCGAAGATCTCCTCCAACCGGATCTTTCCATCCACGATGCTGCAGCCCGGCAGGTTTGCGGAGGTGACATCCGTAGGAACGCCGCCCTGCACGATCGCAAGGGAAGAAGTGCTCTGCCCTGCAGGCAGATCGAACAGGCTGGCCGCGGAAGCCGCCTGAACGGTGGTGCCATCCAGATCCAGGGTGATCTTCCCTGCGGCTTCTCCTTCGATGGAGATCGCCGTTCCATTGCCGCCATCGATACTGCCGCCATGCACCGTCACTTCTGCCGTGCTCCCTGCAGGCATGGACAGCGCCGCGCACGCCTCGCTCCCGATCAGCGCTCCCTGGGTCATGGTAAACTGGCCGCCGGATAAACGGGTCCCGCCATTGATCGCGCCGCCGGATACCGTCACCGCACCGGCCGTCTGCTCCAGGCCGGCTACCTCGCCAGTCCCCTCTACCGAAAACGTGCCGCCGGATACTGCCGCCCCCTGGGCTAAGGTGCCTCCGGTGACCGCAGCCGTTCCTGCCTTATGCTCCAGCTTCCGGCTGACCGTTCCGCCCTGCACCTCCAGGGTCCCGGCCTGCTGGTCCAATTCCGGAAGCTCTCCGCCTGCAAGCACCAGTCTGGCGTTATCCCCGCTCTGGGTAATCAATCCTGACTGGCCGCCGTCTACGGTAAACGCGCCGCGGTTGGCCACCGCCGCACCGGTTCCATCCTCCCGCTGCAGGCTTCCTCCGTTCTCTACCGTTCCATCATTTTCCAGGGCATCGGTCACCACCAGGCTGCCGGTCTGGATGGTCAGAGTCCCGGTATTCTCCACCGTACCGGCGATGATCCGTCCGGTATTCTCGATGGTCCCGTCGTTGACAAACACGCCGCCCACCTGGAAGGTGTTCATACTGGTATTGGTGATGGTCCCGTGATTCTCCATATCTCCCGCCAGGTCCAGGGTCCCGTCGATCTGCAGGGTCTGCCCGGCGTTGACGTCCAGATGCACGCCGTCCTCCATGGTCAGCGTCCTTCCCTCCGGCACCGTTACCGGTACGTCGATCTGCAGCGTGTTGTACGCAGCATCACCGGCTCCCGCCTTGATCACCACATCCTTCGTCTGAAGGAGGGCGTCCACCTCCGCCGCCGTCACCTGCATGGTCAGCTCTGCCGTGGTCTCGTCCGGCTCCTCCGGATCGGTGGGAACATCCGGCTCCTCTGGCGTATCCGGTTCCCCTGGCGTATCTGGTCCATCCGGCGTATCTGGCTCTTCCGGCGTACCCGGCTCCTCCGGTGCGGAAGGCCCATCCGGTTCCGAGGGAGTTCCCTGGCTGCCGCCGGAGCTGCCGCCCGATCCGCTGCCGGAACCGCCCGATCCGCCGCTATGGCTGTCACTTCCCGCCGTCACAGAGTTTGATCCTTGATCCTGGAATACCGGATCCACCGTCACCTGGTTTGCCTGGTTCCGGATCTGCTCCTGGATCGCCGCCAGCTTATCGTGGAGCTCCTTCTGGTCTGCGGCCAGCTTCTCCCAGGCTCCGGCCGTGATCTGGCCCACATCCTGCCCGGAAGCGGCCGCGATCTTCTGCTGGAGGGCTTCATCCTCAGCTACCTCCACGCAGACAAAGCCCGGCACCTCAGACGCGTCAAACGTCCTCAGCACCGCGCTGCACCGGCTTGCATGGCCGCTGCCATACACATAAAAATCGGCCATCTGGCCGCTCCCCACCGAGATCTGCCGGATCTGCCCCGTCACCGGATCGGACACCGCGCTCTGCACGGAGCCTTCCAGGATATAGACCTGGGTGTGCCCGCCGTCGATCACCTGCACCCATCCGGCTGTTCCCCGGATCCCGGTCACCATGGTCGAGGTGCGGATATCTAAGGTCTCGTCTCCCTCCAAGGGCTCGGTCACATGGAAGAACAGGTTTCCTGACTTCAGCAGCAGTTCCAGCTTTTTGTCCTTCTTCCGGACCTCCGCCTCACTGACCGCATCCAGCTTGGTCAGCTTGGAATCATCCAATGAGATCCACGCATAGCTTGCTTCCTGTGTCGCCGCCTGATAGCCGCTGTAAAGCTGCATATCCGCAAATACCGGGAGAGACCTCCCGTTCTGGTTCGTCACGCTTACCGTGCCTTCCGTCTTCGTCAGGCGCAGCGTGCTGGCTGACGCCGCGGCCTCCTCTCCCCTTGCCAGAGTCACATTGCTGCATACCATACACACCGATAAGATCACCGCTGCGATCTGTCTGTACCTTCTTCTTGCGTCCACTGCAGATTCCCCGCCTTTTCCTGTTTTGTAAAATGATGATTGTCTCTATTTCCCAACAATACGCTGATGGTCATTATAACATAAAAAAAATGTGCAGAAAAGGTCTAATACTTTCGACTTTTCTAAAATCAGGAAGATATTTTACGGAAATCTGGCATTTTATCGACCTGCTCCAATTATGGAGCATCCATCCGGCCGGACCTGCCAGAAAACGGCAGGAAAAATGCCGCTGGAAACGGCACTGGAAACGGCGCTGCCAAGGGACTCTGCCAAACGGCGCCGGCCCTGTTCCGGAAGCCGTTTCCCAAATGAACAGCCTTATGCTATACTGATAGGCAGAACCGGATCTCGTTTATTATCTCAAAGGAAGGAGCATCATTTATGAACATCGTCATCATCGGCGCCGGCGCCATGGGTTCCATCTACGGCGGGCGTCTGTCCCAGCATAACCAGGTCTGTCTGATCGATACCAACGAAGCCATTGTCCGTCAGATCCGCACCCACGGCCTGATCCTCCAGGAGAACGGCGCGGAGCACACCTATTATCCTGACGCCCGCACCTCTGCGGCAGGCATGCCTCCGGCGGATCTGGTCATCCTGTTCGTGAAAGCCCTCTATTCCCGCCAGGCCCTTACCGCCGCCCGGGAGCTGATCGGCCCCCGCACCTATCTCATGACCCTGCAGAACGGCGCCGGCCACGAAGATCTCCTGGCCGAGTTCGCGCCCAGGGATCATATCATCATCGGGACCACGGAGGACAACGGAGCCGTGCTGGCTCCCGGTCATGTCCGCCGGGGCGGCACAGGCAAGACCAACATCGGCATGCTGACCCAGGACGCTTCCGGGTTCCTAAGGACCCTCAAGGATACGCTGGACGCCTGCGGGTTCCAGGGCTGCATCCACGAGAACATCCGCCAGCTCATCTGGAACAAGCTCTTTACCAACGCCTCCCTAAGCGCCCTGACCGGCGTGCTCCAGGTCCCCATGGGCTATATCGCAGGCAATCCCCACGCCTGGACCGTTGCCCGCAGGCTGATCCGGGAAGCGGTGGAGGTCGCCCACGCCCTTGGGCTGGAAGCAGACGAAGAAGCAGTCACCGAGATGGTCCGCCAGAACTCTGTAAATTCTCCGGAAGGGATCACCTCGATCTGCGCCGATCTCCGGGACGGCCGCCGGACGGAGGTGGGTACGATCAGCGGCTCCGTTGTCCGCGCCGCCAAGGCATGCGGCGTACCGGCTCCCACCCACGAGCTCATGGTGGAACTGATCCGCGCCCTGGAAGAGCGCCCCTGACCCCATTTTCCCGATTTTCCTTCGATTCTTATCCTCAGCCGGGGATTTGCCGGATTTTCCGCCGCCCCGGCTTTCTTTCCGAAAGTTTTCCCTGAAAAATACTTGTGATTTTCAAGTAATAATGCTATCATGACAGGTATTATATGGAATGAGGGCTGTTTTCCGGCGCCGTCCGGACCGGACAGTCAAATCGATGATTGTGAGGGAATGAATATGGCACTGATCATACCGAAGAACTATAACCCCCATCTTACCGTCCGCCAGACGCAGGAGGCGATCAAGTATATCCGCGACACCTTCCAGCGGGAGCTGGGCCGGGAGATGAACCTGGAGCGGATCTCCGCCCCTCTGTTTGTAGAGAAGTCCAGCGGTCTGAACGACGACTTGAACGGCGTGGAGCGCCCGGTGCAGTTCGACATCGCCTCCATCCCCGGAGATACCGTAGAGGTAGTGCACTCCCTGGCCAAGTGGAAACGGATGGCCTTAAAGAAATACGGCTTCAAGCCCGGCGAGGGCCTTTATACCAACATGAACGCGATCCGGCGGGATGAGGTCTTAGATAATCTCCACTCCTGCTATGTGGACCAGTGGGACTGGGAAAAGGTGATCACCAAGGAGGAGCGGACCGTAGAGACCCTTCAGGAGACGGTGCAGACCATCTTCAAAGTGATCAAGCACATGCAGCACGAGGTCTGGTACAAATACCCGGACGCCGCCAAGCGCCTTCCCCACGACATCACCTTCGTCACCTCGGAGGAGCTGGAGGAACGCTGGCCGGATAAGACTCCCAAGGAGCGGGAGAACCTGATCACCCAGGAGCACGGCTGCGTCTTCCTGATGAAGATCGGAGATAAGCTAAAGAGCGGCGAGCCCCATGACGGCCGGGCCCCGGACTACGACGACTGGCAGCTGAACGGCGATATCCTGTTCTGGTATGAGCAGCTGGGCTGCGCTCTGGAGATCTCCAGCATGGGCATCCGGGTAGACGAGGTCTCCCTGGCGGAGCAGTTAAAGAAGGCCGGCTGCGAGGAGCGGCGGAACCTGCCCTACCACCAGATGCTCCTGAACGGCGAGCTTCCCTACACCATCGGCGGCGGCATCGGCCAGTCCCGCCTGTGCATGCTCCTTCTGGACCGTGCCCACGTAGGCGAGGTCCAGGCAAGCATCTGGCCGGAGGAGATGCGCAGGACCTGCGAAGAGCACGGGATCCATCTGCTGTGATGCCCTTGGATCTGACGGCTTGGATCCGACGGCTCGGATCTGATGGCCCGGATCTAATGGCTTGGATCTGACGTCAGATTTTCAGACGTCAGATTTTGGCAGGAACCCTATTGACAAATCTATTCCGGTCCGCTATACTGGGTCTCAGCAAGCAGACAACGCCCTGCGGGGCAAGTCCGATGCATCCTATAGTGTGTTACTGGTCATGCAGGCATTAGCTATTTGGGTATCCTTACTGTGATAAGGATACCCAGATGGTTAATGCCTTTTTGTATTGTCCATCCTAATACACGGGACCGATGCATCACCATGAAAAAGAAAGGAAAGCATACGTATGAAAGACAAGATTTTTGGTGTTCTGCAGCGGGTAGGGCGCAGCTTTATGCTCCCCATCGCCATCCTCCCAGTAGCCGGCCTGCTCCTGGGCATCGGAAGTTCGTTTACCAACG
>DVLJ01000237.1 GCA_018715565.1 Candidatus Ventrimonas merdavium
ATGTCAACTATGAGCCGGATGATTGGGAGACATGGCTGGATGGTATTGGCAAACTTATTGAGAAGGATGGTACGCGCTACGAGTACCGCTTTGTGCCTAAGAAGAATCCAAGCATAGGTGACTTGAACGATTACATTAGATATAGTGAAAAAGATAGTCATGCTATGGCTATCGAGAAAGCATTTTATCTAACGGATCAGGTATATCAGGATATGGTGCAGTCCGGTTACCATTGCTATGTATTGAAGGCGGAGTCGAACTCTGCTGCAAGTTATCCATATGGACCTAAATTTATGGATTATCTTGCAAATGGGGAAGAGGTAAGTTTTAAAGACATCCAGAACGATATCTACTATCTGGTAGATGCAGGAAGCACCGTAGAGGATTACATGGGTTTCGATACCTATCAGGGTTACAGCTATGACTTTGATTTTGTTCCAGAGAAAGATCTGCTGCATCTGACTGTAGGAGTTGGAGAGCAGAAGGATACGCTGGAGGTAACAGAAATAGAAGCTGGTAGGAAATTTGCTTTTGGAGAGTCCGGGGAAGGAACTGATGCAGAAGGTCAGCCGACCTATCCATTTGTTTTAGAATACGTTCCGGGAGAAGGCGGCGAGGAGCATTTCGTTTGGCATATCAATCGGGCGATCAGCAATTTTGAAAAGGTACAGCTGACCTACACCGTACAGCTGACAAACCCCACCAGTACAGTCGGTACCTACGGTACAAATGACGAGTATGGCGATAATAATAACGGAGTCGAAGGTGAAGCTGGATTGTATACGAACAGCAGCGCCACGCTGTATCCGGTAGACAGTGACGGAACGGGCCTGGATCCAGAGGAGTTTCAGAAGCCGACGGTTGCCCTGGTTGTGGAATCTACAGGGCCAATCGAGAAGCCGTTTGAATGGCAGACCGACAAGTCCAAGTTCGCGACGGAGCTGGATAAAAACACGCTCCAGTCTAAAGTGACGCTGGCACTGCCGTCTGGGGAGAAGGAGCTGGTGTCGGACGTAGTGTTTGTATGGGATAAGTCTGACTGCGCAGAAGCGGTTGCTGAGGAGGCTGCGGTATTAGTCAGCGACCTATTAGACAGCGTAGAAGCAAACAATGCAAAAATAAAGGTAGGAGCTGTAGTATTTGGCGGCAAAGCGGTGACTACATTTGACCTTCAGGAATTAACGGCAGACAAAATCGAGGAATTGCAAAACGCAGTAGCGATTAGGCCTGCTGACGTGGGAAGTGGAACCAATATCCAGGCAGGATTGTTGGCGGCAGATGAAATGCTGTCAGCAGATACGGAGGTTTCTAACACACGAAAATATGTGATCTTAGTAACCGATGGCGTGACCCAAGTATTCACTGGAAGCGATGGAAAGACAAAAGCCATCTATCATGTGTATCAATCGGATTGGAAAATGGTTGGCTGCGGGCCGACGGCATGGAGCGTGACACATGGATATGGTGATTGGGGGTCCGATGTTGAGGTTCCAGGAGGAAGCTGGAATGCTTTTTATGCGGAGATAAAAGAAAAAGTAGAGAAGGATATCCAGGCTGGTGATCTTTACACGACAGATTTTGTAAGTGATCCACTTTGCCGTTTGGATCAAGTTCCGGATGATATTAATGTGATTCCGTTGGATGAAGTCAATGACCATGCGTTAAGTATGGACCGGGCATATTATGAGGCGTACAATACCTATCTGGATTTGGCGAAAAAGTATCATTGCAACGCAGTTGTAGTGAATGATACCCCGCTTGGAGTGGCATTTGTCGATGCGGTCAACAACGGCAAAAAGGTCAATTTTGATACCATCCAGAAAGAAATCCTCTACCTGGTAGATGCAGGCAGTTACATCGAGGACTACATCGGATTCGACACCTACAACGGCTACAGCTACGATTTCGACTTTATCAACAAGGCCGATGCGATCAGCCTGACGGTAGGCGGAGAAAAACTTCCGATAACGCCGATCTCTGAGACAGAATATGGCTTTGGAGCTCCGGATGCAGGCAGAACGGCAGACGGGGATCCTACCTATCCGTTTATCCTGGAATACCATCCGGGTGAGAAAAAGGCAGACGAGCATTTCATCTGGCGGATCAACACCGCCATCAGCAACTTTGCTCAGGTACGGCTGGAGTATACGGTGCAGCTGATGAATCCGCCGGAAACGGCAGGGACCTACGGTATTTATGACGGATATGGCGTGGGGAATAAGGGAGGTGCAGGCGAGGCCGGTCTCTATACCAATACCAGAGCTACGCTGTACCCGGTAGACAGTGAAGGAAATCAGTACGAAGCGGAGGACTTTAAGAAGCCAACCGTTGTTTACACGGTAGAAAAGTCTGAGGAACCGACGGATCCAGATCCAGATCCCGATCCCGATACGCCAACGGATCCCGATCCTGATACTCCTACAGATCCAGACCCGGATACCCCCACTGACCCGGATCCGGACACCCCCAGCAGGCCTAACGGTTCTAATGGCGGAGGCGGCGGTGGCGGCGGAAGCCGGACTCCTGGAACAGACACCACCGGCGGACCTGGCACGGTGACTATCGTATCAGAGGGCGTTCCGTTAGCAAGCGCACCGGAGCTGGTTGAGATCCCGGCAGAGGAAGTGCCGTTAAGCGCACTGCCCAAGACCGGAAGGGAGAGCAGGAACGCAGTGCTCCTGATGATCTCCAGCATGGCCCTGGCAGCTTATCTGTTCCTGCAGAAAAAGAGGGACCAGGAGAACCAGTAAAAACGGAACCGGATCATAGCTGGTAATGAAGTCAGGAGTGGTTGCATGAAACGAATAAAAGAGATTACGCCTCTGGGGATGAAGATCAAGATCGCTCTGCTGGAGCAGAACATGACGGCCCGGGAACTGGCTTCCCGGATCAGCCGTTCGGAAGCGACGGTGTGCGAGGTCATTTCCGGGAAGAACAAGAGCCCAGTGACCAGGCAGCTGATCCTGGACGAACTCCAGATTTCTGAAAAAGCGTAGTGGTAAGAAAAAAACCGGCGGAGACGCTCTGAGAAGTTCAGAGGCGGCTCCGCCGGTTTTCGCTATGGGTCCGATGATCTGTTTCCGCGGCGCGCGGACGGATGGCAGAGATCAGGGCTTCGCCATCCTTGGGGGAATGCTCAGTCCTTCTCCGTCTATATCCTCGTCTGTATCCCCGTTTGCCTCCCTGTCAGTCCATCCCTGTCTGCCGGGCATAGATTGTCTTAGAGCTGACTCCGTTCAGCCGTCCGACCTTCCCTGCCAGGGCGGAGATGACCGGCTGGGGGGCGTCTAAGGCCACGCTGATGATGCTGATGCCCTTTTCCCGGTAGGGGATGCCCATGCGGCCCACGATATAAGCCCGGTAATCGTGGAGGATCTGGTTCAGGGCTTCCACGGAGCCGGGATTTTCTACGACGATGCCCACCAGGGCGATCCTTGTCTCACATGGTTCCATCTTATCCGTCATATGGGAGTTCCTCGATTCTGTCAGATTCTATGGTTCGATTGTACTATAATGGGGCACGCTTTGCAAGGAAGGGGGCGGGGATTTCCCAGGAAAGCTCCCCAGGAAGCTGGTTTTTGCTTGACTGTTCCCCGGTTATCGCTTAAAATTGAGAAACGTATGGAAACGGAACACAGGTTGGGAGAGGCCCCAGCCTGGCGGCAGGAGAAAGAAAGGAAGAATCCGGTATGGGGATCATCAAGGCTTCCAGATTGATCTACGACTACATCCGCAGGGATGAGGAAGAACATATTGAAGAGGTCAGCCGCGCCATCGACGAGCTGACGCTGGATATCAAAAAAGGAGATTTTGTGGCGATCCTGGGGCACAACGGCTCCGGCAAGTCCACATTTGCCAAGCAGCTGAACGGGATCCTTCTGCCTACGGACGGAACGGTGTGGATCTCCGGGATGGATACCCGGGACGACGGCCATATCTGGGATATCCGGAAGACGGCGGGGATGGTGTTCCAGAACCCGGATAACCAGATCATCGGGAATATCGTAGAGGAGGACGTGGGATTCGGCCCGGAGAACCTGGGCGTGCCTACGGACGAGATCTGGCGGCGGGTGGACGAGAGCCTGGCGGCGGTAGGGATGACGGCCTACCGGTTAAAATCTCCCAATAAGCTGTCCGGCGGCCAGAAGCAGCGGGTGGCGATCGCCGGCGTGATGGCGATGAAGCCGGAGTGTATCATCTTAGACGAGCCAACCGCCATGCTGGATCCCAACGGGCGGAAGGAAGTGATCGCCACCCTCCACGATTTGAACAAAAAGGAAGGCATCACGGTGCTTTTGATCACCCACTACATGGAGGAGGTGACCGGGGCGGACCGGATCATCGTCATGGACGACGGACGGCTGGTGATGGACGGCACGCCGAAGGAAATCTTCTCCCGGGTGAAGGAATTAAAGTCTTACCGGCTGGACGTGCCCCAGGTGACGGAGCTGGCCTGGGAGCTGAAGGAAGCTGGCGTGCCTCTGCCGGACGGCATTTTGTCCAGGGAGGAACTGATGGAGAAGCTGCTCCCTTTGCTGAAGGCGGCGGTTTCCGGGAATAAGAATGGGGAGGTGGCGGAGGAATGTCGATCCGGGCAGAACATCTGAATTATCTGTACGGCGCCGGGACGGTGTACGAGCAGTATGCCTTAAAGGACGTGAGCTTTGAGATATCCGACGGAGAGTTCGTAGGGCTGATCGGCCACACCGGCTCTGGGAAATCCACGCTGATCCAGCATCTGAACGGCCTTTTGCGGGCAGCCAGCGGCGCCCTATATTATAATGGGGAAAATATCTACCAGGAAGGGTATGATATGAAGGCCCTGCGCAGCAAGGTGGGGCTGGTGTTCCAGTATCCGGAGCATCAGCTGTTTGAGGTGGACGTCTTTTCCGACGTGTGCTTTGGACCGAAGAACCAGGGCCTTTCCAGGGAGGACGTGGAGCAGCGGGCGAGAGAGGCGCTGACCCAGGTGGGCCTGCCGGAAAGATTGTGGAGCCAGTCCCCGTTTGAGCTGTCCGGTGGCCAGAAGCGGCGGGTGGCGATCGCCGGGGTGCTGGCGATGCGGCCGGAGGTGCTGATCCTGGACGAGCCTACGGCGGGACTGGACCCCAAGGGGCGGGATGAGATCCTGGACGAGATCTCGGCTCTCCACAGGGACCGCCATATGACGATCATCCTGGTGTCCCACAGTATGGAGGACGTGGCCCGCTATGCGGACCGGCTGATGGTGATGAACCAAGGGGAAAAGCTGTTCGACGGACCGCCCAAGGCGGTGTTCCGCCATTATAAGGAGCTGGAGCGGATCGGCCTGGCGGCGCCTCAGATCACCTATATCGTCCAGGAGCTGCGGGAGAATGGGGTGCCCATCTCCGATGACATTACCACGGTAGAGGAAGCGAAGCAGGCGATCCTGAAGCTGCTCCATTCCTAGAAAAGAGCGAAGACGATGATACGAGATATTACGTTAGGACAATATTACCCGGTGGATTCCGTCCTGCACCGGTTAGATCCCAGGACCAAGCTGTTCGGGACGATGGTATTTATCATATCCCTGTTCTTGTCGGACAGCCTGGCGGGCTATGGGGTGGCGACGGTATTCCTCATCGCGGCGGTGCGGCTATCCAAGGTGCCGTTCAAGTTTATCGTGCGGGGACTAAAGGCCATTGTGGCGATCCTGCTGATCAGCGTCAGCTTTAACATGTTCCTGACGCCGGGACGGGTGCTGTTCCAGCTGGGATTTTTAAAGCTGACCTGGGAGGGGCTGCGGATGGCCGGGTTCATGGCGCTGCGGCTGATCTATCTGGTCATTGGCTCGTCCATCATGACTCTGACCACCACGCCCAACGAGCTGACCGACGGTCTGGAAAAGAGCCTGGGCTTTCTGAATAAGGTGGGGATGCCGGTGCATGAGGTGGCGATGATGATGTCCATCGCCCTGCGGTTCATCCCGATCCTGGTGGAGGAGACGGACAAGATCATGAAGGCTCAGATGGCCCGGGGCGCGGATTTTGAAAGCGGGAACCTGATCCAGAAGGCCAAGAGCATGGTGCCCCTGCTGGTGCCCCTGTTCATCTCGGCTTTCCGGCGGGCCACGGATCTGGCGATGGCCATGGAAGCCCGCTGCTATCGGGGCGGGGCCGGACGGACGAAGATGAAACCCCTGCATTACGCGGGGCGGGACCGGGTGACCTACGGGGTGTACGCAGTGTATCTGGCGGCCATCGTGGCGACGCGGGTGCTGGTTGGGTAGGAGAGGAAGCTGAGAAGCGGATAGGACTCAAGCCGCAGGCGGAGCTGGTGGAGTCGGTGGAGTAAGGGAACATGGATGCGGTCCGGCGGTATCGGGATCCGCATCCATGTCCTATAACGGAGAAATGGAGAGAACGCAAGGCAAATGAAGCGGGTGAAACTGGTGGTGGCCTATGACGGCACCAATTACTGCGGCTGGCAGCTGCAGCCCAACGGAGTGACCATAGAGGAAGTCCTGAACCAGGCCCTGTCCCAGTTGTTAAAGGAGCCGGTGATGGTGATCGGAGCCAGCCGGACAGACTCGGGGGTGCATGCCCGGGGCAATGTGGCGGTGTTTGATACGGAGAACCGGATGCCGGCGGATAAGATCTGCTTCGCGGTGAACCAGCGGCTTCCGGAGGATATCCGGGTACTGTCCTCCCAGGAGGTGCCCTTGACCTGGCATCCCCGGAAGGCCAATTGCACGAAGACCTATGAATATAAGATCCTGAACCGAAAGATCTCCATGCCCCTGGAGCGGCTGTATTCCCATTTCTGCTACGTGGCCCTGGATGTGGAAAAGATGCGCCGGGGCGCGGCGTATCTGGTGGGTGAGCATGACTTTAAAAGCTTCTGTACGGTGCGCACCCAGGCGGAGGAGACGGTGCGGACCATCTATTCCCTGGATGTGGAAAAGGACGGAAGCGACATGATCACCATCCGCATCAGCGGCAGCGGCTTCCTCTATAATATGGTGCGCATCATCGCCGGAACTCTGCTTAAGGTAGGCATGGGCGTGTATCCGCCGGAGCATGTGGAGGAGATCTTAGAGGCCAGGGACCGGCAGGCCGCGGGCCAGACGGCCCCGGCCCGGGGACTGACCCTGGTGAGCATGGAGTATGAGACGGAGCTTCCTGTCTGGGAGCGGCGGGAGAACCGCCACTGGAAATATGCAATCCTTCAATCCCAGATCCCGGAGCACCAGACTGCCGTGTTCTTTGTGGAGCGGTGCGAGGATGAGGAGTGGGAGCGGCTTTTGCGGCGGAATATCCATCACGCGTTCCAGAACGGGGCGCGGCAGGTGCTGATCGCGGATCTGGAGCGGGAGCAGGATGCGGCCCAGGGAGCGGCCAAGGGAGTGGAGCCTGCGCTGGAGCCGGAACCGGACTCTGCGGGGGAACAGAAGGCCGGGCAGAAGGCAGAACAGCAGGCAGAACAGACCCCGGAGAGGACACGGGAGTCCAGGCTCCGGGAGGGCGGCCGATATGGCTATTATGTGTTAAAAAAGGCGGAGCCGTCCCTGATGGCGGAGATCGCTTCCCGGGTGAGCCGAACGGAGCGGGAGGAAGCAGAGCGGATCCTTGGGGAGACGGCCATTTCCTGGTATCTGGCCGTGGACGGAGGCAAGGCGGAGGGGCCGGCGGAAAATCCTTAAAAAAGCTTTCAAAAACGCTGGAAAACCTTGAAAACACTAGGAAAAAGTGCTTGACACACGCGAAAGCGTGGGATATAATGTATTACTGTGACGTTACGTGGAAATGCTTAAACCAAAGCCCCGGAGTAAGCTTCTTCTACACAACATCCCGGATAACAACGGGCATAAGGCGCGGATGGAGGCATCCGACGACTGACTATAAACGAGTAGGATCATATAGTTTAACAGGAGGTTGACCAATGAAAAGTTTTATGGCTAGTCCAGCGACGATTGAGAGAAAATGGTATGTAGTAGATGCTACCGGATATACATTAGGACGTTTGGCTTCGGAA
>DVLJ01000238.1 GCA_018715565.1 Candidatus Ventrimonas merdavium
AGTGATGGGGATCTGCTTCAGAAGATCCATGGTGTCATATTCCGCACCGACGCTGACCGACAGCTTCTGGCCGCCTACGATGGTATCGCCGGACGGGTAAGTGAAGTCTGCGCTGCCGATGGAACTCACCAGGGAGCTCATGGTCAGGCGGTACTGCTCCAGCTTCTCCGGGATCAGTTCCACCTTTATGTATTCTTCCTGGCCGCCGCTGATGCTCACGTCAGATACGGAGGTGATCTTGTCGATCTCCGGAACCAGGATATTGTTCACATAGTTATAAAGGTTCGGTTCGGTCTTATGGTTCACCGAAAGCATCATGGCCGGCATCTCGTCCATGTTCATCTCTACGATAGCCGGGCTCTCACAGTCGTCCGGAAGGGACATCTCGATCAGATCCATCTTTTTCTTCAGATCGTCGTAAGCTTCGTCAATGTCTTTTCCGTAATCATACTGGATGATGACCATGGACATATTTTCCATGGACATGGACTGGATGGTGTCGATACCGCTCAAAGAACCGATCTCATCCTCGATCTCCGTGGTCACCAGGTCGTTCACGTCCTCCGGGCTGGCTCCCGGATAAACCGTCGCTACGATCAGCATCGGCATATCCATGGTGGGCATCAGCTCCATCTTGGAAGAAAGGACGGACTGAAGGCCGAATACGATCAGGCAAAGGACCACCATCACTGTGGTGACCGGACGTTTGAGGACATATTTTGTTAATCCCATAGCTGTCTCCTCCTGTTTTTACTCTGCCTGTTCCGGAGTGCTGTCCTGGCCGTCCGCTGCTTCCGGAGCCGCCGCTCCAGTCTCACTGCTTTCGCTGGTCTCTCCGTTCCCGCCGTTCTCTGCTGCGGCAACCTGGGAGCCTTCATACAGCTCGGAGCTCCAGGTGGTGATCACCTGGTCGGACATGCTGATCCCAGAAAGGATCTGAGCCAGCTGGGAATCGTAGATCCCCACCTCCACCGGAACCTGATGGACCGTACCGTTGTCATAGGTGTACACATAGGCATCGCCGCCAGAGTAGTATACGGAATCTACCGGAATGGTCATCACATTCTCCTGCTTATCGGAGGTCACATACAGCTTGGCGGAGGAGCCGGTGGGCAGCGCGTCGCCGTTCTCCACGGACGCTTTGATCTTGAACAGGCCGGTAGCGGCGTCGATCATGCTACTGACCTCATTGACCGTGCCCACGTACTCTCTCCCGTTCTTCTCGATCGTCACGGCGTCTCCCGGATGGAGCTGGTCCGCGATCTTCTCCGGAACGGAGAAGGTAACCGACTTGCTGCCTTCCCCGGAGATCACGGCGATCAGGTTCTGGGCCGACACATTGTCATGGACCTCTACGTCGCAGATCTCCACCTTCCCGCTGATCGTCGCGGTAATATGGGAATATTCTACCTGGTTATCATAGTTTAACTTTGCCGTATCGTAATTGATCCGTGCATTGGTCGCCTGGGTCTGGGCCTGCTCATACACGGCGCTGGAGATGTCTCCCGCGCTGAACAGGGCCTGCTGCCGGGACAGGTTCGTCTGGGCGTCCCGCAGGGACTGCTCCGCCGCTTCCAGGGAAAGTCTGGCGTTCTCCACCTGCTTGGTGTCAATGTCGCAGATCGGCTGCCCCTCATACACCGTCTCTCCGGCCTTTACATAGACCTGGGTCACCTCGCCGGCCATCTTCGGATACAGGTATACCACATCCGAAGGCTCTACCTGGCCTACCAGCTCCCGCTTAAGCTCGATCGTCCCCAGTTTGGGGCTCTGGACCTCTACGACCGGAAGAGATACCTCTGCGGTGACTTCTTCCTTCTGAAACATTCTCGGCAGTACCATCGCTGCCGCCGCGGCTGCAAGGACCACAACCGCGCCTCCGATCACAATTCCTTTTCTCATTGCTGTCTCCTCATATCTTTAATTGGTGGCGGCGCGGTATGCGCCGTTCTTTAACACATCCAGGGTTCCCAGGAACATCCGGCGGGCTTCCTCCATCTGCTCCTGGCAGTCATACAGCCGCTTGATCGTCAGGAGCACCGCCGTGGTGCCCAGCATCAGCAGGGGCTCGTATTCCTCCGTCTTCTGATAACGGAACCTTCTTTTGTCAATATGGTCATACAGCCACTTTAACGGGCCGTCTCCCAGCTCATTCTGGATCATGCCTCCCCAGCACTCGGTATCCATCCCCAGCACGTCGGGACTTCCCCGGTAGGAAAAAACGTTCCGGGCTACTTCTATCATGATCTGGGTCTGCCGGAGCTGATCCGTGAAGAAATCAAACACGGCTTCCAGCATGGCAAAATAATCCCCCCCGTTTTTTTCCAATTCATCCTCACAGAGCTGCCGGAGCTGCTCATGGGTATCGGAAAATACAAACTGGAGCAGATCGTCCTTATCTTCAAAATAAGTATAAAAGCTCCCTCTGGATATATCCGCGTTGTGGATGATCTGGTTGATGGAAACCTTCTCATAGGGCACCCGCGCGAACTCCTGGAGAGCCGCCTCCCGGATCATCTGGCGCTTTGCTTCCGGAAGCCGCCAGAACCGTTCTGTAGGCATGCACCATTCCCCCTCTCATGTAACAATGACAACTTGTCACCCCATTATAATGACACCCTGTCACCATGTCAAGAGACATTACAAAAATTTCACAAAGTTTATATTTCTTTCTTGAAGTGTTTATGACTGGAAATAGATAAGGGCGAGGAGGAAACGCGCCGTTTCCCTCTCGCCCTCTCATCTCTGTTTTAATAGGATCCTCTGACCGCGAACTGCTGCTTCGCATCAGAAGCATAGAAATATCTCACGCTCTCGATCACGCCTTCCCGCTCCAGCTTCTCCAGGTTCAGCCGGATGGGACCGCCCTCGATATCCGGCAGGTACAGACGGCCGTTCTTTTCCTCCGGCTTCACGGACAGACACTCGCCCATAGGCTGGGTCATCGGCTCGTGATTTTCCAGAAGCTCGTTTTCGCTGTACAGGGCTCCGAAAGCCGCGTTCAGCCACACCGTCCCGCCGGAGGAGAAGCGCAGTCCCTTCTCCCGGGCCAGATCCCGGATCTTGATCAGATCCTCCATCCGGCTCATCCGTCCCACCAGCGGCATCAGGTGGTCCACCCCTTTCTCCGCATAGGTTTCAAAGGCAAAATAGTTGCGCATAGACTCTCCGTAGCCGATCGGCATGCCAGTCCGCTCCCGCACCCGTTTGATCGCGTTCATATCATGGGAATGCACCGGCTCCTCGTACCAGGCCGGGCGGTAGGGGCGGATCAGATCCGCGAATCTCACCGCATCCTCCTCGTCCCATACCTGGTTGCCGTCTACCGCGATCTCAATATCCGGTCCCACGGCGGCCCGCACCTTTTCCATGCGGCGCACATCCCGCTCCATATCGGTGCCCCATCCGCTGCCCACCTTAAACTTAACGGTCGTATAGCCTTCTTCCACGTAGCGCACCATATCTTCCACCAGCTCGCTGTCGTCGGCCAGCAGAGAGCCTCCGCCCTTGTAAGCCGCCGCCCAGTCCTTCTCTGCCCCCAAAAACCGGTGAAGGGGCAGCCCCCGGCGTTTTGCCATGATATCCAGCATCAGATAATCCAGCTGTCCCACGTCCACGATCTGACCGCTCTGGAATCCATAATTCCGCATTTTCCAGTAAAGGAAATGATACCACTCGGCATAGGTCTTTGTCTCCCCAGTCAGGATCAAGGGCAGGATATTGTTGACCATGCCAAGGGAGGTAAACGTCTCCCCATAGTATCCTTCGCTGTCATACAGCCGGAGCCATCCCTGCAGCGGCAGGAAGCTGCCAAATCCTCCGGTAGCGTCCCTCCACGGCTTCTTCACCGGGATCAGGTGAAAATTGTAAAATACAGCTTTGGAAAATGTAAATTTCTCCTGTTCATTGATTGGAAATCTCATCGTTTCTCCTCCTATTCTGCAGCTGCTGTCTGCTCTGGCTGCCGTTTCTGTCTTTATTATAGGAATAAACCGGAGATCTGCCAAATTTCCTTCTGTTTTCCGTTTCTATCGTCTTATCATTGTTGCATATTCGTGCTTTTCATTTTATAATTGTTTTAAATATGAAACATCCAAAGTTTCCGTATCCAACCAATATCCAACCATCACCCATCCAAGGAGAACAACCCATGGCTACGATCCTTCTGATCGCCTCCGGCACGTCCATGACCCGGATGGCAGAACAATTTCGGAACACCCTGGCGTTTCCGGAGACCCTCTCGATCATCAGCGCCTGCATGGAGGAAGCCCGGGACTATGTGCGCCGGGAGCTTCCGGAAGATGTGGACGTCATCATCGCCCGGGGGAACACGGCGAAGGTCCTAAAAAATGCCCGCATCTCCATTCCTGTAGTATCCATTCCTGTGCGGGATATCGAGCTGATCCAGTCGGTGACCGAGGCATCCCGCCTCTACGGCAAAGACGCTCCCATCGCCTACATCGGCCTGGAGGATACGATCCGCTCCGTACGGGAATTCTTAAAACAGATCCATGAGAACCTGCTGTTCTACGCCGTAGAAAGCAGCCAGGACATCCGCACCTGTATCCTGCAGGCCAAGAAGGCCCGCGCCGCGGCGGTCATCGGAGGCGTCCGTACCCAGGAGCTGGCACGTCAGCAGGGCCTGGACGCCGTCTGCCTGGAAAGCTCGGTGGAGTCTATCCGGGAAGCCTATGAGCGGGCCATGGAGCTGCAGAAGGGCGTCCAGCTCCAGAACCGGAAGCTGCAGGAACGGCTGACCATGATGAATGCGATCTCCGACGGTCTGATCAGCACCAATGAAAAAGGCCGGATCACTTTGTTCAACAGCGCGGCCCAACGCATTTTCCAATGCACGGAGCCCCAGATCCTGGGAAAGTCCTGCACTGCCTTATTCTCCGATCAGGAAAAAGCCGTCATCAACCGGGTCCTCCTGCGGGGCGATTCAGTCCTGGGCCATCTGGCTGTGATCCAAGGCGCAGAATACACCCTGGACTTCCACCCGATCCTGGTAAAAAAGCGGATCCGGGGACTTCTCATCACCCTCCGTCCCTTTGCCTCCCAGCCGCTTTTGTCCGCCTCCGCCGCAGGACACACCGGCCGCCGGGCCGAGAAACACGCCGGCTGCCAGGCCGCAAAACATACCGGCCGCCGGACTGAAAAAGGCCCTGGCCTCAGTCTGCCTCCCGGGCAGTTTCTGATCTCGGACCTGTTCGGCGAGGATCCTGCGTCCCTGCAGACCCGGATCCTGGCAAGCCAGTACGCATCCGCCCCGGCTCCCGTCCTCCTGGCCGGAGAGGCCGGCACGGGAAAGGCGGCTCTGGCCCATTGGATCCACGAAAACAGCCCCCGCCGGGAGGAGCTTTTTCTGGCCCGGGACAGCCGGGAGCTGTGCCCGGAGGATTTCTTTTCTGCTCACCGGGGCACCCTATACATCCGGAATATTGAACAGATCCCCGCCTCTATGGGGACCTTCCTCCTGGAATATCTCCGGACAAGCGCCGTCCCCCTTTCGGATCATACCCGGCAGGAACTGGACGTGCGGATCCTCAGCGGCTCTTCCGTCAATCCCGCGCCTCTGCTCCCCGCCGGGCTGTACTACCGCTTAAGCGCCCTGATCCTCCCGGTTCCGGCGCTCCGGCAGCGGAGAGCCGACATTCTCCCTTTATTCCTGCGGATGTGGAGCCAGGAGCATCTCCAGAGCGCCCGGCAGGCCGCCGCATCCGGCCCTTCGGATCAGACTTCGGACCAGAAGGGGACCGACGCCGTTCTCTCCCCGGAAGCAGCATCCCTGCTGACGTCCTATGCCTGGCCCGGCAATCTTACCCAGCTGGAGAACCTTTGTCTCCGCCTGGCCTGCCTGCCGGAGCTGCCGCTCACTCCGGAACAGCTCGCGGCACAGTTAGACGACAGCAGGTATTACCAGCATCTGGGACCAACAGCCAGCACTGCATTGACTCCTGCCGCCTTAACTACCGCCGCCTTAACTGCTGGCATCCCGACTGCCGCCGCGTCCCTGACTGGAAAACCGGAGGGCTTCTTCATCCACAACCGGCTGGTGACCTACGACGAACTGCGGGCCATGGACCGGTACTACCAAGGCAAAAAAAGCCTGATCGCCGAAAAATTAGGCGTCAGCCGCTCGACTCTCTGGCGCTATTACCGCACGATGGAGGGAGAGGATACCACCTGAGGCCAAGGAACGGGTCTGCCCCTCTCAGCGCGCCCAAAATGTGCGCCGCCCAAAGCCTACGCCATCCGAAGTGTGCGCACAGATACCGGACACCGCATCTAAAATGCCGCCTGACCTTCCGGCCAGACGGCATTCCTTTCAACCATTTCCCTTATCAGATCCGATTCTCATTGTCCCGCATGAACCGATACTCGGCCACGGAACGGTCAAACCCTCGGATGTGGGCGTATAACCAGCGGACTACGCTCTCGTAGACCTTTTCCACGAACGCGGCGGTGGGGCCTTCCTGATCGTCCAGCATCCCATACAGATCCCGGACCGTCTGACGGAGCTCCTCATGTTTCTTCTGATGCTCGGCCAGTCCCGGATATCCGATCTCCTCCTGGAGCTTTTCCTCCGCGGCAAAGTGGAACTCGGTGTAATCTGCCAGGTAATCCAGGGTCTCTACAGCTTCCCGCTGCGCCGGCTTCTCGTTCTCGCACAGGAGCAGAAGCTTGTTGATCCGTGCGATCAGCTCCTTGTGCTGGGTATCGATCATCTCATTGCCGGTTACCAAAGAATCATCAAATACTGCCTGCATGGCTGTTCTCCTTTCAACTCCGTATGTAATATGCAAAACCTGTCATCTCCATTGTACTCAATCCGACAGGAAATTACAAGAGCTTACGTGAGAACTTCCCATACAGGTTCCTGTCAATTTTTACCGTACCAGGCACGGGCGCTTCGGATCGAACTTCCAGCCCGGGATCAGGTACTGCATGCCTACGGCGTCGTCGCGTCCGCCCAGGCAGTTGTCTAAGTACAGCTGATGCGCCTTCTTCACCTGCTCCATGTCAACCTCGATGCCCAGACCCGGCTTCTTCGGAACAGCTACGCATCCGTCTACGATCTGCAGCGGCTCCTTGGTCAGGCGCTCTAAGCCCTCCTGCCAGATCCAGTGGGTATCCAGGGCGTTGTACTCGCCGGGAACGGCTGCGCCTACCTGGGTGAACATGGCCAGGGAGATGTCAAAGTGGTTGTTGGAGTGGCTGCCCCAGGTATAACCGAAATCATGGCACATCTGAGCCACCCGAACGGAACCGCTCATGGTCCAGAAATGGGGGTCTGCCAGGATGATATCCACAGCCTGGGACTCCAGAGCATGGCCAACCTCTCTCCAGTCGGTAGCGATCATGTTGGTGGCGGTGGGGAATCCGGTGCGGCGGCGGAACTCGCTCATGATCTCACGTCCGGAGTATACGCCCTCAGCGCCGCAGGGATCTTCACAGTAGGTCAGGATGCCCTGCATGCCCTTTACATACTCTACGGCCTCTTCTAACTTCCAGCCGCCGTTGGGGTCTAAGTCGATGCGTGCGTCCGGGAATGCCTTCTTCAGCTCGCGGATCACCACCATCTCCTGGTCGCCCGGCAGAACGCCGCCTTTTAACTTGAAGTCCTGGAATCCGTATTTTTCCTTCGTTGCTTTTGCGAAGGCTACGATCTTGTCTGCGGTCAGGGCCTCCTCGTGACGGATCCGGTACCACTCGCAGTCGGAATCCAGCTCGTGCTCATAGGGCAGGTCGGTCTTGTTGGGATCGCCTACAAAGAACAGGTAGCCCAGCATGCGCACCTTGTCTCTCTGCTGGCCGTCGCCTAACAGCTCACATACCGGAACTCCCAGATACTTGCCCAACAGATCCAGGCAGGGAGCCTCGATCGCGGTCATCACATGCACGCCGGTACGCAGGTCAAAGGTCTGATTGCCGCGCACATCCTCTTCGCCCTTGGAATCCAGATGGGCCTTTACCTTTAACAGGGTGCTCTTGTACTCAGATACCTTGGTGCCTTCTACGATCGGGATGCACTCCTCCAAAGCCGCGGTGATCTTCTTGCCGCCGGGAACCTCGCCTACGCCGGTCTCGCCGTTGTCTGCGTGCAGGATCACCACGTTCCTGGTGAAGAAGGGAGCATGGGCGCCGCTTAAGTTCAGCTCCATACAATCTCTGCCTGCTACCGGGTAAACTTCCATCTTGGTAATTACTGGTACTGCCATCTTCATATCCTCCTTGTGAATAAAAGAATCAAGTGCTTTTCTATGCTTCTATCATAGCACCCCTTTGTCAGAAAGTAAAATTAATAGTTTTTTTATTTCTCTTAATTATTCTGCTTAAAATTTCTTCCTTTTCCTTTGTGATTCTGCTATACTTAATATCAGTTTTCGGAGTGCCGCTCCGAAAGAAAACTTGAAGAGGAAGGATCCTGTATGAACGAAAAGATAGCGCTTATCCAAAAAGAAAAAAGGACCGCCCAGATCATGGTCGGCGTCTGTATCGCCGGTCTCCTGGGCTGCCTGATCCTGGTCTCCCGGCGGTCGCCCATTTCCCTGATACTCTTTACCGTCATATTCCTGTTCTACCTTCTGGTCTTCCGAAGGCAGTCCAAGAAATACCAGCAGACCATCAAGAAGGCCACCCTGGAAGAATGCTTCCGCTCCAGCCTGAAAGACATTTCCTATGAGCCTAAGAACGGCCTGGAGAAGGAACGGATCACCCAAAGCCACCTGCTCCCGGTGGTCCACCCGGAGAACCTGCTGATCCGGGATACGGTCAAGGGCACGTTCCAGTTCCTGCCCGCCGTGTTATCCGATGTGACCACTGATTTCTTTTCCAGCCGGACCACCCGCCAGGGAGGGGCCAAGGAATTCCTGGATTTCCTGTCCGGCAACTGGTTCGAGATCCAGCTGAAAGCCCCGATCCCTTACTCCTGCGTCGTGTGGAGCCGGGATCTGGTCCCGGAATCCGCCCGGACGGCCTTTTTTGAAGGCTATCAGAACCTGGACATGTACCAGGATGAAGATTTCCGCAAGGTATTCCACCTGTACTCCGACCAGGAGCAGGAATTCACCCTTCCCGAGGAGGCAGAGAAAGCCCTCCTCCGCCTGGCAGGCTTCACCCCCGGCAAAGTAGCCGCAGAATTCAGCGGGAACATGCTGCGGGTGTTCATCAAGGACCGGTTTTTGTACACCTACGCCGTCCGCCCCAGAGTGGACGTAACGCCCCAGATCCTTCAGCATAACCAGTATCCGGAGATCAGCTACATCCTCCGGGTAGCAGACGCCGTGATCAAGGGACGCCCCTGATCGCGAGGCCGGGATCGCGGTGTCTGGATCCCAGCGTCTGGATCCCGGCGTCTGGATCCCGGCGTCTGGGATTCCGACGTCTGGGATTCCGGCGTCTGGTTGGCATCTGGCCCGCAGCAAAGTAGGCGTTTCCGCTGCCCCTCCCCAAAAGGAACCAGGCAAGTGACAAAGAAACACG
>DVLJ01000239.1 GCA_018715565.1 Candidatus Ventrimonas merdavium
GAAAAATATTGCTTGTCTTTATATGCTGTTCGGAAAATTATATATCAAAAGTAACCGTAAGAGGCTGCCAAGTGCAGCCTCTTATTTTATACCAATCATTTCGGTATCGTACAGTATATAGAATGTCCATCTGAACGGCTGTAAAATAAAAACGAAGCATACAAAGATTTTATGAAAGGTGGCTACTATGTGTACCAGATTCGTTTATCGCGGAAGCGACATAATAACAGGCTTTAATTTTGACATTGACCTTTCTGTATGGACGCACAAAATCATGAAAGAAAACGACCGTTTCTATATCGGGATCCTGCGGCCAGACGGAACCTATCACTCTTACCATGGAGTGAACCAAAACGGAAATGCCGGAACGCTATTATATGTGCATGGCAATCCTGCCGGAGCCTATCAAGACGGCGGCAGCTGTATGACGATCGCCGATCTGACAGAGCAGTTCATCAAGGCACGGCTTTCCTTTGATGAGGTTCTTCAAATTGTTAGATCAAAGAAGATTGTTTATGCGCCGGACGCGACCATGCAGGCCATGTTGTCTGATGTCCATGGACGCACATTGGTCATTGAACCGGGGATCGGTTCCAGAGAAGAAACCGGGAAGTATTCCCTGATCACGAATTATTCTCTGATGGATCCGGAAAGTACGAGCGCATTTATCGTGCCGGGCGACGACCGGTATGAACGGGCCTTGCAGCTATTAGACCGCTGTGAAAACGGATTTTCCGTCTCCGACGCATTCACACTCCTTCACACGGTCCGGCAGGAGGGCCCGTGGGCGACCAGAGTCTCCTTTGTCTACTCCGTAAAAGAACGGACCGTGTATTATACAGAGGATAACCACTTTGAACATATCAAGAAATTTACTTTTCCATCCGCTTAACATAAAATGGCGGGATTGGTCTGAAGAACGGCATCCGGCAGCATATAGCCCAGATCCAGTCAGGAAATATCGAAGATCTGCGTTAGATCGCAGCACGACGGCAAAAGAAAAAGCCGTCGTGCTGCGATCATGACCATTAAAATAAGAAGTTTCTCTTAAAGGCTCCGCCACCGAGGGCCCGCTAATAGTCCCCCCGCGCCAGCAGCTTCCGCATATAGGCGAACGCAGGCCCCTCGCCCTTTGCCTTCAGCAGGATCAGGATCTTCTCCAGCTCCGCCTTCGTCTCCGGATGCATCACGCCGGTCAGGTAAGGCTGTTCCCGCTGGTAATACTCCCAGGCTGCCGCGTCTGTGTACTCCCGCCCCCGGTACACCCGGGAAGCGGCGATGCGGTCCATGACCATCTCCACCAGGTAGTTCACCGGCATCTTCGCCCCGGCCAGCCCCTGGTTCGCCCTGGAAAAATCGATCCAGTATTCAAAATGGTGCTTGTTCCGCCCCTTGTGGTGCAGCCAGGCCGTGGAATAGCCCTTCTCCTCCCGCTCCGCCGCGTTGGGGCTGCGGGTCCCCTGGTAATATTTCACCCCGGTCATAAATTCTGCCGGGCTGTACTTCGACAGGTCGTGGAGCAGTCCCTGGCGGAATAAGCCCACCCGGAAGCAGTTCTTCATCACCAGGAGCTTGTGCTCCGTAATGGTCACAAAATGGCGCCATGCCCTGCTGTTCTTCATCCTTCCATCCTCCCGCCTGTTCCTTTACCGAAGCTGTCCCAAAAGGGAGGTCCCGATGGTCCCCTCCGGCATCCTGACGCCGAAATTCTCCGCCACCGTAGCTCCCACAGCTGCGAAGGTATCCGTCTCCGGCAGCGGACCGCTGCCCTTCATCGCCTTGGAATAGGCCAGAAACGGCACCTTTTCCCGGGTATGGTCCGTCCCTTTATAGGTGGGATCGTTCCCGTGATCCGCCGTGATGATCAGCAGATCGTCCTCTCTCAGGATCTCCAGCAGCTGGCCCAGCTTTTCATCAAACCGTTCCAGCTCCCTGGCATACCCCTGGGGATCTCTCCGATGCCCCCACAGGGCATCAAAATCCACCAGGTTCACGAAGCACAGGCCATGGAACGCCCGCTCCGCCAGCTCGATGGTCTGCTCCATCCCATGGACAGAGCTGTTGGAGTGCAGGGCCTCAGTGATCCCCTGCCCGGCAAAGATATCCTGGATCTTCCCAATGGAGATCACATCCAATCCCTGCTCCTTCAGCCCGTCCAGCACGGTTTTTCCAAAGGGCGGCACCGCATAGTCGTGGCGGTTGCTGGTGCGCTTGAACTCGCCCCGCTTTCTGCCCACATAGGGGCGGGCGATCACCCGGCCTACCTTCCACTCGTCCCGCATGGTCAGCTCCCGGGCGATCTCGCAGCACCGGTACAGCTCCTGCAGGTCAAAGGTCTCCTCGTTGCCGCAGATCTGCAGCACCGAATCCGCAGAGGTATACACGATCATGTGGCCGGTAGCGATCTCCTCGTCCGCCAGCTCGTCTAAGATCTGGGTGCCGCTGGCGCTCTTGTTGCCGATCACCTTGTGCCCGGTCCGCCGCTCCAGCTCCGCGATCAGCTCCGGGGGAAATCCCGTCTCCGTAAAGGTGATAAACGGCTTTTCCGTTTTCAGGCCCATGAACTCCCAGTGGCCGGTCATCGTATCCTTGCCCCGGCTCCGCTCGTTCATCTTCGTGTAGTATCCCAGGGTCCGCTCCACCGGCGGCACCTGCTTTAGGGGATGGAGATTAGCCAGCCCCAGCTTCTGCAGATTGGGGATCGCAAATGTCCCCACGCTCTCTGAAATGTGCCCCAGGGTATCGCAGCCCGCGTCGTCATACTCCGCCGCATCCTCCGCCGCGCCTGCGCCCAGAGAGTCGATCACGATCACAAAAACACGCTGATACAGTTCCTTTGCCATACGTCCGCTCCTTCCTCATTTCTTCAGATCATCCGGTCCAAAACCTTCCGGCAGCAGCTCCGAGAGGGTGTATTCCCGGCACTGTCCCTGGCCGTCAGTCAGGAGTACCTGAAAGGTCTCCGGCCTGCAGAATTCCATCATCACCTGGCGGCACACCCCGCAGGGCGCCGTAAAGCCGGATGGGATCCCGTCCGGACCGCCCACGATGCAGATCGCCTCAAACTCCCGCTCCCCTTCGCTGACCGCCTTGAAAAATGCCGTCCGCTCCGCGCAGTTGGTGGGCGTATAGGCCGCGTTCTCGATGTTGCAGCCCTGGTAGATCTTCCCCGAAGCCGCCAGCAGGGCCGCCCCTACCTGGAAATGGGAATAGGGGGCATAGGCCTTCTTCATCGCCTCCACGGCCTGCCGCATCAACTCCTGCTTATCCATCCTCCGAACCTTCCTTTCTCCGGCTCTGGCCGGGTCCTAACCAGATCTTAGCCGCGCCTTTCCCGGCCCTTGGCCAGATCCTGCCAGCAGCCGTTCCCACCACCAACTCACCGCACCAGCTCCTATTTCGCCTGCCGCAAAAGCTCCTTCAATTCCTCCACCGTCACCGGATATTTCTTGTTACAGAAATGGCAGGCCACCTCAATGGTCTCCCCGTCTCCGATCATGGCTTCCAGCTCCTTTTTCCCTACGCTGATCAGCGCCTTCTCGATCCGCTCCCGGGAACAGCCGCAGACAAACGCCGTGGGGATCCGGTCCAGGATCTCCAGGCCAAAGCCGCCTAAGAGCTGCTCCAGGATCATCTCCGGCGTCTCCCCGTTCTCCAGAAGGGCCGTCACCGACGTGATCTGAGCCAGCTTCTGCTCCAGCCCGGAGATCACCTCCTCCGACGCCCCCGGCATCACCTGCAGGATAAATCCCCCTGCCTGGCGCACCGTGTTGTCCTTATTCATCAGCACCCCCAGTCCCACGCTGGACGGGGTCTGCTCCGAAATGGCAAAATAATAGGTCAGGTCCTCCGCGATCTCCCCGGTCACCAGCTCTGTCTGCCCCACGTAAGGGTCCTTCATGCCGATATCCCGGATCACGCTTAATTTTCCTTTGCCCATGGCTCCGCCTACATCCAGCTTGCCCAGGGCGTTGGGCGGCAGCATCACCTCCGGGTGATAAGCGTAGCCCTTCACCCTTCCATGGGAATCCGCCGTTACCGTCACGCCCCCGATAGGGCCGTCTCCCTCTGCCTTGATGGTCAGAAGATCCTGATCTCCCTTCATCATCACGCCCATCATGGCGCCTGCGGTCAGCATCCGCCCCAGGGCCGCCGTGGCCACCGGGCTGGTGCTGTGGGCGTTCTTCGCATACTCCACCAGCTCCCGCGTTGTGGCTGCGAACCCGCGGAGCTGTCCCTCCGCCGCCGTAGCCCGGATGATATAATCTGACATACGCTGTCCTCCTTCTCGTCTCCTTGCTGCTTTCTATCTGCCTGCGTTCTGCATTCTCAGTTTTCCCTTCTCCCGGGCGATCACATACACCCGGCTGCTGTCCTCCTTCGGCGGCTCCCTGGTAAAGGCGTCGTACATGGCCGCCAGCTCCATCCCGGCTTCCTCCACCGCCTGCCGCACCGTCTCCAGCTCATACGCCCGCTGATAGTGGGTCTCCTCGAACCTCCGGTAACGGCCGTCCTCCTCCCGGATGAACAGGGTCAGGTCGTATTCATTGATCTGTTCGTCCTCGTCAAAATAGTTCTCCCAGATAAAGCTGCCTTCCTCCCGGTTCTCCGCGATCGTCTGCTCTCCCAGCTCCTCACGGTATTTAAACAGGGTGTTCAGATCGAAGATAAATACACCGCCCGGGTCCAGGTAATTGTTGGCCAGCTTAAGGACCTGCACCAGATCCTCATACTCCAGCAGATAGTTCATGGAATCGCAGATGCTCACGATCCCCCGGACCGTGCCGTACAGCTCAAACTCCCGCATATCCTGGCAGAGATACAGGATCCCGTCCGGCGCTTCTGCCTGGTGCTCCATGGCGATCTCCAGCATCTCCTCGGAGTAATCCACGCCGATCATATCATACCCCTCCGCCGCCAGCAGCCGGGTCAGGCTCCCGGTGCCGCATCCTAGATCCAGCACCAGGCCGTCGCCGATCCCCTGCTCCTTTAACAGGCTGGTCACATAGGCGCACCACTCCTCATAGGGGATATTATCCATGAACAGTTCATAAACCTCCGCAAATCCGGTATAGGCTTCCATGCTTGCCGCTCCTTCCATCTACAGCAAAGGAAGCAGGCGCATCTCGCTCCCCGGATGCCCCTGCTTCTCTTTCTTCCGGAGCCTCTTTTCCAAAGGCTCTGGCTATTATGCGTTTTTCCCGCAGCACTTTTTATACTTCTTGCCGCTTCCGCAGGGACACGGATCGTTGGGGAAGATCTTTTTCCCTTTGCGGATGGTGCCGGAGGCCTTCTGCTGCTTGTACAGCTCTTTTCTTCTCTCCTCCGTCAGGATGGAATCCCACTGGGGCAGGTTATACAGCCACTCTGCCTTCGCCTCTACCATGTTGTAGTATAACTTCTCCGGGTCGATCTCGATCTTGACCTGGGTATCCTCCTCCATGGTGTCGATGGGGTTCTCATACCCCTTCAGGCTTTCGTTGATGCCATCCAAAAATCCGGTCATGATCAGGATCTCGGTGCCGTACTTCTCGGCCAGCTCCTTCACGGTTCCGGTGATCACCTGAGCCGGCTCCGCCAGGATCTGCTCGTAGATCCCTTTCTCAATGGTGAAATAGCCGTTCCACAGGTTCTCTCTCTCTTTATCGCTCAGCTGATTGCCGTATGCAAGGTTTCTCCATGTCTCTAATAATGCCATGACAGTATCCTTCCTTTACTCTGTACTAGATTTCTCCTGCGTATCGCTTTGCTACGCATACTCGTACCTAGTATATAACACTTCCGGCAAATTTGCAAACCCTTTCTTTTCCGTTTCCGGCCCGTTCCGGTCCATCCTGCACTCCTGCCGCTTCCCTTTAGCAGATCCCGCCGCCCCGGTCCGGGGCGGCTCCGCTCCTGGCTCTGCCTCCTCGCCTTCTCACTTCCGATAGAGGTACTTGGGCAGCCCGTCCTCCATCTCCCGCCTGGCCTCTCCCTGGATCAGGGGCAGGGCATAGTCGATGAACGCCTGTCCGATGTCATTGCCGTCTCCGGTGATCCACTCCCTGGGAACGGCCTTTTCCCGATTGCAGACCTGATCCACGTCCACGGCCCTGCACTCCATCCGGTACGCTTCTCCGGCGCCGGATACCCGGGCAAAGCCTACCATCACGCCGGTAGTCCCCTTAAGCGCCATCTTAACGCCGTTTACCCCTGCCCGGGCCGCCTCCTCCACGTCTGTGGCGGAAACCACCATGCCGGAGCACCGCTGGCTCACATTCAGCTCCACGGAGCGCACCTTCACCCCGAACCGGCTGCGGACAAACTGCTCCAGCACCTTGCCGCATCCGGTCAGCATCTTGTGGCCGAAGTTGTCCAGGGCCGCCTCGCTGCCGTACTCGCAGATAAAGGTCCCGTCCTTGTCGGAAATCCCCTCGGACACGCAGACGATCACACAGTTCTGCTTCTCCAGGGCCGCTTCCAGATCCCGTGCAAACTGCTCCAGGTCAAAATCCGCCTCCGGCAGATAGATCAGCACCGGGTTGTCCCCCGGATACTTTCTGGCCAGCACGCTGGCGGCGGTCAGCCACCCGGCGTGGCGGCCCATCAGCTCGATGATCGTCACCGCCTTCTGGCAGTATACCGTAGCGTCCAGGACGATCTCCCGCACCGTGGAAGCCACATACTTGGCCGCGCTGCCAAAACCGGGAGTGTGGTCCGTCTCGATCAGGTCATTGTCGATCGTCTTGGGGATCCCGATAAACCGGATAGGGCTTCCCACCTGGGCCCCGTAGCGGGACAGCTTGCTCACCGTATCCATCGAGTCGTTCCCGCCGATGTAAAAGAAATAGCCGATCTCCAGCTCCTCAAACCGGGCAAAGACCTGCGGGTAAAACTCTGCCCCCAGATCCTCCGGCAGCTTGAAGCGGCAGGAGCCCAGATACGCCGCCGGCGTCAGCTTTAACCGCTCCAGCTCTTCCGCCGTCAGCTCCTTCCCCAGGTCCAGATACTGGCCGTTTAAAAATCCTTCGATGCCGTGGACCATGCCGTACACATGGCCGATCTCTTCCCCGTGGGCCAGCGCCTCCTTTACCACGCCGTACAGGCTGGCGTTGATCACTGCCGTCGGGCCTCCTGACTGTCCTACGATCACGTTTTTCATCCGCATACCTCATTTCTTTCTCTATTGTATTGCTCCGGCCCGCCGGCCATGCAGGGGCCTTTCAGATTTTTTTCATTTCCAATGTATAAACTTCCACAGCAGGGAGATACTGTGAGTAGTACCAAAGAAAAAAGAAATACTTATCCTCCCCTTTTTAGCACCCTGTGTTCTGTGCAGCCGCACGGAATATGGGGTGCGTTTTTGTGCGTTTCTCTCCCGCGCTTATTCCTGTCCCTGATCCTCCAGCCGCTTCACCGCCATACTGAACGCCAGCATCCCGGCGCTGGGGAGCAGGACGCTGGCCATGCCGGCCCAGATGCTCAGATGCTCCGCCACGATGCCGATGATCCAGGGCATCAGGATCGCTCCGCTGCTGGCTACCGGGAGCATGATCCCCATACTGGTCACGCTGCTCATCCGGCCCGCGCTGGCCACCGCCGTAGGGTTCATCCCCGCCATGGACGCGGCAAAGGCGAACAGCAGCACGATCGCCAGCACCTGGGTGTTTGCCAGCATCATCAGGAAATAGAAAACGGTACAGCCGACGCTCATAAAGATCATCGTCCGCCCTGCCCGCTTCACCGGGAATACAAAGGCGATCAAAAGCCGGAAGATCAGGGTCGCCAGCCACATCACCGTCACCGTGTAGGTGCTGAGGACGCCGCTTAAGATCCCGCTCCCCTTAAAATAGGTCACCATCCATCCGGTCACGCTGGTCTCCGTCGCGTTCTGGCAGAAGATCAATCCCGTCAGCAGCCAGAACTTTTTGCTGCGGAGGAAACTCCAATCCGTCTTCTGCCTGGCCCCCTTGCCGCTCCCCGCCATGGGCGTAGCCGTAAACACCAGCCACAGGCAGGCGCCCAGGACGCCCAGGCTCGCCATGGGGAGACGTCCGGACACCCCTGCCGCCGCCGCGATCAGAAATGGGCAGAGCAGGGCCCCAAAGGCATAGCAGCTGTGCATCAGGTTCATTCCCTTCGTCCGGTTCTCACAGTTATCCCCCACCAGGATGGTGCAGGTATTGATCGTACTCCCCTTGCCCACGCCGGCCAGGAAGAAGGCCGCCATCAGCGCCGGCACCCACAGGGTAGCCGACATCAGGCCGTAGCCCACCGCATAGCCCGCAGTAAGCAGCATGACCGTCCGCTTCATCCCCAGCTTTCCCGGCAGCGCCCCGGCCGCAAATCCGGCCAGCAGGTTCCCGATGTTCATCAACGCCAGCAGCGTACCGGTCGTCCCATAATCAAAGCCCGCCTGCTCCTGCAAAAGGCTGACTACCACGCCGCTGCTGATGGCGCAGATGCCGCTGATAAAAAATGTGATAAATCCCGCGTTCCTCTGTCTGAGGTCATACTGTTGTCCCATGGTCTCTTATCCCCCTGTTGGTATCTCCTTGTGATCCGGCGTGATCCGATATCTTCTGGCCATTATGGCCGGTTCCTGCTCCAGCCGGTTTTAATCCATCTCTTCTACCGTCACGCCGTCATAAAAGAACTGTAAGATCTCCTCACAGCTCATCCCGGCCTGAGCCATCGCCTGGGCGCCGTTCTGGCTCATGCCCACGCCGTGGCCGTAGCCGCCTCCGTAGATCGCGAACTGCTTCACGCCCTGGCTGTCCGTCCCCCCGTCCTCTACTGTCAGAAATCCGCTGGGCAGAGAGCTCCACCCGGTCACGGTCTTGCCGTCCTTCCGATGGATCGTCAGGCTTTCATCCCCCAGCGCCGCCCGGATGGCGTTCTGGCCGGTGACGGTCTTCTCCCCTTCCGTTCCCGTGATCAGGAGCGTCCGCGCCACGCCGCCAGGCCCCCGGCTGGTGACCTTCACATCCGTCACCTGGCCAACCCCGTCCGTATTCGTCGTCAGCACCGAGGCGTTCGTGGTCACCTGCCACCGGTAATAGGGATAGGATGCGTCGTAGGACGGATAATCGCTGCGCTTGATAAAGGCCGCGAAATCCTCCTCCGACGTCAGCTCCAGGGACGGCCGTCCCGGTTGCAGACCCACGCTCTTTAGATAAGGGGCTTCCCCCGGCTCCATCCCCCAAAGGGTCCCGTCCGCCGTCACCCCGCAGGAAGTGGAAAAATAATAGGCCGATACTGGCTCGCCCTCATACAGCAGCAGCTTTCCGTAGGTCTCCTGCACCGCCTCGTCCGCCCGCCTGCTGGTCTCCGTATTATTGTACACCTGGAAATTGGTGCTGTCATCCACATGAGCCCCGTACTGGCTGTAGGTATTGCTCTGCAGCTGCATATACGCATAGGTCCTGGCGCACACCGCCTGGGCCTTGAGCGCCTCCTTCTCGTAGCTGCCCGGCATCTCGCTGGGCACCACCTTTTTCAGATAATCCTCCAGGTACAGCTCATTGATCAAGACCAGGCCTTCCTCCGCCTCCACGATCTCCAGGCGTCCCCCGTAATACGGGATCCCCTGGCTCCGGGACAGGGAGGTCACGCCGATCTCGCCGCCCTCCGCCGGCTCCAGGATCAGCCGTCCTTCTTCCAGGCGGCGGTCCCCCGGCTCCACGGCAAATCCCGTCCCTGCGTCCACCGTCTCCTGCCAGTCGCCCCAGCTTACCCGGACCGCGCCCTCACTCTGAAAGGTCAGCTGCTGGTGGTACAGCCCGGAAAAGCCGTCGGTCATCAGCAGGACGCGGATCGTGTCCGCCTCCAGCGGCCGCTCGATCAGCACGCCGCAGATCTTCCCGCCTGCGGTGACGAACTCTGCCAGGCTGTAGCCCACCAGGATATCCGCCAGCTCCTTTTTCTCCATCGTGCCGTAGGTCTTTAATACCTTGTATTCCTCATCCAGGGGAACCCGGCCGTAGCCCTCCAGCTCGATGGCGTCCTCCTGCACGGACAGCACCTTGCCGGAAATGGTGTCCTGCTTTAAGGAGACCTTCGTGATCTTACCGTCCTCCATGTGCAGATCCGCCATAGAATGGATCAGCCCCTCCGGTTCCTTCGCCTTCTTCCCGAACGGGATCTTCCGCTCGATCTCACCCACGTAGACCAAAAGCTCGGTCTCACTGCCATCCAGGATCCAGACATTCCGGTAGACGGTCTTAGAGCCGCCATCCTGGATCACGTGGATGATCTCCCGGTCCCGCACATAGGCCGTCACCTGATGATCCACATAAGGATCCAGGGCCAGCCCGTAAAACGTCAGCCGTCCCAGATTGGTGTGGGCCGTCCAGGCAGGCGTGCCCTGCACATTGTCCGGGGTGCCGTAGATCACCAGCTCCTCCGTCCCCACGGCTCCCTCCGGATCCGCCTGCTTCAGCACGGAATCGTAGAGGAGCCACCACCGCTCCTCAGGGAAATACCGGTCCCGGTTCTGATCGTTGGCCTTGACCAGACCGGCCAGTCCTCCGCCTAAGGGAGCCATCATCTGCTCCGCCTCCCCAAAGGTCAGGATCCCTTCCCCGTGGGCCCGGTCCGCAGGCGTCGTCTCCTCTGACAAAAATCCCTGTCCATACAGGTAATCCAGATATGGGACATACCACTCGCCCAGCATATCCGCCGGAAAATGGGAAGCCTTCTGCTCCCGTTCCCAAGCCGCCAGCTCCTCCGGCGACAGCAGAGCCAGGACCAGGGACTTGGCCGCCATGGCTCTGCTGATCCCCTCCCGCTCCGGCTCATGGTGCAGGATGATCAAGAGCAGCACCACAATCACCAGAGGTACTCCGATCACCCATCCGATCAGCCTGTGGCCTCTCATCCCATCACCTGCCCTTTATTTTTCTTTTCTGATATAGGCGTTCCTTTCCTCATCGATGTAGTCCAGCTCCTCATAGCTGGCGATATCCACCGACAGCTGCTTCTTGCCCAGCAAAAATACCACCAGCTCCGTTACCAGCCGGTAGAACACGGCAAAGGTCGGCACGCCGATGATCATGCCCACAAAGCCGAACAGTCCCCCGAACAGCAGGATGGAAAACAGCACCCAAAAGCTGGAAAGTCCCGTCGAATCCCCCAGGATCATCGGTCCGATCACGTTGCCGTCCAGCTGCTGGATGATCAGGATCCCGATGCAGAACCACAGGCACTTCATCGGATCCACCAGAAGGATCAGGAGGGCGCAGGGCACCGCTCCGATGAACGGACCGAAGAACGGGATCACATTGGTCACCCCAATGATCACGCTGATCAGCAGCACATACGGCATCTTGGTCACGCTGAACACCACGAACGACAGGACGCCGATAATCGCCGAGTCCACGATCTTGCCCACGATAAACCCGCCGAACACCTGATGCACGTAGCGGAATTCCTCTATCACTTTATTCGCCGCCTTCACGGGAAATAACCCGTAAAGGATCATCACCACCTGAGTCAGCATCTTCCCCTTTAAGTTCAGCAGATAGATCATCACGATCAGGCCGATCACCAGGTTCATGGCCATGCTCAGGGCCGATACCACCCACGCCGACGCGTTCTTGGCAAACTCATACACCTGAGGGAGCAGGGCTGTGCTCATCCACTCCTGCAGGAAGGTACTGGCCGCGTTGAACTGCTCGATGACCTGCTGCTCCATCTCCGGGTTGTCCGCAAACATCCGCATCAGCCACTCCTGCACCCGGATACTGGCATCGGTGATATTCGCCGGCAGCACCTCCAAAAGGCCCCGGACGCTGGAGATCACCTGAGGGATCAGCATATAGATCAGACCGATCACCACTGCCAGCAAGAATACCAGGCTGAGCACCGTCCCGACCAGACTGCCCAGACGCCTTCTGGTCTTCGCCGACGGGATCCACTTCTCTGTGTTCGTCTCCACGAACGCCTTCACCCGGTTATACACCGGATTCAGGAGATACGCGAACGCAGCTCCATAGATGATGGGAGCCAGGATGCCAAGGATCATCTTCACCACCTGCTTCACGGTCCCCCAATGGAGCATGGTAAAGATCAGCAGGATCAGCAGCGCCAGCACGATAAACGCCGTCACGCCCCAGTACACGTACTTCCTGATCTTGTCGTTGTTCATGCGATAGTCCCTCCAGATCAACCTTATTCTTCAATGGTACTAGCTTACCACAAAATACCAAAAAGATAAAGCAGCGATTTCTCGCTGCTTTCTTCTTTTGTAATCCCGGAATGCCGGTCTTACTTATTGACGCCTAGCGATGCTAGGTGGGCAACCTCACGTATGCTTCTGCCTTCCACTCAAAGGAGGCCTGACATCCACATCCAGATATTGGAATCCCGTTGTCACAAATGTAGGTTCAAAATGGGTAAGATTATCGCACATCCCAGGAATACATCCTGTATTGGTTATGGTACGATTATACACCAGAGCGGGCGCTATTTCAAGTTCCTTTTTCTGTCATCCGGCAAATACCATCTGCACCAGGATCATGTAAAAGACCGTACCCGCGCCGATGCTCAAAAGCGAATTGCCCTTCAGCCGGTGGAGGAGCGCCACCGCCGCCACGGCCAGGATCTCCGGCAGGCCGTGGCTCGGTCCGGCCAGATCCACGCCCTTTAAGCAGTAGACCACCAAAAGGCCCATGGTGGCGTAAGGCAGGGTCCTGCCCAGATAGTCTACAAAAGCCGGCGTCTTCTTCCCCGCCGGGAATACCAGAAACGGCAGGAACCGGGTGATCAGCGTCCCCAGGACCATCGCCGCCACGATCAGCACCGACCGCATCGTCTCCTGACTCATACCGCTTCCTCCTTTTCCCGGCCCGCTTTCTGGCCTGTTTCCTTGCCTGTTTCCCGGCTCGCTTTCTGACCCGTTTCCTGTTCTGTTCTCCTGCTTCGCTCTTTTTGATAACGTGCTCCCAGCACCGCGAAGATCACGATCATCGCCGGGATGATGAAGCTGTCCGCCCCGAACAGGACCAGACAGAGCACCGACGCGCCCACGCCCAGCAGCGCCGGCATATGGCCTTCCCGCTGCTTCCACTGATCCACGAAGATCACCACGAACAGCGCCGTCAGGGCAAAGTCCAGGCCCGTCGTATCAAAGGTAATAAAATTCCCGGCCACGGCCCCCAGAAGGCTTCCCGCCACCCAGTAGCACTGATCCATGGCCGTCACCCAGAAATAGACCTTGTCCTGGTCCAGCTGCTTCGGGGGCCGCTCATTGCAGACCACGGAGAAGGTCTCGTCCGTCAGTCCAAAGATGAGATACGGCTTTTTCTTTTTCACTTCCCCGTACTTGCCCAGCATGGAAATGCCGTAGAACAGATGCCTGGCGTTTAACATCAGGGACATGAACAGGGCCGTCACCGGGTTCACCGCCGACGCAAGCATCGTCACCCCCAGATACTGCAGGCTCCCCGCATACACCAAAAGGCTCGCCGCCGCCGTCCAGCCGATGCCGAAGCCGTTCACATTCATCAAGATCCCATAGGCCGTCCCCAGGAACAGATACCCCACCATGACCGGCACCGTTCTGGGAAACGCATAGGACCATTCCGCCCGATCCTTCACCTGAAACCATTCCTCCTTTGTCGGGACCGCCGCATTTCGCCTTGCAATCCCCTTCATTCTCCCTTATACTGAGTAAGGCGTACTGATTACTCATTTTAATCTTGCGCCGCCCATTTGTCAACGATTTGCTCTCAGAAGGATTCCAGAAGGAGGGTTTCTGATGCCTGATCATCTTCTGTCCGGCGGCTCCCGGCCCATGCCGGAACTGCCTGCCCCATTCACAGACTTTTACCAGTCCGGCGGCCCATCTTCCACCGGCTGCCGGCTCTGTCCCCGCTGCTGCGGCGCCGACCGGGCCGTCTCTTTCGGCTACTGCCAGGCTCCCGCCGGGATCGTGGCCGCCAGAGCCGCCCTCCATCCCTGGGAGGAGCCCTGCATCAGCGGCACCCGGGGAAGCGGGACCGTCTTCTTTTCCGGCTGTACCTTAGGCTGCGTGTTCTGCCAGAACTACCAGATCAGCCGGGAGGCCTTTGGGAAACCGATCTCCGTCTCCCGGCTCTCGGAGATCTTTCTGGAGCTCCAGGAAGCGGGAGCCCACAATATCAACCTGGTCACGCCCACCCAGTACCTGCCCTGGATCGTGCCTGCCCTGGACGCGGTCCGGGACCGCCTGGCCATCCCCGTAGTCTACAACTGCGGCGGCTATGAGCGGGCCGAGGTCGTGGCAGCCCTGGCCCCCTACGTGGACATCTGGCTCCCCGACTTAAAATATCAGGATCCGGCTCTCTCCGCCAGCCTTTCCCAGGCTCCGGACTATTTTGCCGCGGCCCACAAGGCCATCCGGCAGATGGTCCTCCAGACCGGCCCTCCGGAACTGGACGGAGACGGGATCATGAAGCGGGGCGTCATCATCCGGCACCTGGTCCTGCCTGGCCACCGGGACGACTCCATCCGGCTCCTGCACTGGCTTGCCGGCGCTCTGCCGAAGGGGCAGTATTACATCAGCCTGATGAGCCAGTACACCCCTTACCGGAAGATCCCGGAACACCCGGAGCTGGACCGGCGGATCACCCGCTATGAATATGATCAGGTTGTGGAGGAAGCGCTGCGCTTGGGATTGGATCTGGGATATATGCAGAAAAAAAGCAGTGCGAAGGAAGAATACACACCGCCGTTTGGATTGCAGGGATTATAAAGACACAGAGTAAGAGGATACCAACGATTGACATCTTTGATATCCTCTTTAGATAACTTCGTCCATTGGACTTTACCTCTCTTTTCTTTTTTCTTCTATCTGTATTTTGTTTTTCCCTCTGCTTCGTTACTGATCAATGATTTTCCTGTCATACTCTTTTGTTCGCTTCTTGTTATCCGATTCTGAAATCTATCTTTCTTACTATACTTTCTCGTCATATAATAATGAGATCCTTTTCAGTTTTTGATAACCTTTTGAGATGGAACTCATCGTTGCTTTTCACTTAGCAGATTCGTTTTCCTTTGTTCCTATCTATCTTTTTCTGATAGTAGAAACTTAATTAGCTACTTCGGTGGTCCGTACCTCCTTTTCTTAGATTTTTGAAATTCCTCTTCACGATAAGGAATTTCTTTGTGAGAGTTTTTCTTACTCTCTGTTCTGTAGTTGTCTTTTCTTTTGTTGTCTTTATAATACCAGATGTTCACAGATTTGTCAACACCTTTTTAAAATTATTTTTCTATTATTTGTCATTTGTCAAATTGTATATAATTATTCAAATAATTTAAAACGTAGTTTCTACTGATACAAAAGGATGGATACAGAACAGGCGGCACGTTCCCGTACCGCCTGCCAGATCCGATCCTGTTCCCGTCTTTTGTTCTCTTTTCCTGTCCCTGAAGCTCGTCGTCTCTCCCCGTCTGTCTGTCAGAACTTCTCGAACCGCTCCACATCCGTGACAAAGATCGTGGCTCCGCCCATCTCTACGGTCACCGGCATCATCATATAGCCAGTGGACATGGACCCGATCCCCGGCGCCGGCATGTCGCAGGTGATCCGCTGACGCTTGCCGCAGGTCTCCTGGATCAGCTTGATGGCTTCGTCTACCCGCTCGGCATCCGTACCGATCATCAAGGTCGCGTTCCCTTTCTTTAAGAATCCGCCGGTAGTCGCCAGACGGGTTACGCTGAAGCGATGCTCGTTCAAAACATCCGTCACCCGGTTTCCATCGTCTGAGCTGACGATCGCGTAGATAATCTTCATAGCCTGCACCTCCTGTGTCCTACGATTGCTTTCCATATTATATCATGATTCCAAAAAAATGTAAACAAAGCCGCTCTTACAGGCTTTCTGCCAGCGCCTTCATCTGCTCCAGGGCCGCTTCGCCCGGCGCGGACTTGATGGTCACCACCGGTTCCTGGATCGTCACCTCTTTTAAGGTCTCCATGATCGCCCGCATATGCTTCGCCGCCATAGGAGCCCAGGAACCGTTCTCCATGATCCCCACCGTGCGCTTCTGATACCCCTTGGACTTTAAATGGAGCAAAAACTCCTCCATGGGCGGGAACAGCCCGGCGTCGTAGGTACAGGCCGCCGCCACCATCCGGTCATAATAGAACGCCTTCTGAACGGCATAGGATACGTCCGTCCGGGTCAGATCCAACAGCTCCACCTGCTCCCCCTTCTCCTCCAGCATCCCGGCCAGCTGGCGGGCCGCCCGGGCGGTGTTGCCGTGGATCGAGGCATACGCCACCAGCACGCCGTGGGCCTCCGGCTGATAGGTGCTCCAGGTCTGATATTTTCCAAGGTAATGAGCCAGGTCCTCCTTCAGGATGGGCCCGTGCAGGGGGCAGATCACAGCGATATCCAGCCCAGCCGCTTTCTTTAACAGGGCCTGGACCTGGGCGCCGTACTTGCCCACGATGTTCAGATAGTACCGGGACGCTTCCTCATCCCAGGGCTCCTCCGCGTCCATCACGCCGAACTTGCCGAAGCCGTCGGCGGAGAACAGGATCTTCTCCTTCTGCTCATAGGTCACCATCACCTCCGGCCAGTGCACCATCGGCGCCATGAAAAACTGCAGGGTGTGGGCGCCCAGCTCCAGGGTCTCCCCCTCCTTCACCTCGACCTTCCGTCCTTCCAGCTCCAGGGCGAAGAACTGTCCCACCATGGCAAAGGTCTTGGCGTTGCCCACCAGCTTCGCCTCCGGATACTTCTCCGCGAACCGGCGGATGTTCGCCGCATGGTCCGGCTCCATATGGGAAATGATCAGGTAATCCGGCGTCCTCCCGCCCAGAGCCTGCTCTAAGTTATCGAACCACTGCTCTGTCACCCGCTGGTCCGCGGTATCCATCACCGCCACCTTCTCATCCAGGATCACGTAAGAATTGTAGGTCACGCCGTTGGGCACCGGATACTGGCTCTCAAACAGGTCCAGGGTCTTATCATCGGCCCCGATATATAATACGGAATCGGAAATATAGGTCTCCTTCATGGTCTTTTCCTCCTAAATCACAAACTAAGTATTCATCCTCCGTTATTGTAGCACGGGCGGGAAAACTTTTCCATCACGAATTCCAACAAATTTTCTCATTCCCCACCCTTCCAGGCGAACCGCCAGGCCGCCCAGGATACCGCCAGCGTCCCGGCAAGGGTGATCAGCTC
>DVLJ01000240.1 GCA_018715565.1 Candidatus Ventrimonas merdavium
ACCGTATACGATCTTCTGGGCAACACCCTTCTTGCCGTCCAGCATGATGTTGTTGATCAGCTTGGTCACAACTTTGTTGTTGTATAAAGGATCTGCCAATACGTCTCTCTTCTGAATATGTCCTTTACGTGGCACGTTACTTCCCTCCTTAATCATAGAAAATTTGATTAGCTCATCGGTACTCACATGTTTCCATAAAATGTGTTCGTGCGGTAATATCTATGTCCTGCAACCTACAGGTCAATATCAACTTCCTGCACTATCAATCATTTTACTGCTGTTAGTGGTACAACTGTTTGCTGCGGAAATTACTTCTTAGCAGCTTTCGGTCTCTTAGCGCCGTATTTGGAACGGGCCTGCTTCCGGTTGGCTACGCCTGCGGTATCTAAGGTACCTCTGATGATGTGGTATCTGGTACCGGGCAGGTCTTTTACTCTTCCGCCGCGGATCAGGACTACGCTATGCTCCTGAAGGTTGTGGCCCTCACCCGGAATATAGCTGGTCACCTCGATCCCGTTGGACAGACGTACTCTGGCGATCTTACGAAGTGCAGAGTTCGGCTTCTTCGGGGTAGCAGTCTTCACTGCGGTGCAGACGCCTCTCTTCTGCGGAGAAGAAGTGTTGGTGGCACGCTTCTGTAAGGAGTTGTAACCCTTCTGCAGAGCCGGTGCGGTGGACTTCTTAACGGCAGTCTGTCTTCCCTTTCTCACTAACTGGTTGAATGTTGGCATTCGTTTCACCTCCTGTGATATTGTCTGTTGGTTGCTGTCTTCAGCTTTTTTGTGCACGAAAAAGACTGCGCCTTTTCGCACGCCATATCATTATATCCAGATTGGAATAGGCTGTCAAGGCAATTTTGATAATTTTTCCGTGCTTTTCACGGATTTTCCACGGATTTTACGGGATTTTGCGTCCCCCGCGCCTGTCAGGCATGTATAAACGGCAGGTTCCCGGAATAAGATAGAGCAAATCCAAGTGCTTCCAAAGGATGGATGCCCATGAATGCCTCCAAACCACAGACCCTCCTGCGCGCCCTGCTGGTCTCTTACCTGCTCTCCGGCGTGCTGCTCATCCTGCTCTCTCTGGCCCTTTACAGATTAAAGCTCCCGGAGGAGCAGATCAACCTGGCCGTGTACGGCGTCTACGCCGCCGCCTGCTTCTTCGGCGGCTTCTTAAGCGGCCGCTCCATCAAAAGCCGGCGCTTTTTCTGGGGCCTCATCACCGGCCTCCTTTACTTCGCCGTCCTCACCGCCGTCTCCTTCCTTACCGCCCACGGCGACGCCCCTGACACCTCGCGCCTGGCGTCTGTGCTGGCCGTGTGCGCGGCGGCGGGGACGGCTGGGGGGATGATGAGCTGAAGGGACATGTAAAAATGAAAAACGTGTGCCGCCAGACTCATGGAACCAGAAAGACCAGGCGGGGGACATTCCCCTTACCTGGTCTTTCTGCTGCATTCGTATCTTATGAATGTTTCTCTATTCTTGATCCGCTTATAAGGAGCAGCCTGTTAGGCTTCCTTTCAGGCTTCCTTCTCCGCCTTCTCCTCGCTCTGCTCCTCCCGCTCCTTCTCCGCGTCCATCTCCTCCTGAGAGTAGATGTGCAGGCGGATCTTGTCGATGCGGTTCTTCTCCACATGTTCCACGGACAGGTGCAGGTTCTCGTAGCGGACCTCCTCGCCCTGCTCCGGCAGATGGTCTAACAGACCGATGACCAGGCCGCCGATGGAATCGTAGTCCTCGGACTCCAGCTCCAGGCCCAGACGGTCGTTCAAGTCGTCCAGCTTGGTGGAGCCGTTCACCAGGTATTCGCCGGGAGCGACCTCCATCACCTCGTCCTCCTCATCCTCGTCGTACTCGTCCCGGATATCGCCTACGATCTCCTCCAGCATATCCTCCAGGGTGATCAGACCGGCGGTAGCGCCGTACTCGTCCAGAACGATGATCAGGTTATTGGACGTCTTTTTCATCTCCATCATCAATTCGGAGATCTTCTTATATTCATAGGTATATACCGGCTCCCGCATCAGCTCCCGCAGGGAGATCTCTCCCCCCCGGTCCTCCAGCAGGAAGTCCTTGACGTTGATGATACCGATCACGTTATCTGTGGAATCCTCGTACACCGGGATCCGGGTGAACCGCTCCCGGCGGAAGATCTCGATCGCTTCCTCATAGGTCGCGTTCACATCCACCATCACCATATCGATCCGCGGGACCATGATATCCTTGGCCACCGAATCCCCGAAATCGAATACATTGGTGATCATCTTCTTTTCTTCTGTCTCGATCACGCCTTCCTCGTGGCTCACCTCCACGATGGTACGCAGCTCGTCCTCGGTAATGGCCTCCTTCTTCTTATTCGGGTCCACCCGAAGGATAAACAGCACCACCAGGGATAACTGGTTCACAAAGAAGATCACCGGCGTAAAGATCTTCATCAGCGTATAGATCGGCCCTGCATAGAAAAAGGCCAGCCGCTCCGCTGTCAATGTAGCATAAGTCTTCGGCGTGATCTCGCCGAATACCAGGATCAAAAGCGTCAGGATACCGGTTGCCAGGCCGACCGCCTGATTGCCGAACAGCTCAATGGTCAGCGTGGTCATCAGGGATGACGCCGAAAGGTTTACAATGTTGTTGCCTACCAGAATCGTACTGAGCATCTTGCCCGGGTTCTCGATCACCTTGGTCAGGGTGATGGCCCGCCGGTCTCCCGCGTCCGCCAACGACCGGACCCGTATCTTGCTTACCGTCGTAAGCGCTGTCTCCGCTGATGAAAAAAATGCGGAAAGAGCTAAAAGCACAATTACAATCGCTATCCGTATGCCCGTACTGTCTCCTGAGTCTAACATAAGTGAATCTCAATCTCCTTTTCTGAATTTATCTTCTATTGGTTTCCTTCATCCGTTGGGAAGGAATGCGCCATTCCCAAACAGATAAATTGCATTCGATTTTACAATGTTTCCCGGCTTCTGTCAACTGGCTTGACCGATTTCTAACAGATATTTTCCATTTTATTCACGGAAATGGCCGCTTTTTGCTCTTTTTTTGCCGCCAGAGCCTCCTTAGCGTCTCCTGCGATCTGAGCCGTCAGCAGCAGGAGGGAACCAAGGGCCACCAGGATATCGCCCAGGTTCAGGACTACCTTTTTCATCCATCCGAAACGGAGATTCACATAATCCACCACATACCCCCGCCAATAGCGGTCGATCAGGTTGCTGACGGCCCCGCCTAAGAGGAGGGACAAGCCTAACTTCTCAGCCCGGTGCCCCTTCTTCGGAAGCAGATAGCAGAATATCCCGCCCAATCCTGAGATCAGCACCAGGGGAAGGGTCCGCACCAGCTTCTCCTGCTCTTTTAAAAATCCAAAGGGAAATCCCCGGTTCTGGTTGTGGTACAGCCACACCCGATCCTTTGTATGCTTCACAGGCCGGGGAAATCCTTCCGCCTCCTGCTGATCGATCCAATACTTCGCCCCCTGGTCCACCGCGGCCAGAATGGCCGTCATCGCCGCATACCCTATCAAAGGAACGCCTCCTTCCCTGCTCCTGCCCTTCCGTCCGCAGCCAGCAGTTTTCTTTTTATTTTACTATTTTCCGCCGGTTTCGTCAAATGAATCTCATCCTTCCCACATAGGATAGAAGAAAGCAGCAAACGGAGCATTTGCCATGATTCCCTGTTCCTTTTATCCGGCTTCGGAGGAGGTGGCGGATTTTATCCTTCAGTATTCCAGCCGTTCCCCGGAATCCCTGTTCGATCTGGTCTCCAGCTCCTGCGTCAACTTTGTCAGCCGGGAGTTCGCGGTCATCCACTATCCCATCGGCCAGGCGTCGCCCACCGATATCAGTCAGTATTCCTATGCGGTGATCCCAAAGGTGTACGGCCTTTTGGACACCACGGCCCTGGAAGCCAGCGGGATCCTCTCCGCGATCCGCCAGCCCGCCGTCCAGGCCAATGGACGCGGCGTGCTCATCGGGTTCGTGGATACCGGCATCGATTACACGGATCCCCTGTTCCGCCTCGCAGACGGCTCCACCCGCATCCTGTCCATCTGGGACCAGACAATCCCCGGGGACGAGGCCCCGGAAGCCGTGGTCGGCTTCCAGCCGTTTTACGGCTCTGTGTACGATAAGGAGGCCATCGATCAGGCCCTGTACGCAGAAGATCCCTTCCAGATCGTACCCAGCCGGGACACAGACGGGCACGGGACGTTCCTGGCCGGCGTGGCTGCGGGAGGCGTCCTCACCGAGCCTGCGGAATTTTCCGGCGCCGCGCCGGAGGCGGTCCTGGCAGTCGTCAAGCTGAAGCCGGCAAAAGCCTATCTGCGGGACTTTTTCCTGATCCCCCCAGACGTCCCCGCCTACCAGGAAAATGACATCATGGCGGGTATCAGTTGGCTCCTGGGCGTGGCCAACCAGCGCCAGCTGCCGCTGGTCATCTGCCTGGGCCTGGGCACCAGCCAGGGAAGCCACGACGGGACCTCGCCCCTGTCCCTGCAGCTGCAGGCGCTGTTCGGCACCCGGGGGCTGGCTGTATCCGTAGGCGCCGGCAATGAAGCCGGTCTCCACCACCACTATCTGGGCAGCATCGCCCAGGACCAGGATCATGAGGACGTGGAGCTCCGGGTCGCCCAGGGAGATCCCGGCTTCTGCATGGAGCTGTGGGCGCGGGGGCCGGAGCTGTACACGGTGGGATTTATCTCTCCCTCCGGGGAGACCATCGAGCGGATCCCTCTGGTCTTAGGGCAGGAGACCCAGATCTCCTTCCGGCTGGACCAGACTCGCCTGACCCTGATCTATGAGCCTTACGAATCCGGCTCCGGGAGCCAGCTGGTATTTTTCCGGTTCCAGGATCCGGCTCCCGGCATCTGGCGCATCCGGGTCTATCCCAATCTGCCGGGGAACGGCCAGTTCCATATCTGGCTCCCCATGGACGGGTTTGTGGCGAAGGATACCATTTTCCTGAGACCGGACCCGGACACGACCATCACCGATCCCGGGAACGCCCTGATGCCCCTGACCGTGGCCGCCTACGACCACCGGAACAACAGTATCTACATCCACAGCAGCCGGGGCTACAACCGCCTGGGCCTGCAGAAGCCGGACCTGGCCGCGCCAGGGGTGGAGGTCCAGGGCCCGGGGCTGCCGCCTGCCGCCGGGATCCTGGCAGAGCCGGTCCTTACCCGCCGCACCGGGACCTCGGTGGCCGCGGCCATCGCCGCCGGAGCCATGGCCGGGATCTTCTCCTGGGGATTTACGGAAAAAAACGACGAATCCCTCACCGGCACCTCCGTCAAAGCCCTGCTCATCCGGGGTGCGGATCGGAATCCGTCGTTTTCTTATCCCAACCGACAGTGGGGATACGGGACGCTGGACCTCTACCAGAGCTTCCTCCGGCTGCGGGAATGAAACCGCGGGGAAAGCCTCCTACCCGCGCATCTGAATCAGCGGGCCGCCGCGCTTCTCCAGATACGGCCGGGTGATCACCACCGAGCCGATGCTGGGATCCTTGGGGATCTCGTACATGATATCCAGCATGTATTCCTCCAGGATCGCCCGCAGGGCTCTGGCTCCCGTCTCCCGCTTCAGCGCCTCCCCGGCGATCCACCGGAGGGCCTCATCCTCAAATACCAGCTTCACCTCATCCATCTCCAGCAGCTTCACATACTGCTTTAAGATGGCGTTCTTCGGCTCCTTTAAGATCCGGACCAGCATGTCCTCGGTCAGCTTCTCCAGGGTGACCACCACCGGCAGGCGGCCCAGGAATTCGGGGATCATGCCGAACGCCCGCAGATCCTCGTTGGTCACATGGCTCAGCAGGTTCTGATCTTCCTCAAAGCGGTCCTTTAACGCCGCGCCGAAGCCCATGGAAGAGGTCTTTGCCAGGCGCTCCCGGATGATGTTCTCCATATCCGGGAACGCGCCGCCGCAGATGAACAGGATATTGTCCGTGCTGACGGATACCATGGGCGAGAGGGCGTTTTTCTGATTGGAGCCCACCGGCACCTCCACCACGCTTCCCTCCAGCATCTTTAACAGCTCCTGCTGGACCGACTCTCCGCTGACGTCCCGGGTAGTGGTCTCCTTCTTCTTGGCAATCTTATCGATCTCATCGATGAAAATGATGCCGTGCTCCGCCCGGGATACGTCGTTGCCCGCCGCGGCCAAAAGCTTGGACACCACGCTCTCGATGTCGTCGCCGATATACCCGGCCTCGGTCAGGGATGTGGCATCCGCGATGGCTAACGGCACGTCCAGCAGGCGCGCCAGGGTCTTCACCAGATAGGTCTTGCCGCTTCCCGTAGGTCCGATCATCAGGATGTTGGACTTCTCGATCCGCACGTCGTCCGGATCCTCCCCCGGCTTCTGCCCCTGATCCGCCTGAGCGGCCTTCAGGTCTTCCGCATACACCCGCTTGTAATGGTTATAGACCGCTACGGACACAACCTTCTTAGCCCGTTCCTGGCCGATCACATAGTCGTCCAGACGCCGCTTGATCACGTGGGGCGCCGGGATATCCTTCAGCTCAAACTCCGGCCCGGTCTTTTTCTTCCTTTTCTTAACCTGCTGGCGGGCTCCCAGGGCCGCCCCGTGTTCCTCGCTCCCAGCAGGGGGGATGGAGAAATTCATATTCCGGAACGGCATGTTAGACAGCTGGGATAAGTCCACCTTGGACATATCCACGCCGTTCCCCATCACTGAGTCAAAGGTCTTCTGCAGGCAGTCGTGGCACAGGCACAGGTTCCCCGGCATCACGATCATGCTCCCGGCCTTGCTCTCCGGCCTGCGGCAGAGATAACAGATCTTCTCGTACTCCTGCTCCTTCTCCTCTCCGGAGCCGTCCCCTCCGGCTCCCAATGTGCGCTCATCTCTTTCGTTCATGGCTTCCTCCCTGTGATCGGTCTTTTTTTATACGCAAATACTCAGGGCGCCTTTTTGACGCTCTGAGTATCTCTGCTCCTTGTTCCTGCGGATGCCGCCGCGGTCACCACGGTCAGCTGGTTTCTTCCGCGTCTGCTTTCGTCCCCAGCGTAACGGTCACGGTACGCTCCACATATTCGCCGTTCTCTACGGTCTCTACCGTCAGATCCACGACGTCGCCGCCCTCGTAATAGGTCAGCATCTCTTTCAGTTCCTCCATGCTCCGCACGGACTGTCCGTCAAACTTGGTGATGATGTCCTTTTCCATCAGGTCCGACTTGGACGCCGCTCCGCCTTCCACGATCTTGTATACGTAGATGCCCCGGGGCATATCGTACATGGCAGAAGCCATATCGTCGATGTTCAGGCCCTGGATGCCTAAGTATCCCTGCTTGGCCTCGTCTACCTCGACCCGGGTCCTCTTGTTCATCAGCTCATTGATGATATCTGCCACCTGGGATACCGGGATGGCATATCCCATGCCCTCCACATCCGTATCGGAATACTTCGCCGCGTTGATGCCGATGACCTCACCGTTCATGTTCAGCAGCGCGCCGCCGCTGTTGCCGGGGTTGATCGCCGCATCCGTCTGGAGCAGATCCCGGCTGGTGCCGTCCTCCGACTTCACGGTCCGGTCCTTGGCGCTTACGTAGCCAACGGTCACCGACTGGCCGTACCCCAGCGCGTTGCCGATGGCCACCACGCCCTGGCCTACCTGCAGAGCGTCCGAATCACCCAGGGTCGCAACCTTGATCTGATCCAAGGTCTCCGCCGGGATATCGCTTAAGCTCACGGCGATCACCGCCAGATCCGTGGCGGAATCCGTGCCCTTGACAGCCGCCTTTACATTCTCCTCATCGATAAAGGTCACCGTCAGCTCTGACGCGCCTTCTACCACGTGGTTGTTGGTCACGATCAGCAGCTCGTCGTCGTTCTGTCCCACGATGATGCCGGATCCGCTGCCAGGGATCTCATAGGTCTCGACCCCGCCGAACCAGGTCCGCTGCTGGATCAGCATCGTATTGGTAATAGCTACTACCGAAGGCATCGCTTCTTTTACAATACCGGATACGTCCAGGACCATCGCCGGCGTTACATTCGCGCTGGCTGCACTGCCGGAGCCGCCGTCCGGCGCGCCCTGGGTCTCCGCCTGAGCCACGGTCACCTTCGGCGCCGCCTCTGTCTCCTGGGTGTGGCTTTCCTTCACCAGCTCGCCCACCGTATTCACGGCGAACATCGCGCCCCCTCCGATGAGGCCGAACAGCAGCGCCGCTGCTGCGATCCCGGCGATCTTCAGTCCCAGTGAAGATTTTCTCCGCCGCTTCGGCTCCCGGTCCTGAGGGATATGGGACATATTCCTGTGGTTCCAGTCGTCGTCATACCGTCTCTGCCGCGCCGGGTCCGAAGCCGTGCTCCAGGGCTCCTCCGCATGTCTGCTCTGCTCCCTGCCGTCCTGGCCCCGCGTTCCGCTGCCGTCTGCCGGGGCCGTCCAGGCCCCGTCTGTTCCGGACGTCCGGCTGGCTCCTGCGCCAGGATCCCGGCTCTCTGCCGGTCCTGCCGTCCAGCTCCCGGCTGCTCCCGAAGTCCGGTCCTCTGCCTGGCTGCCGTCCCGGTCCGCTCCTGTCATCGGAGTCCGCTCCCAGCCTGAGGTCTGGCCGGACGCCTGCCGGTTCTCCTCGTTCCGGTCCTGCCCGTTCCAGTTCTCCCTGCTGTGATCTCTATCGTCATTCTGTCCGGAAGCCTGACAGCCGTTCTGATACCCATTCCTGTCGTCTTCGTACATGATCAAAATCCCCTTTCTGTATCTTGATTTCCTTTTGATACAGAAACTATAACATCCGTTTGTGACCAAACTATGTTCTCTCTGTGATTTATTGAAGAATTCAGGCCGCCGCAGATCTGTGCGGCGGCCTGGAAAAGCCTGTATCCGTCCGGCGCCCCCTGATCGGGACCTGCCGGAGCCTTCTCATCACTGTCCTGGAGCCGCCACCACGCCGCCTGAGGTAGGCGCGATGGAGGTCACGCCGCCTGGTTCCTGCTGGACTGTCGTCTGGGGCGCGGTAGGAGCCGTGGGCGTCACGCCGCCGCTCCCCGGCCCGTTGGAACCAACCGCCTCGGAAGATGGTGTCGTGGTTCCCGGCGCCTGGATCGATGCTCCCGGCCTGGATCCTCCCGTGCTCTCTGTGGGCGCGGTCGGCCGTATGGCAGCCGTCTCCCCAGGATGGTTCCCCGTTCCGTTCCCCGAACCGGCCGTCTCGCCGGGGCGGCTTACCGTCTGACCACCGGAGGTCTCTCCGGGACGGCCTGCGGCGCCATTGGTTTCGCCAGGACGCTCTGACGTGCCTGTGCTCTCACCCGGGCGGCCCGTGGTCCCAGTGCCGGCCGTCTCTGTCGGGCGGGTAGAGATCGGATCGCCGTTCTCATCCGTCGGACGGATCAGATTGCCGTCTGCATCGGTCTCCACCAGGGATGGAAGGAGCGGATTCCGCGTAGTCTCCACCGGATTCCCGTCCTCATCCGTCTCCGTCGGCGACGTGGGGCGGGCTACGCTGCTGCTCTCCTCGATCAGGAACCCATCTGCGTCCGTCTCCCACGGGATATACTCCCCGTCCTCATCCGTCTCCATGGCGATCTTTTTCCGGACCTTCTTGCCGTCTCTGTCCTTCACATAGACATACTGATAGCCCTCGTCCTCATCTTCCTCATCCTCACGCTCCGCTTTGGTCGTCTCCGCGGGCGTTGTCTTGGGCTGCTGGATCACACCGGCGTCGGTGCGCACCTTATCGATGACCTGGCCGGCCTTGGAAATGCCGGTGTCGGATATGATCTTATTGCTGATCTGCTTCACCGTATCGGAGGGCGTATAATCCTCCACATCAAACAGGAACTTGTGGAGCTCGACTACGTTCTGTTCCAGGGTAGCGGGGATGACGCAGTCTCCCTTCCCCGGCAGGCTGGCGTTGCCGATCGCCTTGGGGAAGCCGGTGGTCTCGCCTAAATGGAACTTGGAGATATTCCTGGCGTTGTTCACCAGATCGTCTACCCACAGACTGGTCTTTACATTGGGGAATACCGTTCCGATCAGGGTATACAGGGTGTCAAAATCTGCCTGCTTGCACTTCTCGAACGCCTGCTCTACCACCTTTCTCTGCCGCTCGGTACGGGCAAAGTCCGTATCCATCAGACGGAGCCGTCCGTAAGCCACCGCCTGGACGCCATCTAAATGGTTCATGCCTGCATGGGTCAGATGATGGGATCCGATGCCAGTTGCCTTCACCGTCTCGGTGATAAAGGAGTTGATATAGTAGAACTCCGCCTTACTCAGCTCGATGTCTACGCCGCCTAAAATATCGATCGCCTGGGCCACAGCCTTCCAGTTAAAGGTCACATAGTCCCAGATCTTCAGATCCAGGTTCCGGTTCAGAGCCTCTACCGCCTGGGTCGGGCCTCCTAAAAAGTACGCCTGGTTGATCTTATTATACGTATTCTTCTCTGCCGAGATATTTAAGTAAGAATCCCGGTATACGGAAACCAACCGGATCTCGCCTGTATCCAGATTGATGTTGCAGATCATGATCACGTCGGAGTTGGTGCCCTTGCTGATCGCGCTGTCCCGGGCATCCACACCGAATACAGCGATCGTCCAGTAGCCCTTCATCTGCTCCTCGAATTCCACGCCGATATCGTTGCTGCTGATCTCCTCCCGGATAAACTCCTCGTCCCTCTGGAGCTTTGCCATCGTCCTGGCAAAAAAACCATAGCCGAAGATTAGGGCCAGGGTGATGCACTCGGCCACGATCATCACGATCATCCGACGGCGCTTCTTCCTCCGTTCCAGCTGTGCCTGCTGGCGCAGGCCGCGTCCTCCCTCTCTGGACGCCGCGGTCTGACGGCCCCCGATCGAGTCCGAACCGTTCCTTGCCTGACGGCTCCCATCCTGTCCGGCAGCGATCCGGCTCTGATAGCCCCCGCCGGTCTCCGCGCTGCTCCGGCTGCTGTCAGCCATCCTCTGCCGGGCGCTCCCGCGGCTCCGGCTCTGACCGCGCTGGCCGTCTCTAGCGGACTCGGACCGCCATGCCACCTGCCGTTCCGCCCTTGGCTGGCCCGTCTCCGGCAGCGGACGCACAGAAGCATCGCCCATGATGTCCAGCTCTTCTCCGCGGGACTGCTCCTTCTGATGCTTCCAGCTCTCCCAGCGTTCCTGCTCCGAGGAGCCCCGCCTGGTCCCGCCTTCGCTCTCTCCGCGTCCCGTCCTTCTGCGCGACCTCCCGCGCTCTAACTCGTCGTCGTAATCGCGATTCATTCGTTTCCTCTCCTAAATCCTTCTGCCGGACCGCAGATCCGGCGGCCTAGTAGGCATTTTTATTAATGAAGCCTTTGAAAAATGTCAGAAACAGGATCTTAAAATCAAATCCCAAAGTCCAATTCTCGATATAATACAGATCGTGCTCGATCCGCCTGGTAATGGACGTATCGCCCCGCAGCCCGTTCACCTGGGCCCATCCGGTCATCCCCGGACGCACCTGGTGCTTGATCATGTAGCGGGGGATCTCCTCCTTGAAGCGCTCCACAAAAAACGGACGCTCCGGCCTGGGTCCCACCAGGCTCATATCTCCCACCAGCACGTTGACCAGCTGCGGCATCTCGTCGATGCTGGTCTTCCGGATAAACCGTCCGATCGGCGTCACCCGGGGATCATGGGGGGTCGTCCACCTGCCCTTTTCCTTGTCCGGCTCCTGGACCTCCATAGACCGGAACTTATACATCTGGAACGGACGGTTGTGAAGGCCGACCCGCTCCTGCTTGTAGATCAGCGGTCCCGGAGACGTCAGCTTGATCAGGACTGCCGTGACCAGCATCACCGGCGAGAACAGGATCAGCGCCACGATCGCTCCGAAAATGTCGATCGCCCGCTTCACCGTCGCGTTCAGCATGTCGTTTAACGGCACATGACGGATATTGATCACCGGAAGCCCCTGTAAGTCCTCCATATAGGGCTTCGTCGGGATGATCCGGTTGTAATCGGGGATGAACTTGGTATGGACCCCCGACTTCTCACATTCGGCCACCAGCTGCTCCAGGCCGCTGTATTCCCGGATGCTCAGGGTGATGGCGATCTCGTCCAGCACGTTCAGCGCCAGGATCTCCCGCAGATCCTTGGTGGTGCCGATCACCCGGATCCCCCGGTATTCGTGGCCCCACTCCTGGTTATCGTCTAAGATGCCCCGGATCTGATATCCCCATTCCGGGTTCGCCAGTACCCGATCGATATAGCCTTCCGCCGCCCGGCTGTAGCCCACCAAAAGTACGTGCTTCTGGTTATAGCCCCGCGCCCGGATCGAGCGCAGCATCATGCGGATACAGTTGCGCTCTAAGGTCTCCGCAGCGATGTTGATGAAGAAGAACCCCACCACTACCCGCGCAGAGAATTCCTGCAGGTAAGGGTTGTCGTTCCCCAGGTACAGGACCATGCCGAACAGGAACGTACCGATGATGTTCGCCTTGCAGATGTTGGCAAATTCCAGTCTCCGTCCCTGCACCCGCTTAGGGGTAAACAGGTGGAAAAAGGTATATAACAGCAGATATACCGGAACGATGATGATCAGCGCCCCCAGATAGAACCAGGCAGGCAGGATCCCGATGTCCGGTTTTACGAAAATCCCGCTTTTTAAGGTAATGAACCAGCTGAAGATGTAGGCCGCCGTGATCACAAGCGCGTCCAGCAGGACGTGCAGGCGGTTAAATCGGGTCTGGTTATCTTTTATCATAGCGTTTCACCTTGTTTTCCGGCGCCGGAAGGCGCACCTTCCCTAGCGTCTGAACTACATAGTCACTCGATGCTAACGATTATACACGAATTTTACCAGGAACACCATTAAATTTTTCTTAAATACCAGCCCTGTTTCTTTCTGATTCGTTCCGATTTTCCAAATTTTCTCCAAAAAGGCCCCTTGATTCAGGAAATCCGGGCCTTGATCTTGGCCATCTGGCGGCGGGAGAACTCATAAACGTACAGAGCCGTGCCCCAGATCAGCTCCCACTGGATCGCCAGATAGACGGAGCGGTCCTCCTTCCGGTACGGCACCTTTTTCGTCTGTCCCGCTGTGCGGATCCCCTCGGCGATGCCGCCCAGATAGGCGCTGCCAAAGCCCAGCCGGCGGAAAAACAGGTATTTCACCCCCATCCCCAGGGCGATGGGCAGGCTGTTCAAGGCCAGCTGCCAGCCGGGCATGTTCTTATAATTCAGATATATGGAATTGCGGGCCGCCAGCCGTACCTTGAACGGGTTGTACTTGGAACCGCTGGTGCCGCTCCCTACGTGGTACACCACCGCCGTGGGACAATACCGGTTCCAGTACCCGGCGATCTTCGCCCGGTAGCCTACGTCAATGTCCTCCAGATAGGCAAAGTGCATCTCGTCAAAATACCCGATCTCCTCAAAGACCTCCCGCCGATAGATGGCGGCTCCGGCGCAGGCGGAAAATACCGCACAGGGGCGCTGATAGCGCCAGGTCTCCCGGCCCACGCCCCGCTGATAGGCCCACCCCATCAGGGTGTACATATCGCCTGCGTCATCCATCTTTTCCTTATCATACAGCTGCACCATCTTGGGGCTGACGGAAAAGATGCGGGGAGAAGCCTCGATGGCCTGGATCAGCTCCGCCACATACTCCGGCTCCGCCTCCGTATCGTTGTTCAGCAGGATCACATAAGGGGTCTTCGCCGCCCGGATCCCCACGTTCACCGCGCCGGAAAAGCCGGTATTCTCCTCCAGGAAAATACCGGGCACCTCCCGCTCCCGCAGCCACTCCACGCTCCCGTCGGTGGACCCGTTATCCACCACTAGCAGGTCAAAATCCTGACACGTCTGGGCCTTTAGGGCGTCCAGGCAGGGCTGCATAAAGTTCAATCCATTATAATTGGGGATGATGATCGTCGCTTTCTTTGTCATCTCATTTTTCTCCCTTGGGTGCGCTCCGTCTTCCCATGCTTCCCGCTCTGCTCCGGCCGGTCATGCTGCGCCTCCGGTCCTTTCCGGCCTGACAGCTCCTTCCGCTCCGCCCGGCCGTCCGTTCCCGTCTGCTCCACGTCTACCTCCAGCTTGTAGGGCTCGCCGATCTTTTCCTTCAGCAGATCCCGCAGGGCGAAATTGGACTTGCGCAGGGTCAGGTTGGGATTGTAGTAGGGGTCGCCATTTTTCAAGATATCCGGCCACCGTCTGGCGAAGATGGCGATCTCCCGGTTGAACCGGGCCACCTTCTCCGGGGTGTCCTCCAGTCCTCTAGACTTGGATTCATAGTGGTACATCACCGCATAGGGGGCATACACCACCAGATAGCCCTTCTCCCGAACCTTCATACAGTAATCGATATCGTTAAACGCCACTGCCAGCTCCTCGGTAAAGCCTCCGGTCTCCCGGAATACCGACGCCTTGGTCATCATGCAGGCTGCGGTCACCGCGCTGTAATCCTGGGCGCACATGGCCCGGTGGAAATAGCTGTTCTCCGCCTGGTGCAGGCCGATAAAGGTGTGCCCGGCAATGCCGCCAAAGCCTACCACCACCCCTGCATGCTGGATGGTATCGTCCTGATACAGAAGCCTTGCACCCACGATGCCCACCTCCGGACGCTGGCAGAAGCCCAGCATTTCCTCAAACAGGTTGGGGGCCAGGATCTCCGTATCATTGTTCAGGAACAGCAGGTACTCTCCCTTGGCAAACTGGGCGCCGAAATTGTTGATGGCGGAGTAGTTGAACTCCCGCTCCCAGCGCACCACCCGCACCTGGGGGAATTCCTTCTGGATCTTCTCATAGTATTCAAATGTGACCGGATCCGTGCTGTTGTTTTCGATCACCACGAACTCCAGGTTCTTGTAGCTGGCCCGCTCTAAGATAGACCGGATGCACAGATCCAGATCCGGCGTGTGGTCCTTGTTGGGGATGACCACCGATACCAGCGGCTCTCCCTGGATCTGGAACGTGGTATGGTAAATGCCATAGTCCACGCCCTTTTCCACCTTTTCCGCCGGGATGCCGCACCGCTCATAGTGGGCCAGGATCGCCCGGGAGCCGGCCTCGAAAGCGTACAGCTTGCTCTGGGGATTGCTGGCGGTGGAATCCTGATGACAGCGCCAGTGATACAGCACCTTGGGGATATGATGGATCTCCTTCGCCTGCTCCGTGCACCGGAAGATAAAGTCATAGTCCTGAGCGCCGTCAAATTCATTGCGGAAGCCGCCTACCCGCTCTAACAGGCTGCGTTTCACCACGAACAGATGGCAGATATAGTTGACGCTGCACAAAAGATCCGGGTTAAAATCCGGCTTAAAATGGGGATCGAACAAGGCTCCCCCGTCCATGTCCAGCTTATCCTCATCCGAGTAGATCACTTCGCAGTCCGGATGGGCGTTGATGGCAGAGGCCACCTCAAAAAGGGCATGCTCCGGCAGGGTGTCGTCATGGTCTGCCAGCACCACAAAATCTCCCTTCGCCATGGCGATGGCGGCGTTGGTATTTTCCGAAATGCCCCGGTTCTCTCCCAGATTCTCATACCGGAACCGGCTGTCCTCGGCCATGTACTGCTTCATGACCCGCTCTACGATCTTTCCCTCGCCCTTGGGGCTTCCGTTCACCAGGCAGACCTCCCAGTTTTGGTAGGTCTGGGCCCGGATGGAATCCAGCATCTCCCGCAGGTACTTTTCCGGCGTCTTGTAGGCCGGGATCACCACGGAAAGCAGGGGCTCGTAAGCCAGCTTCGTCTGTCTCTGCTCCGCCAACTCCTCGGCGGTGGGCTTGGTCAGATCGTACCACTCGCCGTACTCATAGTCATTGTCCAGCCCCTGCAGCTTGTGCTTGGACTTAAGCAGCAGGGCCTTTAACCCGTGCTTCTTGCCGAAATCCAGGGCCACCCGCACGGTCTCCATGTTCATCAGGTCCCGGATCTTCTCCAGCCGCTTGTGGGCCACACTGGCCCGCTTGGCGATCAGTTCCTCGTTAAATTTCATGCGGCGGGTCTGACCGTCGCAGTTGATCAACAGCCAGTAATCCTCTCCCCGGGTGTAGGGAAACTGGATGTCAAATCCGTAATCCTGGTCATATACCTTCTTATAATAAATCTGGCTCACATCGTCCCGCCGGGTGGCCACATACCGGTGCTTCACCGGCTGCTTTTTTCCATCCAGCACCTTAAAACGCGCCTTCGATTCCGGCGTTTTCCCGATGGCCCAGCCGTTTAACTCGATGGAATTTTCCCGAATCCGTACTACATCAATCTTAAACTTCATGCTCCTGGTATCCTCTCACCATGTTTCTCAGTGTTCCCTGTCCTCCGGCTCAAAATTCAGCCGCTCCTCCTCTACCACCAGCGGCCGCTTCATCACCCGCTGGTTGATGGCCAGGATGTATTCGCCTACCACGCCGATAAAGAAGATCTGCACGGAGCCTAAGAACAGCATGCCGATCAGCATCGGCGCCATGCCTGCAGGGAACCGGTCCCACCAGATCAGCTTCATGACCAGATAAACGACCGCCACCAGCATACTGATCAGCGCGCTGCACCCGCCTACAAAGGTGGCCATGCGCAGCCCTACCTTGGTGTAGGAGGTCACGCTCAGCATCGCCGCGTCGTACAGCCGGTAAAAGTTGTTGTGGGTCTTTCCCGCCCGCCGTTTCGGCTGCTCATAGGGGATCTCCTTGCGCTTATAGCCCAGCTCCGCCACGATGCCCCGCAAAAACGGGGTGGGGTCGTCCAGCTTCCGCAGCACCTCGATAAAGTCCCGGTCGTACAGCCCGGAGCCGGTAAAATGCTCGATCTGCTCCACGTCCGACAGCTTGCGGATCATCTTATAATAGAAGGATCGCAGCGCATACATCACCCGGCTCTCCTTACTGCTGGTCTTGATGCCGATGACGATCTTGTAGCCCTCCTCCCAGGCCTTTACATACTGGGGGATCAGCTCCACCGGATCCTGGAAATCCGCCACCATCTCGATCACGCAGTCCCCGGTCACCTGCAGCATCCCATAATAGGGAGAGTTGAACTGACCGAAATTCCGGGCGTTGAAAATAGCTTTCACCCGGGGATTTTCGGCACACAGCCGGCGCAGGATGGGCCGGGTCTGATCTCTGGAATCGTTGTCGATAAAGACCATCTCATAGTCATACTGGGGCAGGTCCCGCTCCAGGGTCTCCACCACCGCGTGACAGATGGCTTCTACATTTTCTTCTTCATTATAACAGGGAATCAGTACACTGATCTTCTTCATCTTAACCTCCGAATCGTATCTTCCCCAGCCTTTTATGCCTCTTCTATGCCTCCAGCATCCGCCGGATCCCTTCCTCAAAGGATACCCACTCGGTCCAGGTCCCTCCGGTCAACTCCTTTAGTACCTGTACTTTGGGGCAGATGGACAGGGCCCCTTCCTTGGCCTGCACAAAGGTGCCGAACTCCAGGTCCCCTTTCCCGCCACAGAGACGGTGGATCTCCTCCACGAATTCCTTCAGCACCCGGGTATCCTCCGAAGCCACATTGACCACATGGCACTCTCCCGGATGGTCCTTGCTGCAGCGGTACAGCGCTGCCACTGCCCGGGACGCATCTTCGATATCCATAAAATTCCACCGGTGGCGGCAGGCGCTTAAGGATACCGTCTTTCCCTGGGGCAGGTCCCGCACCAGGGTAGAAATGATCGACCAGGGATGATCGCCGGTCCCGTACACGCTGAAGAACCGCAGGTGATAGTACGTCATCCCCCAGCTTCTGCAGCGATCCGCCGCCTGTTCATAGAATTCCAGCTTGGCTTTTCCGTAGGCGTTCACCGGATGGCATTCCATGGATTCCTCCATGGTCCCGTCCTCGGTGATTCCGTACTCCACCCGGGAACCGGCGTCCATGAAGATCCGGCAGCCCAGCCGTCTGGCCGCTTCCAGGCAGTCCAGAGAGCCCTTGACGTTCGCCGCCTGGACCTTGGGAGAATCAATCTCCTCCCGGTTCACCCCGCCCCAGGCAAAGTGGAGGAACCCGTCGGCATGGCCGATGGAGGCCGCCGCCTCCAGCACCGTCTCCATGGAGCCCGGCACGATGTGGAACCGTTCCGCCTTGGGGAGCAGATCCTTCTGCTTTGATCCTACCCTTACCAGAGCGAATACCTCCGCCCCTGCGTCCAAAAGCTGCCGGGCCGTATTCCGTCCCAGGAAACCAGTGGCCCCGGTCATGACGATCCGCTGGCCCGCCAGGGGGGCGGCGGTTCCGGCAGAAGCCATTGATCCGCCCTCCAGAGAGGCGCCCACTCCGTCAGAACAGTCCGCCTCGCCGGCCGCCGGCGTTCCCGGCCCCCCATCCAGCCGCTCCACCCGGTTGGTCCGCATGCAGTAGATCTCCACCTGCGGTCCGAATTTCTGCCGGATGATCCCGGCGATCTCGTCGGTATACCCGGGGGCCACGATCAGGATGGCGTCCACCGGATCTGAAAAATATCCGTCCGGCGCGATGATCGGCAGATGGGACGCCGGTGCGAACCGCCCCTGCTTAAAGGGCGCGGAATCGATGATATACTCCGCCGCCTGGGAAAGCTCTGTGGTCGCCGCCAGGGTAAAGCCCTGATGGCTCGCGCCCCACAGGGCCAGGGAACGTCCCCGCTCCTCCAGATCCTTTACGAACCGCCGGATATCCTCCAAGACAATCTCCCGTCCCCGCACCAGGGGTTCTACGGATACAGAAGGCTCCGTGCCGGAAGAAAGGCCGCATTCTCCGGCTGTTTTCGTGCCTTCCGCGCCTTTCCCGCCGCCCATGCCTTCCATTCCTCCCCCGCCGCGCACCTTCGTCCTCTCCGCAGCTGCCCCTCCGGGGCATTTCTTCACGATCATGGAAATGGTATCCCGGTTCACCATTTCCTCCTCCAGCACCGCAAAGCCGCACCGCTCCAGAAGGGCCCGCAGGGTCCCGAAGGAATAGTAGGCGATGTGGTCCCGGATCAGTTCATAGTAGCTCCCCTTTTCCAGGATATATTCCAGGGCCGGCACGGTGATCAAGCCCATGCCGTCCTCCGCCAGATTCCGGTAAATGGCGGTGAGCATCCCCGCCGGATCCGGCTGGTGCTCCAGGAAATTAAAGGATAAAAATACGTCGTAAGGCCCTCCCCGAAACGTCTGATCCGAAGTCTCCGGGAATTCCTGCCATACCTGCAGGCCGTCCTGTCTGGCCAGCTCCACCAGCTCCGCCTTGTGCTCCATGCCATAGGCCTCTACCGGGAATTCGGTCAGCACCTTCAGAAATTCTCCCCGGCCGCAGCCCACCTCCACAAAACGTTTCCCTTCCAATCCGTAGGTCTGGATCAGATGACGGTACTGCCTTCTCCGAAGCTCTGTCATGGTGGTGGAAAATCCACCTGCCCGGATCACATCCCGATAGTAGGATACCGGCTCGCAGGAGAACTGCACCAGCCCGCAGTGGGCGCACTGATACAGGGACAGATCCACGCCCCGGTCCGTCTCCACTTCCCGGGCGTCGGGGATATCCTGCGCCGAGGCCGGAGCCTGCTCCAGGGTAAATAAACACGTCTCCGGCAGTTCATGCCCGCAGGCGATGCAATGTTTCATAAATTCCCTCCGAAAAAGCTGTGACCGGACGCCAGGCGGTCTCCCGGCAGATCCGGCTGATATCTGGCATCAGATCCGCCGGTCCCTCCGCGTTCTGGGGCCGTTCCCCGTAGCGAAAGCTTCCCCGGCTGCCGCACAGCCTGTACATTTCTTCAATATAAGCCCGCAATGGGCGGGTATCATTACCTGCAATATTATAGACACCAGGCCGCCCTTCTGTCAACAGGCAGACCAGGGCCGCAGCCGTATCTTCTATATATAAGAAATTCCAGAACTGGGTGCATTCTCCCAGTTTCATCTCTCCGCCGTCCATCCAGGTGGACAGACAGGTCTGCACCAGGGACCAGGGATGATCCCCAGGGCCGTAGACGCTGAAGATGCGGGTATGCACATATTCCATCCCCAATTTCCGGCAAAGCGCCTCTGCCTGGCGGCCAAATTCCACCTTAGCGATGCCGTACTCAGAAACCGGCCTGCACGGCGTATCCTCGGTGATCGTCTCATGATGGACGCCGTACTCTGCCTGGGATCCGGTAAATAAGAACCGCCGGCATCCCAGCCCCGCCGCCGCTTTCACGGCTTCCAGGGAATGGCGCACATTTTCCTGCTGCACGCTCCGCAGGGTCCGGTTGTGGCTCCCCGCCCCGTCCCAGCCGATG
>DVLJ01000017.1 GCA_018715565.1 Candidatus Ventrimonas merdavium
CTCCCGCCGGGCGACGCGTCGCCCGGGGTTGCAACTGCCGGCAGGTCGTTGAGCAGGGGGATCTCGCCGTCATAGAGATCTTCCTCATAATAGTCTCCCTGGATGAGAGCCAGATTTTCTGCCAGGGCGGCCAACTGGGTGACGTAGATCTGCTCGCTGCTCTGCAGGGCCGCGTCCAGCGCCGTCAGCTTCTGCACCAGGGCGGTCAGGGACGGGATCCGGTCCGACAGGTCCTCAGCATTGTCCTGGATGCCGCACAGGGCGTTATTTAAGTCCGCCAGGGGCTCTTCCATATCCCGCAGGGTGACGGCAATGTCCCCCATGGCTCCGTGGACGGTCCGAGCTGCCTCCTGGGCGGTCTCCAGATGGGGCACCAGGGTCTCCATCTGCCGCGAGACCGCAGTCAGAGCCTCCAGCGTGCGGTCATTTTCCTCCAGCAGCCGGTCCTTGGACCCGCTCCACACGGAACGGGCCTGGTCCGCCGCATCCAGGCCGCTCTGCAGCACGGTGATCCCCTCCCGCATGGCTTCTACGGAACGGGCCATCTGCTCCATGCTGTCGTACAGCTGGTCACCGCTTTCCTTCCAGGTGTCCTTCGTTTCCTTCAGATCCGCGATCCGTTCCAGGTCCTCCACCGTCCCTGGCGCCATGGCCAGGAACACGCCGCTCAGCTCAAAGCAGTCGGAGCCCAGGCGGACGGTGTAGTCCCCATCCTCTCCCGGCAGGGCGGTAAATACCACGGCGGTCTGGTCTCCCATGGTCTGGATCTGGGCCCCTTGCGCCTCCACGCTGTAACAGGTGTCCCCGTCTGCCAGCACCGCTGCCGCCAGGATCATATTGTTGCGGAAATACTCTGGCGCATCCTCCCTGGCCGTGGCCTGGATGCGGATCTCCACCAGGCCGGATGCTCCCGCTAAGTCCTCTCCATTGACCGGAACGCCATTTAACTGATAGGAAATGTCAAAGCTCCAGGGCAGCGGTGCCTGCTCCGGCGTCAGCCCGCACTGGTAGTAGAACCGGCCCTTCGGGCTCTCGGCAAAGTTCCAGGTAACGGTCCCGTCGCCCAGTACCGGCTCGGTGTGGTCCGACATATTGACCACCTTCTGGTAATCGCCGTGGTCCGTGTAGGACGTCTGCCCGTTCATCGTGCAGCTTTTCACCACGCTGACCGTTTCCATCGTCCCGTAATAGTCCAGGTTCCCATACATAGCCTCGTCCACCGACACCTGGGCCGGGGCGGCGTAGGCCAGAGGCGCGGCGGCCATGCTGGCGATCAGGGCCGCCGCCAGGACTGCCGCCGCGTTTTTGGGAGCTGCCGCGTTCGTTCGGGCCGCCCCGTGCTCTCCCCCCGCCGCCAGCGTTCCGATCAGCAGCTTCCCCGTATGCCGTTTCCCCATATGCCGTTTCCCGATCCTTCTGCTACTTTTCATCCAGTCCACCTCCCGCTGTCTCTTGTCTCGTCCTCTTTCCCATAGGTTCTATCTCCCCGATCTTCTCTGCCAGCTTCTTCTTCAGCGCCGCCCGCCGCCTCCGGTGTCCGTCCAGGGCGCCCCGGTGCAGATGGGGGCGTTTCCACTCCTTTTCCACCACGATGCCGTCAAACAGCATCAGAAGGGCGGGAAGGAGGGTCAGCACCAGGATCACGCTAAGCAGGCCGCCCCGTCCGATCAGGTGGCCCAGATCCCCGATGGCCGCCGTGGTAGAAATGAAATGCACGATATATCCGGCCAGGGTGATGATGGTCCCCGATGTAAAGATGGAGGGACAGGACTTGGCAATGGCCGCCGCGCAGGCTTCTCGTTTGTCCATGGTCCTGCGGCAGGCCATATAATGGTTCGTCAGCAGGATCGAATAATCCACCGTCGCCCCCAGCTGGATGCTGCTGACTACGATGTAGCCCATATATACCATATCCACGCCCTGGATGTAAGGGATCGCCATGTTCACAAAGATCGCGATCTCGATCGGCACCATGACCACCAGGGGGATCAGCAGGGAGCGGAAGCTGAACATGACCACCAGAAAAACGCCCAGCAGGGAAAGCAGGTTCACCCGGGCGTTGTCCGCCGTGATCGTCGTCTTGATATCCTGAGTGGACGGGGTCTCCCCCACCACGTATGCCCCTTCCGGATAATAGCCCTCCAGGATGTCCCGGATCTCATCGGTGCACTGAAAGGCCTGCTCGCTCTCCCCCTTCGTCCGTATGTAGAGCAGCATCCGGGCCGTGTCCCGGGTGTGGAGCTGGCTGATCATGGACTCCGGCAGGAATTCCTCCGGGATCCCCTGGGGAAGGGTATTGGCCAGGGAGGTCACGCTTTTCACATACGGCAGATCCTCCAGCTCCTCCGTCAGCTGCCGTTCCGACGCCAGATCGTTGTTGGGGTATAACAGCAACAGCAGATTACTCCGGCCGAACCGCTGGGTGATCTCCTGGTCGTCCTGGTACACCTGGGTCCCTTCCGCCGCTCCTACCGCCTCATTGCCGTACAGGAAATGGTTCATCCCCTGGGCCGCATAGGCCGGAGGCGTGATCAGGAGCGCCGCCGCCAGCACGATCCAGCGGATCCGGCAGACGCGTTTTCCCAATCCTGTAAAATCCGGCAGGAACGGGCGATGCTTCGTCCGGTCGTTCCATTTTGCAAATTTCAGGATCATGGCGGGCATGAAGAACACCACGGAAAGCAGGCTGAACACGATGCCCTTCGCCAGGACCAGCCCCATATCAAAGCCGATGTTGAACCGCATGGTCACCAGGGCAAGGAATCCTACGATGGTAGTCAGGCTGCTGGCGAAGATCGAGTTGATGGCCTCCTCTACCGCCTCCTCGATGGCCTCCTCGTCCGACAGTCCGGTCTCCCGCCAGCGGATAAACGCGTCCAGCAGGAAAATGGAATAGTCCATGGAGGTAGCCAGCTGCAGGATGATGGCCACGTTGTTGGTGATAAAGGAGATCGTCCCCAGGAACACGTTGGTGCCCCGGTTCAGCAGCACCGCCACCCCCATCACCAGCATAAAGAGCACCGGCTCCGTCCAGGCCGTGGTTGAAATGCAGAGCACCGCCAGGATCATGATGACCGCTACCACCAGAATCCGGCTCATCTCCCTGGCCGTAGTCTCGATCAGGGACTTGTTCTGTACCGCCATGCCCACATAGCAGCCCTTTTCCCCGGTGATCTCCTGCATGGCATCGATCGCCGCTTCCGTCCTGGGGGAATCGGATTCCTCCAGAAAGGTGATATCCATCACCGCGCAGCCGTCCTTATAATAATCCTGGATGTCCTCCAGATCGATGAAATCCTCTCCCGCATACAGGTTGACCGTGCTGTCGCACCAGAGCACCTGGTCCACGCCGTCCACCTGCTCCAGCTGGTCCTTATACTGCTTCGCCTCGTAAAGCGTCACATCCTTCAGCATCACCCGGGCCGTTCCCGGATAGCCGAATTCCTGGCGCATGTGTTCCAGCCCGATGCTGGAAGGCGCGTCATCCGGCACGTATTTGGTCATGTCATAGTTGACGCTGACAAAAAACATCGCCAGCAGGGAGAAGACGCACCCCGCCGCAAAGATACTCTCGATCCATCCCCGCCGTCTGATGATCAGACGGGCCAGCTGCCTGCTCCATCCTGTCATAGTTACCCCTTCATTTCTTCTATTTCTTGCACTATTATCCATTTTTGTGATAAAATACTCAAGTATCAGATATCCGGACAGCGTTTCAAATGAGACACATTTCCCATATCTGTTCAACTTCACACAACCGGGAGGGATCTGACATGGAACGAGCATCAGCCAAACAGGAACGCATTGCCGCACGGCGCACCTACATGCTCCTGCGGGCCGCCCTCTTTGCCCAGCTTTCCAAGCGGCCCTTCGAGCAGATCACCCTGACGGACATCTGCAGTACCGCCCTGGTCTCCCGCTCTACGTTCTACCGCTATTTTGAGGACAAATACGACCTGCTCCGCTACTGCCTCCAATCTCTGCTGGAAGAAAGCGGACTGTCTGATGAAGTAATCTATTTTCGGAATATGGAAAACATTCGGAGATTTTTGGATGTGCTCCTTCAGAATCTGAATGAGAATACGGTAATGTACCAGAAGATCTTCCAGGCTAACAAAGACGGGGACTTATTCCGGATCATCCGCAGAGGGCTGATCCAGATCCTCACCGACAATCTCCTGGCCGCGGAGCAGAATGGCTACCGCCTGAAATTGTCTGCCCCGGTCTACACCAGCCTCCTGGCGGATTTTTATTTTGATATCGTGAAATGCTATCTGGAACAGGCCGACCAGATGGACTGCGCTGCCTTTATCGACAGCGTGTGCCGGTTCGTGGAACGGGATTTCTTTGAGGAGCGGGAAGGCTAACGGCCCGCCTCCCGGGGCCATCTCTGCTTTCCACGATCTTTGCTTTCCACGATCTCTTCTTTCCGCTGTTTCTGCATCCTGGCCTCAGCCTCTCCACTCGGTCACGGACTCCATGCCCATCCGGGGTCTGGCAGACGGACTCTCTGCCGGATAGCCCACGGCAAAGGCGGCGCAGAGCTCTCCGGCTGTCCCCAGCCATGCCTGAAGCTCTTCCTGGGCAAAGCAGGTATCGCAGATCCACAGGCTCCCCAAGCCCAGATGGACGGCCTCCAGGCTCATATTTTCCAGGGCCGCGCCGATGGACTGGGCATTGCAGAGCTCCCCGATCCGGTCCTCCGGGGTCAGCGGTTTATCCAACGGCGCTCCCAGGGCATTGGCTACAAAAATGACGGTCGGAGCCTGCCTCATGATCTTTAGGGTATGCTCCGCCCCACTGATATGCTGGGTATTGTTGGGCAAGAGCGGCGCCCTCCGTTCCCGCTCCAGGCCCCGCTCCATGGCCTGCAGGGCCTCCTCCTTCGCCGCCCCCTGGGCCACCACAAACCGCCAGGGCTGCCGGTTCTTCGAGGATGGGGCCAGGATCCCCGCCTGCAAGATATCTTCTATCGCCTCCCGCGCCACCGGATCCGGCCGGAATCTCCGGATGCTTCTCCGATCCATGATCTGCTGTATCATCGTTTTTCTCTGCCTCCTGTTCTTCTCTCTATTCTCTGTGTTCCTGATGAGGTTCTCTATAAGGTTCTTTAGGATGTTCTCTAGGATATCCCATCTGCATTTTGCTGCCTATGTCAGGAACCAGACGACCGCCCACACAATGGCTGCCGCGGTCAGCACAACCGGAAGCAGGATGACCGCCACGGTCCCCCTTCTCCAGATCCTGTGCCAGAAACTGTATCCTGCCAGGACCGCCACATCCGTCACATAAAAGCACTGGGAAAGGATTAGCAGCACCGCCGCCATGATCCGATCCTGGTCCGGGTGAAGCTTCGTATCAAACAGGCTGTAAAAAAAGATTGCCTCTGCCCCATAGGACGCCGCGATCTGGCATACTGGCAGCACCCAGAAACTCCGTGTTTTCATTCAGATTCCCCCCTTTTTCTCTGCCGTGCTTTTCTACACTTCTACATTATAAACAATCCAACAGCCAGTTTCAAACCGTTTCTTCCTCCGTTCTTCTCCCTGATTCCCGGAATACCGGATGTCTCGCTGTTCCGCTTGGAGCTGCCTGCACCATCTGAATCGCCAGGAAATAACATATGGACTGAATCATTCCCTTTCCAAGTTAAATTCTGTAATCCTATTTCTATCATCAAATTGAATAAACTGATTCATATTTTCCGCAACAATACAGGTATCAAATGCTACTGCCACAATATCATCGATATGATTTAATACACTTTCAAAATTTATTTGTATTATAGGCAGCTTTTCCTCATCCCAGATAATATAAACCAACCTATTCATCCACTGTGGTGATAGTTCTTGAATCGACTGAACCGTTTTCTTTCTATTTTTTATTAGTCTAGGTAACTCAATATTAAATTTATCTAATATTTGTCGCTGTTCCTCTATAGAAAGAATCTTCTTGTTATTTCCTAATGTTTCCAAACACTCCTGTAATAAAGCATTACTTTGCCACTCTCTTTTTATAAGACTATTATAATTTTGAATTTTTAATTCTTGGTATCGCTTTTTCACTGTTGCTTTCATATTTACCTCTAATTCCATAAATCAATTATCGCTTTATCC
>DVLJ01000241.1 GCA_018715565.1 Candidatus Ventrimonas merdavium
ATCTGGGGGTAAGTTCTATTAAGATAATGGAAGGGGATGCTTTGATTTTAAAGAATATTCAATGAAAGTACGATTGTACAAGGAATTTAAATGATAAATATAGAGCCATAAAGAAATTTCATTCCAGATTCAGGTGATGACAACATATTTTGTCTTGCATCCGACATACAATATGCTACAATCAAACCAACGAAAGGCGGTGAGAGCGATGGCTATCAAAAGTGCAAATGTAGCAGCGCGGGTGGAACCGGAGTTGAAGGCGAAAGCGGAAGGAATCTTGTCTAGTCTTGGAATCCCGGCTCGACTGCGATCAATATGTTCTATCGTGAGATTGTCCTGTGGAATGGGCTGCCGTTCAGACCGTCCATCCCGACACACAGCCCCATTGCTCGTGATGAAATGAGCAAGGAGGAGTTTGATTTGCGGATGGCTGCTGGTCTTGCACAGGCGAAAGCCGGTCAGGGACGGCCCGCTGATGAAGTGACAATGCAATAAAAGCAGGAGTGTCTCGCCTACAGGGATTGCGCGATGGAATGAAAGCCCCGATCCTCTTTTATAAAACCGAAAAATCGATAACAAGATTTTTATATATGCTTGACGGTACTTTATCTGTGAACGTATATTCGTTTAAATCGTCCATTTTAAAGTCGTAAACTAAAATCCTGCTTTTTAATGGGTCTACAATCCAGTACTCTCTTACTCCTGCATTTCTATACTTAAATAATTTAACCATGTAGTCTATCCGTTTGCTGCCTGCAGAAACAATTTCAATGATCCAGTCTGGAGCGCCGTTGCATCCGTTCCTCTGTCCTTAAATCATATTATATACAACAACACCTTCGTTTACAACTGAAACAGCGCCTTATTTCCTTTCTGGGTACAGACAAGGGGAAGGAAGCCGCATAATGGGAAAAAGGGTTGAGGGCATTGCTGAATTATCTAAGGTGATAATTTTGCAATGCCCTCTGTTTGGAGTTTGGTAAAAAGTATATCGATAAATAGGATAATTTCCAGTTACAGGAATGCGTTCAGGATGAGAAGCTCGATGACGCCGGTTCCGGCCATGACCATGGACACGGCGGTCTTGCATCGGAGCTGGTCTTTCATTTCCGTTAATCCGAACATTCCGTTAAATACCCAGAATCCGCTGTCGTTGAAGTAGCCGAAGGAGATCGCACCGATACAGCTGGCCTGTGCCAGAAGAACGGGGTTTAATCCCAACATCGGGATCAGCGGGGCGGTCAGGGAGGCAGCAGTGGTGATCGCTACGGTGGCGGAGCCAAGGGCGATCCGCATCAGGGCTGCGATGATCACTGGGATGAGGATGGCCGGGATAGGCCAGCTCACTACCATGGCGCCCAGGACGTCGCCGATGCCGCTTACCTTTACCACGTTTCCCAGGGAGCCGCCGGCGCCGGTGATCAGCATGATGATACCGGTGTCTTTGATGCTCTCGTTCATGATGCCGATGATCTGTTTCTGATCCATCTTGCGTCCCAGACCGTATACGGCCAGGGTAGCGCCGATCGCCAGAGCGACGATGGGCTCGCCGAACAGAGAGATGATGTGGTAAACCGGGCCGCTTTTAATGGGCGTTAAGTTCAACGCGGTCTTGCAGAAGATCAGGAGCAGCGGGATCACGATAGGGGAAAGAGAATTCCACAGGCTGGGAAGCTCTTTCGCGTTCATGATGGAATCCAGCTCATCCATGGTCTTGATGTACTCTTTTTTAAATGCTTTCCGATCGTAGGTGCCGTCTGTTTGCGGGATCTGATAGATCTTGGTCCCGATCCATTTGGAGTACAGGATCGCGGAGATAAAGATGGGGATGGACAGCGCTGCGCCCACTAAGATCATCTGTCCCACGTCTACGCCCATCATGCCGGCTGCGGTCAGCGGGCCGGGGGTGGGAGGAACCATGGTGTGGGTGCACTGAAGGCCGCAGGCCAGGGCCAGAGCCAGTCCGATCACCGATTTTCCGGTTACTCTGGAAAGGGCTTTGCAGAGCGGGGCGAAGATCACTACCGCAGAATCGGCGAAGACCGGGATGGACACGATCCAGCCGGTAACGCCAAGGGCCCATTCCTCTTTTCCCTTTCCGATGAGTTTGATAAAGGTGTAAGCCAGCCGTTCCGCGGCCCCGGTTTTTTCCAGGATACCGCCCATCATGACGCCAAGGCCGATGATGATGCCGGTGCTTTTTAACGTATTTCCAAAGCCGTCCTGAATGGCGGCGATCACCTCGGACGGAGCCATCATGCCTACCAGCCCGGTGATCAGAGATGCAAGCAGAAGCGCGATAAACGTATGGGTTTTCGTCTTCATCACCAGGATGATCATGACGGCAATGCCTAAGAAAAGTCCCAGGAGCATTTGAGTTTCATGTGACATTTTCTTTCCTTCCTTCCCTGTGTTTTTAAACGGCGTCTGACGCCGTTTTGGTTGTTGGTTTGGTACTTTACTGACGTTTTGAAGTCTTTCCTTTGGTGGACATCTGCGCAGATGTTCGGGGTGTATTCACCATAGCATGGATGGAAAAAATTGTAAAATTAATTAATCTAACGGTAGGATTAGAAAATTTAACCTGCCCCTGGATTGAATGGCGGGGGGATCCATGTTATATATAAAACGGATGATCTGTGCGGATGTGTCCGGGGGACCGAGGAGAAAAGGAGGGATCGGATGAACCTCAGAGATATTGAATATATTGTGAAGATCGCCGAGGAAGGCAGTGTCACAAAGGCGGCGGATAAGCTGTTTATCACCCAGTCGGCGCTGACGCAGCAGCTGCTGAACCTGGAAAAAGAGATCGGCCTTGCACTGTTTCACCGCTCCCGCGCCGGCTGGACGCTGACGGAGGCGGGGGAGATCTATGTGGGAACAGCAAAGGAAATGCTGCGCCTGAAAAAGGATACCTACAACCGGTTAGCAGACCTGGCGGCGGAGAAGCGGGGGACCCTGTCCGTAGGGGTCACGCCGGAACGGGGAGCGAAGATCTTCACGGCGATCTATCCTCAGTTTCACAAGCGGTACCCCAATATCGTGGTCAATATGACGGAGGCCACGGTGAGAAGACAGCAGCAGCTCATTGCCCAGGGAAATCTGGACGTGGGGTTCGTGACGCTGCGGGACGGACAGCGGACGGGGGATGAGTATCTGCCCATCCGGGAGGAAGAGTTTCTCCTGGCGGTCCCGTCCATCCATCCAGTGTGCCGGCTGGCGGTGGACACCGGGAAAGGACTTTATCCGGAGCTGTCTTTGGAATGTATCCGTCATGAACCGTTTGCCCTGATGTATAAAGAATCCACGGCTCACGACTGCATCAATGATATTTTCTGCCAAGCGGGGATCGTTCCTAACGTACTTTTTGAGACGGTGCGGGCCCATACGATCCTGAATATCGTGGCGGCACGGCTGTGCTGCAGCATCGTTCCTGGGTCTCAGTTTTTGGAACCGGTGGAAGGCGTGTCTTTTTTCTGTCTGCCGGACCACCCGTCCTGGCGGATCATGGCCACTTACCGGAAGGGAAGCTATCTGAGCCAGTCGACGAAATATTTTATTTCCCTGGTGTCTCAGTACTGGAACGAGGCGGGGGACTGACGGTGCGGAAGACGCGGGAGAGAACGGAAGATACAGAAAACACGGATATGCCGAAGTGAGGGGATATCCGTGAACGAACATGGAATAAGCAGAAGATGTGGAAATAATGGATAGAAGGAGTGGAATAAGATGAAAGTGACAAAAGGCGGCAAAGTTTCGGAGCTGTTGAAGGATACGCGGATCCCCAAAATGTTCCGCGCTGTGCAGACATTTCCCAGAGAGGTGATCCTGCCGGAGGAGATCCCTGCGGCGGTGGACCGGGAGATGGAGCGGGAGGAGATCTGCTCCCGGATCCGGCCGGGCATGCGCATCGCCATCACGGCGGGGAGCCGGGGAATCCGCAATGTGGATATCATCACCAAGGCGATCGTGGATTTTGTTAAGAGCAGAGGGGCCAGCCCCTTTATCGTTCCGGCCATGGGAAGCCACGGCGGAGCTACCGCCGAGGGGCAGAAAGAGATGCTGGCCGGCTACGGCATCACGGAGGAAGCCATGGGCTGTCCGATCCATTCCTCTATGGAGGTGGTGGAGCTGGGCTATTCGGAGCGGGGACGCCGGGTGGTGCTGGATAAGAACGCCTACGAGGCGGACGGCATCATCGTTTCCTGCCGGTTAAAGCCCCACAATGCGTTCCGCGGCGCTTACGAGAGCGGCCCCTGCAAGATGATGACTGTGGGCCTGGGCAAGCAGGTGGGAGCGTCCGTGGTGCACGGAGACGGCATGGACGTGATCGCCCAAAATATCCCAACCATGGCGAAGGTGGTGCTGGAAAAGGCCAAGATCCTGTTCGCGATCCCCTGCATCGAAAATGCCTATGACGAAACCTGTAAGATCGAGGCGATCCCGGCGGAGAAGATCCTGGAGCGGGAGCCTGAGCTGTTAAAATATGCGTTTTCCAACATGCCGAAGCTGATCGTGGGAGAAACGGACGTGCTGGTGGTGGACACGGTGGGCAAAAATTTCAGCGGTACAGGCGTGGACCCCAACATCACAGGAACCTTTTCTACCCCGTATGCGTCCGGCGGGATCAAAGTGCAGCGGACCTGCTTTTTGAATTTAAGCAAGGAGTCTCACGGCAATGCGCTGGGCTGCGGGTTAGCCTCTGCGATCACCAGCAAGATCTTCGACGATATGGACATTGAACAGATGTATCCCAACTGCATTACCAGCACGGTTCTGGCCTCCGCCCGGATCCCATGCGTGGTCAGTTCCGACAAGGAAGCGATCCAGATCTGTATCAAGACCTGCAACAAGATCGACAAGGACCATGTCCGCATCGTGCGGATTCCCAACAGCCTGCATATCGGCTCGATCATGCTGTCCGAGTCCTATTATGAAGACGTGAAAGCCGGAAAATATCCCGGCGTGGAAGCGGTGGACGAGCCGGCAGAGCTGGTATTCGACGAGGAAGGAAATGTGGCAACGCCCATTATTGCATAAACGGTATCTGCGAATGATATAAGAGAATGGTATCTGGGAATGGTATCTGGGAAGGAAAACGCCTGCTCTGTCTTAGGATGGAGCAGGCGTTTTGCAGTTATTATTTACGTCGCGGATGGGAGTGTGGTATACTGTAGGAGTGATTGGGAGGCGAGAGTATGCACTACGTACAGGCCAAGGGGATCCTCTCTCCACAGAACGGGATGAACCTATACCGCGGCTGTTCCCACGGTTGCATCTACTGCGATTCCAGGAGCCGCTGCTACCATATGGAGCACGATTTCGAGGACATTGAGGTGAAGGAAAATGCCCTTGTTCTGTTGGAGCAGGTGCTGCGGCGCAAGCGGAAAAAATGTATGATCGGCACTGGAGCGATGACTGATCCTTATATCCCATTGGAGCTGGAACTGGGCTATATGAGGAAGGCTTTGGCTCTGATCGCCCGGTACGGGTTCGGGGTCACGATCATCACAAAATCAGACCGGATCCTGCGGGATCTGGATCTTTTGCAGGAGATCCACGCCCATGGAAAATGCGTGGTGCAGATGACTCTGACCACCTATGACGACGAGCTGTGCCGGAAGATCGAACCACATGTGAGCACCACCAGCCAGCGGTGGGAGGCGTTAAAAAAGCTGCGGGACGCGGGGATCCCCACGGTGGTCTGGCTTTCCCCGATCCTGCCGTTCCTCAACGACACGAAAGAGAATATCTCCGGTATTCTGGAGATGTGCATCGAGGCAAAGGTATACGGCGTCCTGTGCTTTGGCATGGGCCTGACGCTGCGGGAGGGGAACCGGGAGTATTTTTACCGGCAGCTGGACCGGCTGTTCCCCGGCCTGAAGGAGCGGTATATCCGCACCTATGGAAACCAATATATCGTGACCAGTCCCCGCCACGACGAACTGTGGGAGCTGTTCCATCGGACCTGCGCCTCCGCCGGTATGGCGCATGACAATGACCAGATCTTCCGGTATCTCCGGGAATTTGAAAGCAGGGAGGGATACCGGCAGCTGGGACTGTGGGAGTGACCTGTGGGGAGCGGCCTGGCGTGGGGAAGGCTTCTGAGGACCCCATTTGGTCTTGGCGATCCGGCGGGCGGTGTGGTATACTGGGAGCATCCGCAGGAATCGAGACGGGAAGAAGCCATCTGTCCAGACGATAGATCTGAGAAAGACCAGAGAAAGACTAGAGAAAGATTCGAGATAGACCAGAGAAAGACCTAGGGGAGGGCAGAAGGATGATCATTGAGAAAAATCCAAAAGAGTTAGCTGCGATGGAGCAGTTCCATAAAGGAAACCGGCAGGAAGGGCTGCGGCTGCAGGAAGAATTTGCTGCGGAATTCCGGGAGGAATACCGGGAAAAAGACCATTGCCCCTGCAAAAAGGCGTGCCGCTATCATGGGAACTGCAAGGAATGCGTAGCGATCCACAGAGCCCATCAGGAACATGTGCCGAACTGCATGCGGCCGGTCATCAACGCGAAGCTGAAAAGTCTGTCCGAGCTGACGGAGC
>DVLJ01000018.1 GCA_018715565.1 Candidatus Ventrimonas merdavium
CGGGAAGGCTGTGGGACGAACTGGGGGCAGGAGACGGGAAAACACAAGTTGGGGAGCATTTTCTGGATATGAATCCGCATAATGCTCCCCAATTTAATAAATACAAGAAATATCATACACAAATATAGATACTTCATTCAGATAAATATTTTTCTTCTCTTCTCAGGCGTTTTCCGGCTGCGGCCCGCAGCCTGGTCTATCCAGCTCGATCTATCATGTGCAAGCCACACAAGCCGCGCCTGGCTCCGAATCTTCCCCCGCCTTATTCCGCCTGGGCAGAGCTCTCTGCTCCGCTGCCGTCCCGCTGGGGCCGTTCCCCAGCCTCCGGAGCTGTTCCGCCTCCGCTAGGGCCGCCTCTCCGGATGCCAGAGGCACCGTCGGTTCCTTCCGCAGAACCGCCACCCAGGACCTCCTCAGAGCCGCCGCCGAACCGTCCTCCAAACTCACCGTCCGGGGCATCATCCGGCCGCTCTCCGGCTTCGCCGCCTGCCCATTCTCCAGACTCCCCTTCCGGTCTCTCCCTTGTCTCGCCGTCATATCCGTCCCCAGGGCCACCCGGACCTCCTTGGCCGCCCGGACCTCCTGGGCCACCCGGGCCGCCCATCCCGCGGCCGCCGCCAGGACCGCCTCCCCTGCCGCCAAAGCCGCCGCGGGAGGGAGTACCGGAGGTGGTAACAGGTTCTTCGATCGTCAGCTCCAGAACGTCTTCTCCGGTCGCCAGCTGCCAGGTCATACCCGTCTCCAGCTCCGGACTGGTGATCAGCACCACGTCAAAGGATTTTTCCGGAGCATACGTGACCAGCTCTGTCCCATTTTCATCGGTTAGGGTGACCGCCGTCCCGGCCTCCTGTTTCTCGTCATAATACACCACCAGGTAATTCTGCTCCGCGTTCTTCCCAAAATCCTGGAACATGCCGGAGCTTCCCGCCGCTGCCATGGTCCCGCCGGTCAGGGATGCGGAGCCGTTGTAATCCAGGCTGCCGTCTCCGCCGGTCTCGGAACTGGTCAGGTAGACCACGCCGCCCTCCATATAAAGGTCGCCGTTGGAATCAATGCCGTCGGCGCTGGCGTTCAGCCAGATTTCCCCGCCTGCGATCCGGGTGTAAACCCCATCCTGATCCTGCATCTTCTCCCGCTCAGTCTCTGCCGGACCAGCCGAGTTGATGCCGTCATCCTGGGCCGTGGCCTGGATAAAGCCGTCTAAAATATCCACCGTTTTTCCTGACAGACCTTCCTGACAGTCCTCGATGCGGATCGTTCCGCCGCTGACGATCAGAGCGGTCTCCGCCTGGATGCCGTCGTCATCGGCGGTGATGAAGATCTCTCCGCCGTCGATCCAGATAAAGCCTTCCTCCGGATCTTCATCCTCGTTAGACTTGATCCCATCCTTCCCAGCCCGGATATCCAGCGCGCCTCCCTGGATCACCACCGACGCCTTGCCCTTCAGGCCGTCGTCCTGGCTGTCGATAGAGATATCCCCGGATACCACGTGGAGATCCCCCTTGCTACGGATGCCGCACTGATAATTGCCCTCCACCGCCAGGCTTCCGGATCCGTTGATAGTCAGATCTCCTTTAGTGAAAATGGGCGCGTCCGGTTCGTCCTCCTCCGCGCTCTCATAGGTATAGGCGCTTCCGTCAAAGATCGTGTTCTCCGTGCCGTCGGCCAGCGTCAGGATCACATGACATTTTTCTGAGGCGTAGATCGGTGCGGTGGTCTCGTTCCCCAGGGATACGCCGTTTAACACCAGACGCACTGTCTGATCCTTTTCCGCCGCGATCACGATCTGACCGTTGTCCAGACTGCCGCTGACCACATAGGTACCGCCCTGGGTGATGGTCGCCGCCTGCCAGGACGCGCCCTGCCCGTCTTCTTGCTGTGCACCGCCTGTCTGAGTCTCATCTGCCTGAGTTCCATCTGCCTGAGTTCCATCTGCCTGAGCCCCAGATATCTGACTCCCCGCTTTCTGCTCTCCAATCTCCACACCGCTCCCGCTGGCCTGGATCCCATCCTCCGAAAGCACGATCTCCGACGCGTTTTCCGCATCCCAGGAGCTGTCCAGCTCCTCCTTGGTAAATTCCACGGTTTTGCTCCCGCCTTCGCCTAATTCCGCAGTCAGAAGGGGTTTCTGCCCTGCCGCCGAGGAAGCGCCTGTTCCATTGTCCCCCTCTGTTCCGGTCCCGGTCTCATCCCCGGCCTCCGTTTTCCCTGCGTCCTTTCCCGCTCCGCCTGCCTGGGATTCCCCTGCCGCAGAGGGCTCCGCGCTGCTTTCGGCGCTTCCGGCGCCGCCGCAGCCCGCCAGCTGAGAGGCCGCAAACCCCGCCGCCAGCAATGCCATACCATATGGCTTCCATATTTTTCTCATTGATTTTCTCCTCTATCTTCTTGATCCGAATCCTACAGTTCCTCACGCCCCGAGGCAGCCCGGCCGCATACCAGGGTCAGATTGCCGTTGCGGCACCGCAGCTGGTCTAAAAATTCCTTTTCCGACCGCTCGTCGATCAGCTCGATCTGGTACTGAAGCTCGTACAGGCTGCCCATATTGACGGTGCGCACCCGCTGAAGGACCGCCCGTCTGGTATACCGCTGAAACAGGTCGTCAAAGATCCCATTGTAATCCAGATCCTCCGGAATGGTGATCTTCAGCTCCTTCTCCCGGTCCATCCCGCCAAAGGACATCCGCTCCATCAGAAGGATCACTGCCCCCGCCAGCACAAACAGCAGGCAGGCCACGGTCAGATATCCCATCCCCGCTGCCAGCCCGATGGCCATGGCCAGGAAAATGCTGCTGATCTCCCGGGAATTTCCCGGTGTGGAGCGAAAGCGCACCAGACTGAACGCTCCCATCACCGCCACGCCGGTGCCCAGGTTCCCATTCACCAGCATGATCACCACCTGCACAATCATAGGCAGCAGCGCCAGGGTCAGCAGAAAATTCCGGGTAGTCCGGTTTTTATAGCTGTGCACCGCCGCCAGTCCAAAGCCCAGCATCAGGGCCACTGCCGTGCAGAGCAAAAATAATTCCGGGCGGATCCCGCCCGACTCCGTATGTACGAAAACACTGTCAAACACGATGATAACATCCTCCTACTCATTCTTTTGTTGAGACCACTCTTTTGCTGGAACCACTCTCCTGCTTTAAGCACAGACCTTCTCCCTGCCCTGTCTCTGTCTCCGGTCCGGATTCTCCGGGATTAGATTCTCCTGCTCCATCTCCTGGCTCTCCAACTCCATGGTCCCGATCTTCCCTGCAAGACATTTCTGATAATACGTCCCATACTTGGAATAGGACGTGGGATAGATCTGCAGCTGGGAGAACAGCCGGCTCATCCACAGCGGCATGGCGCCGGGGATCTTCACCTCCATCAGCAGCTCATCCGCGCCTAAAAGGGGCGTTCCCCAGGTCCCCCGGTCCAACTCCGGGCAGTCGCTGCGGGCCCGGATATCCATATCAAAGGTCACCCGCAGCTCCGGGTCCTCTTTTCCGGAAAATGCGATCCGCTCATAAGCCACATAAGCCATGGGACGGGCCTTATAAAAATCGCAGGCGTACTCGATCTCGTTTAAGATCTGTCCGCTCCGTTCCGGCCGGATCCCGTAATACAGATATTTGCGGGCTTCCTCAAAGGTCATCTCCGCCCGGCGCTTATACACCACGCCCTGGTATTTTTTCTTCAGTTCCAGAAATACCGGGTCTCCTTTTTCCGGGACCCCGTAGCTCCGCAGCCGGATCTTTTCCTTATAAGCGGGCTTTCCCAAAGACCTGCGGATCATCCGGTAGTCCGGCGTATCCAGATACACATTGCTGATCATATATTTTCCGTATCTGTCTGGCGTAAGCCGGGTGATCATCCGGCTCATCAGTTCCTGATACTGGTCCAGGCTGATCCGGTATTTCTTCTCATAGCGCTCAAATCGCTCCTGTGCCATTCCATCTCCTCCTTCATCGATCATGCCTTTATCTTAACGGCAAAATGTGTTTTCCACTTGTCGGAGTTGTGAGGATTTCGTGAGGATTCCAGGAGAAAGAGATGCAGGAGGTATCTTTTTTTCGTGCACAGCTTCCCTATTCAATCACCATATACATACCGGAAAATCCCTTCATATCCACCTTCACCACAGACTGTTCCACCGGATATTCCTGCGCCGCTTCTTTCACCGTCCCGCCAAACCGTTCCCATTCACTATAGAGCAAAAGCCGCGCCTGTCCCATCCCCGGCACCTTCAGCTCATAGTTCTGGATGTCCGTCTCCCCAAAATTGCATACCGCCAGGATCGTCTGCCGTTTCGCCCTGCGCAAAAAGGCAAAGACCGCATTGGTCCTGTTCTGGCAGTCGATCCACTGGAACCCGTCCCGCTCGTAGTCCTTTTCATAAAAGGCCGGGTTGTCCAGATAAAGCCCATTTAGTTCCCGCATAAAATGGAAAAATGCGTCATGCCGCGGGAATCGGAGCAGATCCCAGTCCATTTCCCTTGCCTCGTCCCATTCCCTTAGATGGCCCAGCTCATTTCCCATAAAATTCAGTTTTTTCCCAGGATGGGCAAACAGGTACATATAAAGCGCCCTGGCCTGGGCAAATTTACGCTCCAGATCTGCACCGTGCATTTTTTGTACAATAGCCGCCTTTCCATGGACGACCTCATCATGGGACAGCGGCAGCAAGTAAGCCTCATTATAGAAATAATCCATGGAAAAGGTGATCTTGTGGGACTGCCTGAGCCGGTCTGCTGGCGGGGTCTGGAAATAGGAAAGCGTATCGTTCATCCAGCCCAGATCCCATTTATAATCAAAGCCCAGGCCTCCTGCTTCCACAGGAGCCGTCACACCGCGGTAGGCTGAGGAATCCTCCGCGATCAAAATGGCAGAGGGGATCCGCTCCTTCAGACCCTTGTTCAGGGTTCGGATAAACTGGATCGCCAGCTGGTTTTCCCCCCGCTCCGGCCGTCCCTGCCAGTAGATCAGATTGCTGACCGCATCCACCCGGAGCCCGTCAAAATGGAATTCCTTCAGCCAGTAATATGCGGCGGACTGCAAAAAGCTGCGGACCTCTCCCCTGGAGTGCATAAAATTGCAGCTTCCCCACTCATTAACCCCCACATCCCGATGGGGATACTCATAAATGGGGGTGCCATCATAATTCCAAAGGGCATAATCATTGACGGCGAAATGAACGGGGACAAAATCCAAGATCACGCCGATCCCCGCTCCATGGCATTGATCCACAAAATATCGCAGATCATCCGGCGTTCCATACCTGGCAGTGGGGCTGAAAAATCCGGTCGCCTGGTATCCCCAGGACTCGTCGCAGGGATACTCATTTAAAGGCATAAGCTCCACAAAATTATAATGGTTCTCCAAAAGGTAAGGAATGAGCAGATCCGCTAACTCTCTATAGGAATACCAGCGTTCCGGCTGCCCCTCCGGCTTTTTCCAGGAGCCCGCGTGGATCTCATAGAGATTCATAGGAAGCTTGCGGCCGCTTTTTCTCTGCTTCCGGTACGTAGCGTCATGGAATCCATCCTCCGATAAGCCGTAAATGACCGACGCGGTCCCCGGACGCAGCTCCGCATAAAAGCCGTAAGGATCGCAGTGGTCGAGATAAGTCCCATGGCTGTTGTAGATCCGGTATTTATACTGCATTCCCTGAGCTGCGTTTTCTATATGACATTCCCAAAAGTTTCCATCATATACCTTCTTCATAGGCGTTTCCTTCCAGCCGTTAAACTCTCCGATCACGGACACCCGGCTTGCGCTGGGGGCAAAGGTGCGGAAAACCGTCCCTCCCGCTTCCAGATGCGCCCCCAGATACGCATACGCCGTAAATTCCTGCCCTGTATAAAATCCATAGTAATCCATAGTTCCCTCCTGAAAGAAATGATAGACATTTGTCGTTTTTCTCATTATAATAAACGATAGCAACGATGGATACCAGCAATCCGCGGCAAGGGTTGGAAAAGCAACGATTCCATGTCCTTCGTCGGAAAACTTTCAAAAAATAAGGGTGCGCTTATGGATATCAGGATTAAAAAGACCAAAAACAGCATCATCAACGCCTTTCTGGAGCTGCGGGCGCAAAAAAGCATCGAAAAGATCACCGTAAAGGAATTATGTGAGAAGGCCATGGTCAATAAGTCCACCTTCTATTCTCATTTTTCAGATCTCTACGCCCTTTCGGAATATCTGGAGATCCAGCTTACCAACGAGATCCTGGAGGAGATCGAACATCCCGAGACGCTGTTCTCCCAGCCGGAGGAATTTAACAAGCAGCTGATCTACGCCTTCCTGTCCCATGAACGGCTGATCCAAACCCTCTTTTCCGGCAGCCG
>DVLJ01000019.1 GCA_018715565.1 Candidatus Ventrimonas merdavium
GCCATGTCCAGCGCCCCATGGATCAGGATCGCCAGGGGATAAAAGAACCACTTCCTCCGGTCACTCACCGCCCGGTACACGAACAGGGACAGGGCGATCTGCAGCGCGATGGCCGATATCCGCTCACCGCCTCCTAAGAAAAACTGCCAGGCCGGCAGCGTCCCCAGAGGAGACAGGGCTTCCAGCGCCTGTCTGGCATTGGGATCCGACGCCAGGCTCTCCATCAGAGCGCCGGAGTTTAAAAGCAGCGCGTTGACCAGGTTATTGATCGAGGCCACGCCCAGGATCAGCACCGCCTCCATCCCCCCGTGCCCGGCTCCGTACATGAGGGCGTTCTCCCGGGTCAGATTCTTCTTCATGAAGATCCTCATGGTCAAAAACCGTCCGGTCTCTTCAAAGATCCCTGCCGCTGCCCCTGCGTACAGCGCGTACAGCCAGAGATTTTCCCGCAGAAGCTCGCTGAAACTCCCCATCCGCAGCAGCACCGCCATGTGCAGCATCTGCTCCAGCAGCATGGCAAACAGAAAGAAGCTCCCGCATCCCAGGACGAACGGGAAGATATCGGCCCTCCATCTCCGGCGGATCACCGCCATCAGGAGAAAGGGGATCCCCCATGCCACCGCCAGGGAGAACAGGATCCCCAGGATATTGGCCGTGGGCACCTGGATCGCCAGCCCCGCCGCCGCTTCCGCCGCCATTTCCGCCGCCGCCACTTCCGCCGCCGCTTCCGCCAGCCCCGCCGTGTGTCCCAGCATCATTCCAGATTCCCCCTTCCGCTTTGATACGCCTGCACCTGCTCGGCGATCTGCGCCCTGGTATAGGGCTTTTCAATAAACCCGAAGGCCCGGATCTTCCACGCCTCCAGGGAAAACCCGGGGATGCTGGACATCAGCACCACCGCGGGGGGATGTTCCAGCTTATGGAGCTCCGCCGCCAGGCTGATGCCGCTGATATCCGGCATCACGATATCGGTGAACACCATATCTACCTGGTTCTCCTTTACAAATCCCACCACGGCCACCGCCTCCTCAAAGCGGCCCAGCAGGTTCACATCCTGCATATTCCGGAAAATGCCGGTCAGCTTATCCAGCAGATCCGGATCATTGTCCACGATCACGATATTTACCATTCCTTTTTCCTCCGCCGCCTGCCGCGGCTGTAAACTCCTCTCACACTGCAGCCATTCCGCCATGCAGGACCACATGGCAGAACAGTTCCCTCCGATCCGTTCTCAAAGCGCTCAAAAGCCCCGAAAGCCCGGCCGTTCCGCCAGCGGGCAGTCCTCCAGCACCGCCGCGGCCGCCGCCTGGTAATCCGCCATGCGCTGAGCCTTCTTAAGCTTCTTTAACGGCTTTTCCGCCCCTTCAAAGGAAAACGCCAGATAGGACCACAGCTCCTTCATCTTAAAAAGCACGTTCCGGTCCCCGGGGATCGCCTGGCGGTAGCCCTCCAGCACCTCCTGGTGGAAAGCCCCAAGCCGCGCCCGGTATCCGGCTTCTCCATCCCCTTTTCCGGCTGCCGCTCCGACTGCCTCTCCGGCCGGCACTCCGGCCGCCACTCCGTCCAGCCAGTCCCTGGCCGCCTGGATCAGTCCCGGATACGCCAGCAGGCCCCGGCCCAGCATGACGGCCTCTGTCCTGGGGAACCGCTCCCGGAACGCCTGGATATCCTCCAGGGAAAACAGATCCCCATTATAGCACACCGGATGCACGCACGTCTCCAGCGCCCAGGCAAAGACGTCCCAGTTGGGACGGTTCCGGTAGAAATCCTCCCGCACCCGGGGATGGATGATCAGCCGCTCCATGGGATACCGGTTAAAAACTGGCAGCAGAGCGGCGAATTCCTCCGGATCCTCCAGCCCGATGCGGGTCTTTACCGACAGGCGGATCTCCTTTCCCCGGAGCCCGTCGCTCACCGTCTCCAAAAACTGGTCCAGCTTTCCCGGATCCTCCAAAAAACCAGCGCCCCGGCCCTTGGTCACCACTGTGGCCGAGGGACAGCCCAGGTTCAGGTTCACTTCTTCCCAGCCCATCTCCTCCAGCCGGTCCGCCGCCCAGAGGAAATCCTCCGCCCGGTTCGTCAGCACCTGGGGGACCACCGGGACGTCCCGGTTATGCTCCGGCCGCACATCCTCCAGCTCCCGGCTGGTGAACCGGCGGTTCTGGTTCGGGGACAGGAACGGGGTATAGTACCGGTCAGCCGGTCCAAAATGATGATGATACGCATTCCGGAACACATATCCGGTAATGCCCTCCATAGGCGCAAAGTAAAACTGCATCATACAGCCGTTGGTTCCTTTCTGCGGCAGGGGTTCCCTGTCGTTTCTGCCGAATCATGCCTATCATACCACAGGATCCTCCTATCTTCCAGCATTTTGATTTACTTTCCAAAAACTTCATGGTAAAGTAGAGATCAGAAAGGGGGCGTTCCCGCCCCAGGACTAGGAGGTACGATCATGAACCCTATCACGAATCCTGTTATGGAAAACCTGCTTACACGCAGAAGCGTCCGCGCGTTTCTGGATAAACCGATCCCCAGGGAGGAGCTGGACGCGATCGTCAAGGCAGCCCTGTACGCTCCCAGCGGCATGGGCCGCCAGACCTGGCAGTTCACCGTAGTCACCGACCGGGCCAAGATCCAGGCGCTGGCCGCGGCCGTAGAGCAGGAGCTGGGCCGCGCCGGCTACAACATGTATGAGCCGGAAGCGATCATCATCCCATCCAATGAAAAGACCAGCCCCTACGGCATGGAGGACAATGCCTGCGCCCTGGAGAACATCTTCCTGGCCGCCTGGTCCCTCGGCGTCGGCTCCGTATGGATCAACCAGCTGCGGGACATCTGCGATACCCCGTCCGTCCGCTCTCTGCTGACCGCATGGGGCGTACCGGAGGATCACACCGTATACGGCATCGCCGCCCTGGGCTATCCGGCAGGACCGGCGAAGAAGGATGTGGCCAAGACCGGGACTGTGGTATTTGCCGACTGACGGCGCAGACCCTCCTGACCGGGCCATTCTGAACCTGGGCCATCCTGAAGGCCTCGTCCTTCCATCGCGCTGCAGACAGCATGGGCGGGAACCGGCTTGCGTTCCGGTCCCCGCCCATGTTATGCCGCCATCTCTCCTGGCCGCTAAATCTTCATCTTCCTGCGATCTTTGCCGCTTTCCTGTCCTTCGCTATCTGCACGCCAGCACGTCCTGATAGAACTGGTCCATCTCCTCCCGGGTGGAGAAGTTGGCCACGTACATCTGGTTGCCCATGGCTCCCGCCAGCACGTCTGGGATCCGCTGGACCATCTTCATATTGGCCCCATATTTCTCCATGATCTGCTCATGGCTGTAGACAAAATCCTTGCCGTCCCGGCGTCCCGCATAGGCGCAGAACTTCCGGTCTCCCGGGACCAGCTCCGTCTTGTCGAAGGCGATCATATCTGCCCACACCTTGTACACGTCGATGCTGTTGGCAAAGTCGATCATATCCGGCGTAAATCCACCGCAGGGGCGCATGTTCACCTCCAGGGCCACCACGTCTCCTGCCTTGCCCAATCCCACCTGATCCTTCAGCAGGCGGAAGAACTCAAAGTGGACGAACCGGCTTTTCACTCCAAAGCTTTTTGCCGCCGCCCGGCCTGCCTTCCGGGTATCCTCCGGCAGGTCCTTTACGATATAGTAGATGGAGTTGTCCATATTGTTCACGATATCCATGATGGACATGGGGGTGACATTGCCCGTCTCGAACAGAGGCTCTCCCTTGGAATCGATCACCGCGTCGTAGGAGTTCACCTCCGCGCAGACGAACTCTTCCATGATGTAGGAAACGTCCGCCTCCTTCTCCCCCAGGAATGCCTGCAGCTCCTCGTCGGAGGACAGCTTATAGGTGTGGGACGCGCCCACCCCGTTGTCCGGCTTGACCACCACAGGATAGCCCACTTCCCGGATGAAATCCAGGCAGTCGTCCAGTCCCTCCACGATATGCCAGCGGGCCGCCGGGATGCCGGCCTTCTGGTAGTATTCCTTCATCCGGGACTTGAACTTGATCCGGGGGATATCCTCCTCCTGGAAGCCGCTCATGATATGGAACGCGGTGCGCAGCTTGGCGTCCCGCTCCAGCCAGTATTCGTTGTTGGACTCCAGCCAGTCGATGGGGCCGTGCTTGAAGATCAAAAACGCCACGGCCCGGTAGACCTCGTCGTAATGCTCCAGATTGCCCACCTTATAATATTCGTTCAGGCTCCCTTTTAGATCCTCGCTTAATTCCTCATAGGGCTGATCCCCGATCCCCAGCACGTTCATGCCGTTCTTCTTCAGCTCCCGGCAGAACTGCCAGTAGTTCGTCGGGAAATTGGGTGAGATAAAAATAAAATTCTTCATGTGCCTTTTCTCCTTTTTCTGCTCCCCTGATATTCCTGCGCCGCCTGCTATTCCAGCAGATGGGGCACAAAGTAGCTGACCTGCTTATACCACCAGGGCCAGTCATGGCAGCAGTCATAGCCCCAATAATCTACCCACGCCTGGATGTTCTTGGATCGTAAAATGCCGTCCAGCTGTCTGGTGGAATCCGGCATCTCCCATGCGCCCTGTCCTACGCAGATGACTGCCCGCTTCTGGTTGTATAGCTCAATGTACGGATGATCCATGGGCATCCCCGCCAGATAATGGACCGGGGAATTCCGGTAGACCGCCTCGTCCATGTAAGCGCCGAAGCCATACTCCGCCGTATAGATGCCGCTTAAGGCCAGCAGCCGGTCAAACAGGTCCGGCCTGCGGAAATATAAGTTGGCCGCATGGGTGGCGCCCAGGCTGCAGCCGAACACAAAGATGCCGGGATAGCCGGTCCAGCCGTTGCGCTCATTGGCCAGGCTCCGCATGAACGGCACCACCTCGTCGGTGATGTAGGCCAGCCACTGCTCATACCGGCGGATCCGCCAGTACGGATCCCCGTTCCGGTTGGACCAGGTCTCCTGATCCAGGGTATCTACGGCGCATACCATGACCTGTCCCCCGTCGATCCAGGGCGCCCAGGCGTCCGTCATGCGGTAATTCTCAAAATCAAAGAACCGGCCGTCCTGACAGGGGATGAACAGCACCGGCCGCCCCCCGTGACCGTAGACCTTACACTCCATCTCCCGTCCCAGGGAGGGGCTGTACCATTTTCGATAATCTGTGTGCATAACCCTATTCCTCCAATCCGTACATGATCGTATTCATAAAGAAGGGAAGCTGCCGCTCCCAGCTGGCCTCGCAGTGGGTCCCCCAGGGTACGATCCGGCACTCCGCCATCACGCCCCGCTCCATCAGGATCGAAGCGATCCTGGAAAAATGGGAGATCAGCCCGGGCCGGAACTCGCCTTCCCCGGAGCCGTAATCCATATAGAGGATGGTGTCCCCCGCCAGGCGCGCTTCCCTGGCCAGACGGGTCAGACGCGCCGGAGACACCCATACCGAGGGGGATAAAGCCGCCGCCCGGGAAAAGATGTGGTTGTACTCCAGCACCGCGTAGAGGGCCATCAGCCCGCCCATGGAGCTTCCGCCGATCATGGTGTACTCCCGCTGGGGAAGGGTACGGTACTCTGCGTCGATCCCCGCCTTAAAGCAGTTCACGAACCACTCCATGGTCTCCCGCCCCCGGCCCTTGAACCTGCCGAACTTGGGATCCTGGAAATCAAAGGGGGAATACTCGGAGAGACGCCCGTTGTCCGGGCTGTGGCTGCACTCCACCGCCGCCACGATCACCTGGGTGCCCATATAGTCCAGGTATTCCTTCATCCCCCAGCTCTTCCCGTAGGTCGCGTCCCAGTCAAAGAACACGTTGTGGCCGTCAAACATATATAAGACCGGATATCTGCGATCCGGTTCATGGTCATAAGATTCCGGCAGATAGATGTAGGCGTTCCGCTCCTCCGCCCCTCCCGCAGCCGGATAGGATATCGTCCATTTCTTTACCATATGATCCTGTTCCTTTTCTGTTTTTCTGCATTTTCACTTCAATAGTTTAACACATTGCAGTATGGAATGCAATTCCTTTCTTACCGGAAAGCGGCAAAAAAAGACGGGGCTCCCGCCCGATCCGCCGCTCAGCCCGGACCTTCTGCCATGCAAAAAGGAGACGCCTCCTTTCCCGGAAACGTCTCCTGGACCTTCTTTCAAAATCAAGATCACATCTCGCCTAAGCCGCTCTCGATCGCCTGGCTGATGGTCTCCATCGCCGCAGCCTCGTCCTCGCCGTCGCAGATCAGGGTGATCTCGGTACCGGACTTGATGCCGGCTGCCATCACGTTCAGCACGCTCTTCGCGATGATCCGCTTCTCCCCACACTCGATCAGTACGTCGCACTTAAACTTCATGGCGGTCTGAGACAGCACTCCTGCGGGTCTTAAATGTAATCCGGACGGATTCACTACGGTTAAAGTCTTACTAATCATACCTAACTCTCCTTTTATAAAAATATTGTGTCAATCCCTGGAGCCGTACATGCTTGTACGGAATTCACT
>DVLJ01000020.1 GCA_018715565.1 Candidatus Ventrimonas merdavium
GTCATGGTAACGCTCCAACTCATCACGGATTCTGCGATAACCCTTATCAGGTGATTCTATGTGGATTTTTTCTATCAGTTCCGCAATTTTTCGGTTTTTCTGTTCATTCTCTGACATTTCATGGTTCAGCCATTTGTAATAAGCCGCCCTTGAAACACCGCCAATTTTACAAAGCGCCTGTATCGGATACTCGTGTTCTTCATGTTCTTCTTTGACAGCCTGATAGATATGCTCGTGGCGGATCAGGCTCAGCCCCGCCTCCTTTCGATTTCCTCTAATTTTTTTAAGAATGATAACTCCATTTCTGCACGTTGCCGCTTGGCTTTTTCCAGTTTCAACTCCGCTTGAAGCTTTTCCATCTCTGTAAGAGAATCTTCCGATTTTCTTTTGCCGCGATTATCCTGTAATGCAGTAACTCCGCCTGTTTCGTATTTGATAGTGTAATTTCGTGCCTGCTGATAGGACACCTTAAATTTTTCTGATGTTTCAGCATAGTTATGGTCATGGGAAATGCAGTAGGATGCAATTTCCACTCTTTCTTCAAACGTTGTTTTCCTTCCTTTGGTCATAAGACTACTTCCTCCTGTTCCGGAAGCCTTCAGCTCCTTATGACCATTATACAGCGCAATCCATTTCCTGAGTGTACGAGTACTGGAAATTTTATGTTTTTTACAAATATCACGTAGTGAACCAAGACCAGAAAGATACTCTTGTACAGCAATTTTTTTCTCGGCAGAAGTTCTTTTGGTCCATCCTTTGTTGTAAAAGGTTTCTGAACCCATGGACTGATAATTACGAATCCATTTTTCTAAAGTAGTAGGATGAATTCCTTCGCCTGTTGATACAGATGTAATACTATGTTTAGCTTCCAAAATAAGCTTTACTATTCGTAATTTATCTTCAGCAGAATATTTACGCATAAAAAATGCTCCCTCCTTGATAAACAGTTTTATTATTTCAACTGTCTACCTAGAAGGGAGCATATCAAGCCGATCTGCCGGCCGGAACGAGGCTTTTCTTATACTTTTCTTATACTTTTCATATGCTTATCTCATGCTTTTCGGTCTTTCATATACTGCCTGGTGAACTTCTCTGCTTCGATAGGCGGGCTGTAATAATATCCCTGTCCGTAATCGCAGCCCATCCGCTGGATCAGCAGGTGGTTCTCCTGGGTCTCCACACCCTCCACCACCGTAGCGATGGACAGCTTTCTCGCCAGGATGGCAATCTGGCCCATGATGATCTCTGAACGTTCGTTCTTCCCTCCGCTGACCTCTCTTAAAAATCCCTGGTCCAGCTTCAGCTCGTCGATCCGCAGATTTCCTAATGTATTAAGCGAGGAGTATCCGCTCCCAAAATCATCCATAGCGATGCGGAATCCTTTCTGCTTCAGCAGATCGATCTTCTTGTTCAGCTCGTCCAGGCTGTCCATGGAGATGCTCTCCAGGATCTCCAGCATGATCAGCCTGGGGGATACCCGGTACGCGCTGGTGATCGCCAGCAGATGCTCGATGTAGTCATTCTCATAGAACACCAGCCGGGACTGGTTCACCGAGATCGGCACCGGCGTGATGCCGGCGTCCATCCACGCCCGCAGCTGGGCGCATGCCTGCTCGATCATATACAGATCCAGCTTGGAACAGAACCCGTTCCGCTCAAAGACCGGGATGAACACCGACGGCCTGAGGAAGGATCCGTCCGGACGGCGCCACCGCACCAAAGCCTCCGCTCCGATCACCCGCCGGGTGGTCAGGGTCACCTTCGGCTGCAGGAACATCTGGAACTCCCCGTCCTTCAGAGCCTGGTCCATGTGGGTCTCCACATAGTTCTCCATGATCTCATCCTTGTGGAGCTCCGAGTCAAAGAACCAGACCGTATTCTGATGGGTCGTCCGGGCCTTGGCCAGGGCGAACATCACATGGTTCAGCATGCGCTCCACCATCCTGTCCCGCTCTCCATCCTCAGAAATGACCACGCCGCTGTACATCTGGATCCGGTAATTGCCGTTATAGTTGTCCGTTCTTCCGGTTATCGAGCTCATGATCCCTTCGATGCGTCTCCGGACCAGTTCCCGGTCCGTATCCCGCAAAAAGAGATAAAAGCTGTCCGCATTCTCCCGGCAGAAAAATTCATCCGGCCCCAGCGCCCGTCCGATCTGCCGCGCCACGTACCGGAGGAGGTCGTCTCCCTGCTCCTTGCCGAAGATCTCATTGATAAACTTAAACTGATGGATGTTCAGGGATACGATGGCAAACTGCTTATCCTCCCTGGACGCCTCCTCCGCCAGCTGGCGGAAGTGGACGAAATTGTGGGTCCCCGTCAGACTGTCATAAAAAGCCAGCTGCACCAGGTCCCGGTTGTTGCGGGAGGCGGTGCTGCCTCCGAAAAACGCCAGGAACAGGATCAGGATCACCATGATGCAGAACATCGCGCCCAGCACATACATGAGCATGTTCATCTGATGGCTCTGGATCCAGGCCGGGCTCACGCAGGTCAGATACCAATCGTTGATGCCCAGAGGCATCAGCAGGATCCGGTACTCCTTCCCGCCGCGGTACTTATGGAGGAGCACCTGCTCCCCGTTTTGGATCTTCTCCACCGTCTTTTCATCACCGAAGACTGCCTCATACAGAGAATCGTCCGACAGATCTTCATCCGGCTTGGTCCCGGCGTGGATCAGAAGGTTCCCGTCCCCGTCCATCAGATGGAACCAGCCGATCCCGCCCTGGATCCCCTCTCCGTTCAGGATCTCTTGGAAAACGCTCACCTGGCTGCTGGACGTCAGGACTCCGATCACATCGTCCCCCTGGCGCACCGGCACACCGTACATGAACACCATCTCCTGGGAGTACAGGCCCTTCACCCGGTTCGAGATGGTAGGCAGGCCCTGAAAGCCCCGCTCCACCACGTTCTCCGTCTCCGCCTGTACAAACTCCACCGTCTCCTTCTGCGCCACGATCTCTCCCCGGGAGGTGACGATATTGCTCCCGTCCTGGTCAAAGTAGGACAGGGTCAGGAAGTCGTTCTCCTGGCTCGCGCCCTGAAGGATCTGGGGAAAATCCGTCCGTTCTGCCAGACCTCCGTCTCCGATGACGCTGGCGACCGTGTACAGGATCTGGAAGTCGGAAGCCACCTGCTTCTTTAAGCGCCTCCCATATTCTGCCGTCTCCATCTCGATCTGTTCCTCTGTCACCGTGTTCATGGATCTGGACAGGAACCATACCGCAAATCCGCCGGCTGCCAGCACGAGCAGGGCGATACCGCAGACCACCGCCATGGTCCGGATCCATCTTCTGCGTATTAATCGTTCATCCATTCTTGCCTATTCCTTCGTTGTCTATCTGCTCATCCTGCCTGGAATGCACGGATCCCGGCCGCCGTCCGCTCATAGTCGGACTTTACCTGTTCCAGGAGAGCCGGATCCTCCGGCTTCTCATATCCGCGCAGGGCCTCGGTAAGTGCTGCGCTGGACTTTCCCAGCTCCGTGAACGCCAGGTTCTGGGCCACGCCTTTTAAGGTGTGGGCCGCGCGGAACGCCGTCTCCCAGTCCTCCGCCTCCATGGCGGCACACAGGGACGCGAAGCTCTGGTCATCCAGGAACTTCAAGGAAAACTTGGTCACCAGCCGGTCGTTCATCAGCCGGTGCAGCGCGTCCTCATAATCGGCTCCGATGCTTTCATACAGTTCTTTTATCGTCATGTGCTCATACTCCCTTTCTCTGGTCTTGCCGCCCCGCGCCCTGCTCCGGCCGCAGGGACAGTCCCCCTTCGGTCCCTGTATCCAAATGTCTCATTTTTTAACAAAGTCCTCTATCAGTATATATAAAAAAAGCAGATTCTTCAACAAGAATCTGCTTTTTTCTCGAAAGACTTCGCAAAACCCTAATCCAGCTCAGACAATCCTGTATACAATTCATAATATCGGCCCTTCATCGCCAGGAGCTCCTCATGGTCCCCCCGCTCGATGATGCGGCCGTTTTCCAGCACCATGATCGCGTTGGCATTGCGCACCGTAGACAGCCGGTGGGCGATAACAAACGTCGTCCGGTCCGCCATCAGCCGGTCCATGCCGTGTTCGATGTGCCGTTCAGTCCGGGTATCCACGGAGCTGGTGGCCTCGTCCAGGATCAGGACCGGCGCCTTGGACAGGGCCGCACGGGCAATGTTCAGAAGCTGCCGCTGGCCCTGGCTTAGGTTGGCCCCGTCCCCCTCCAGCATGGTGTCATACCCATGGGACAGGCGCATGATAAAGGAATGGGCGGAAGCCGTCTTCGCCGCCTGGATGACCTCCTCGTCCGTAGCGTCCAGCCGGCCGTAGCGGATGTTCTCCATCACCGTCCCCGTGAACAGGTGAGTATCCTGGAGGACCATGGCGATATTCCGCCGCAGGCTGTCCCGCTTTATATGGCGGATATCCACCCCGTCGATGGTGATGCTCCCGCTCTGGATATCGTAGAACCGGTTGATCAGATTGGTGATCGTGGTCTTGCCTGCGCCGGTGGAGCCCACAAAAGCAATCTTCTGGCCCGGCTTGGCGTACAGGCTGATATCCCGAAGGACCACCTTATCCGGGTCATAGCCGAAGGTCACGTGGTCCAGCACCACGTGGCCCTTCATCGGCGACAGCTCCACCGCGTCCGCGTCGTCCGCCTGCTCCGGCGCCTCGTCCATCACCGCGAACACCCGCTCCGCCCCGGCCAGCGCCGAGAACACGTTGCTGATCTGCATGGAGATCTCATTGATCGGGCGGCTGAACTGACGGGAAAAGTTTAAAAAGACCGTCAGCCCGCCGACGTCAAATCCCCGGAACACACACAGCAGTCCGCCGACGCAGGCAGTCAGGGAATAGTTCACCTGGCTTAAGTTGCCCATCACCGGACCCATGATGCCGCCGAAGAACTGGGCCCTGATCTGGTTGTCCCGCAGATCCTGGTTCAGCAGACGGAACTCCTCATTCGCTGTGTCCTCATGGCAAAAGACCTTGACCACCTTCTGGCCGGTCACCGTCTCCTCGATATAACCGTTGACCGCCCCCAGGGACGCCTGCTGAGCCGAGAAAAACCGCTGGCTCCGGCGGGCCACCGCCCCGCCTGCCTTCATCATCAGCGGCATCATCACCACCGTGACCAGGGTCAGCCATACGTTCGTATACAGCATCAAGACCACGGTCCCGACGATGCTCAGCGTCCCGGAGAACAGCTGGACCAGGGTGCTGCTCAGCATCATGCCGATGGTATCCACATCGTTGGTGAACCGGCTCATGATATCGCCGTTGGAATTGGTATCATAATAACGGACCGGCAGGCTCTGCAGCTTGGCGAACAGATCGTTCCGGATCCGCTTTAAGGCGCCCTGGGCCACGGTCAGCATGATCCAGGCCTGGAGATAGTTGGCGCAGACGCCGATCAGGTACACGCCCGCCATGACCGCCAGCGCCCCGGCCAGACCGGCCGCGCTTCCCCGGCTCCCGTCTGTGGGCACGATATACGTATTGATGATCGGGCGGAGCATATAAGCTCCCGCCAGGGTCCCGAAGGTGTTCAGGATCACACATACGAAGGCCATCGTCATCCGCAGCTTATCTTCCTTCAGATATGCCATCAGCCGCCGGACCGTCTGCCGGGTCTGCCGCGGCCTCCCGCCCCGGCCTGCCGCCGCCCGGGCGCCCGGTCCCCGTCCCGGACCTCCCATAGGTCCTTTGACCGGCGCATGGGAGGGGGTGCGGCCGTAACGCCGCTTTAAGCTGTGCATCCGCTCTGTCTGGTTCATGCGCTCACCTCCTCCTTCCGTTCTCTCTGGGAATAGTAGATCTCCTGGTATGCCTTGCAGGAGGTCAGGAGCTCCTCATGGGTGCCCTGGCCCACGATCCGTCCCTCATCCAGCACCAGGATCTGGTCGGCCCCTTCCACAGAGCCGATCCGCTGGGCGATGATGAACTTGGTCGTGTGCTTTAAGGACGTCTGGAAGCTCTCCCGGATCTTCGCCTCCGTAGCCGTGTCCACCGCGCTGGTGGAATCGTCCAGGATCAGGATCTTGGGCCGCTTTAAGAGGGCTCTGGCAATACACAGCCGCTGCTTCTGTCCGCCGGACACATTGACGCCGCCCTGGCCCATATCTGTATCGTAGCCATGGGGGAAGCCTGTGACGAACCCGTCTGCCTGGGCCGCGGCCGCCGCCGCACGCAGCTCCTCCAGGGAAGCCTCCTCGTCGCCCCAGCGCAGGTTCTCCTCGATCGTGCCGGAGAAAAGGACATTCTTCTGGAGGACCATGCCAACGCCGGTGCGCAGATGCTTTAAGGAGTATTCCCGCACATCCACCCCGTCCACCAAAACCCGGCCCTCGGTGACATCGTACAGGCGGGGGATCAGCTGGACCATGGAGGTCTTGCCGCTCCCCGTGGAGCCGATGATGCCGATGATCTGTCCCGGCTCCGCCGTAAAGTTGATGTGCTCCAGGACCTTATCCCGGCCGTCGTCGGAGTAAGAGAAGGACACGTCCTGGAATTCCACCCGGCCTTCCCGCACCTCCAGATCCTTGCGGGAGGCGTGATCGTCGGTCAGATCCACCTCCGCGGTCATGACCTCGTCGATCCGCTTGACCGAAGCCATGGCCCGGGCAAGCTGGAGGAAGATCATGGACAGCATCATCAGGGACATCAGGATCTGCACGATATACGTGGTGAACGCCGTCAAGTCTCCTACCTGCATGGTGCCGCCGATGATCAGGTTTCCGCCGTACCACACCACCGCAATGGTGGTCACGTTCATCGCCAACGTCATCACCGGCATAGTGGCGATGACAAGCTTCATGGCCCGCAGGCTGTTGGCCTGCAGGTCTGTGTTGGCCCGGTCGAACTTCTCCATCTCATGCTCCTCCCGGACAAAGGACTTCACCACCCGCACGTTGACCAGGGCTTCCTGGATGCCGGAGTTCAAGGCGTCCAGCTTCTTCTGCATCACCGTGAACCGGGGATAGGCTTTATACATGATGAGCCCGATGGAAATGCCCAAAAACGGGATCACTGCCAGGATCACCGCCGCCAGCCTGGCGTTCATCATAAACGCCATGATCAGCGCCCCCACCAGCATGCCCGGCGCGCGCAGGGCGATCCGCAGGCACATCATCACCACCTGCTGCAGCTGCTGCACATCGTTGGTCAGCCGGGTCACCAGAGAGCCGGTGCTGAAGCTGTCGATATTTTTAAAAGAAAACGCCTGGACCTTGGCAAACAGATCCTGCCGCAGGTCGCTGGTAAAGCTGATAGACGCCTTGGATGAAAAATAAGCGCCCCCAATGCCGCAGGCCGCCATCACGGCCACCGCCAGGACCATCACCAGGCCCATACGCAGGATATAACCGGTATCATGGTTGGCCACGCCGTTGTTGATGATCAGCGACATCAGCTTCGGCAGCATGATGTCGCCGAACACCTCGGACAGCATCAGGCACGGGCCGATGACAAACGCGCTCAGATACGGCCTTGCATATTTTGCGTAACGTTTCATAAGCTCTCCTCCTTTTCCATCCTGTCCAAAAACGCGGTCAGGTTATCCCGCATCTTTTCCAGGCACGCCTGCATCACCGTCTCGTCCTCCTGGGTAAAGCCCTCAAACGTCTGCCGCTCCACCTCCTGGAAGCAGCGGATGCTCTCCTGCACTACCGCCTGCCCCTTCTCCGTGATACGGATCTGGTTGCACCGGTTATCCTGCTCATCCACCATCCGGCGGATATAGCCGCCGCTCTCCAGCTTCTTCAGGGATACGGCCACGGTTGCCGGCGATACATGCTCCCACTGGGCGATCTCCTTCTGAGACGCATCCGGATGATAAAAAATATACATCAGCAGCTGATGCTGGCTGCGAAATACGCCGGTCTTGTTCAGCTGCCGCTCCAGCGCCGCCCGCTGCAGGTGCCCCACATACCGGAACATCTGCAGAAGGGCCCAGTGCGGACTCTCTCCAAACCAGGATCCTCCGCGCTCCTTCACTTGCTCTCCACCTCCTGTCCGCCGACAGCAGGACTTCACCCGCCTTCCCCGGCCTGATCGTTAGCCTTTTAATCATTAACTGGTTAATAGTTAGCTAATTTACTAAATACCATTATAAAAGCGCCTGCCTGAAAATGCAAGCGCTTTTTCCGGTCACTCTCCCGTAGGGATCTCCACAAAATAATGCTCGTAGGCGTTCACGATGATGGTGCTGCCATACTGGTCCAGCCGCTTAAAGCCTGTGCCGTAGCTGGCGTGGACGTGTCCGTGGATAAAATACTTCGGCTGGTATTTTTCGATCAGGTGCCGGAAGCAGGCGAACCCCTGATGGGGCAGATCCGGCATATCGTTAAGATCCTTGGCCGGAGCATGGGCCACCAGGATATCGAAGCCTCTCCGCCGGAGCAGCTTCAGCCACAGCTTCCGGATCCGCCTCCGCATCGCCCGCTCCGTATACTGGTTCGACGCTCCCGGCCGGTACTGCATGGAGCCGCCCAGTCCCAGGATCCGGACCCCCTTATACACGAAGATATCGTCCTCAATGCAGATGCAGCCGCAGGACGTGCCCGGACTGTACCAGTAATCGTGGTTGCCCAGCACGAACAGCACCGGCACGCCGCTCATCGTGGCGAAGAAATCCAGATAATCCTTCCCCAGATCCCCGCAGGCGATGATCAGATCCACCCCCTGCAGCTTCTCCGGAGCATAATATTCATATAAAGATTTGGACTTTTCATCTGCCAGCACCAGGATCTTCATGCGCTTCTCCTTCCATACCTTTCTCGTCTGCCCGGACGCCCTGGAGCCGGATCATCGGACGGGCCTCTGGTTTGAATGCTTCTACCGGCGGGATCTCTCCGATGACGCTGTCCGCCAGCCAGTCCATCTTTACGATCTCCTCCGGGGTCAGGCTGCGGCCCTCCCGGCCGATCACTCCGCCGCCCTGGATCTCGATCTCTCCCTCAAAGGGCTGGAAAGAGCCGCTGCAGATGGACGCCTTTAAGAACCGGATCAGCCGCTGGGTGTAGCGGGGCAGGTCCTCAGAGCAGATCACGTCGATCACATTGGCCGACATGCCCCACCAGTAGTTCACCGCTTTCTTGCCCTTCCGGTTCCGGGTATCCAGCGCACCCTGGCAGATCAGCTCCACCAGCTGCTCATAGAATTTTCCCCAATCATTGATCGGCGTGGCCAGGTTTTCCACAGTCCCGTCCCCCAGCTTGTGGTATAAGCCGAATTCCCGGGACGCCCGGGACGGGGTGATCGTATCGTCTCCCGAGATAAAGGACATGCCCGACTGCTCTAATTTCTCCCTGCTGAAATCCTCCAGCCCGGACCAGTACAGGTGGATCCTTGCCCGCGGATTGATCATGCGCGCCCCCATGGCGAATGCGTTGATATTGGCGACCCGCCCGTAGATGGGATAGTCCGCCACATATCCCAGCTCATCGCCGTCGCACATAGCCGCCGCCAGGGCCCCCAGCAGGAACTTGGTCTCATAGGTCCGCATATAGTAAGTGCAGATGGACGAGTAGGACATGTTCACCGAGCAGTTCAGGATACGCACCTCGGGATGCTCCACCGCCGCCTTCACGCTCTGGGCCGCCATCTGGGGCGACGTGGTAAAGATCACGTTGCAGTGCTCCTGTAAGGCAAACCCGATGGCTTCCGCCACCGCCTCGTCGGTCCCCGCATGCTCAAAGGAAAGGGTCTTCAGCTTTCCGCCGTACCGCTGCTCCAGATACAGCCTGCCCAGCTCATGAGAGTATACCCAGCTGGAGCTCTCCGTATCCTTGGGATAGATAAAGGCGATCTTCAGCATTTCCGGCTCAATGGTCCCGGCAGGGCGGAGCCAGTCGAACAGCTTGGCCGCCGGAAGCTCCTTTTTCTCCTTTAGCTCCGGCTGCTCCACCAGGGCGATGCCTCCGCCGGCAGCCCGCAGCACCAGCTCGTCCCAGATCTTGTCCAGGCCTTTTCGGATCTGGCTTTCCGTCTGCTCCCTGGCCTTGTCATAGCCGAAGATCTCCACATAGATCAGGAACGCGTCGGAAGCGGTCATCTCCATCTCCGGCGTCCGCATGCTGTCGAACACCCGGACAAACAGGTCGTGGACCGCCTTAAAATACAGCCGTTCTTCCTCATCCCAGGCCTGGCCCGGCGCCTTGCCCATGGCCTTTAACAGCCGGTCGTAGCTGCCTTCCCGGCTGAACCATACGTCGCAGTTAAAGGATACCTGATAGAAATCCAGGAATTCATAATACAGCCTGGTCTCCCGGTCGTCGCGCCGCTTGGGGATCAGGCGGATCACATTGGCGGGGATGCTGTAGGCATGCACGTATTTCAGCACGCTGACCCGCTTGTTGCCCTCCTGCACATAAAACCGGTTCATAAATTCGTAGGCCACGATCGGATCATGGATGCCCTCCTCGATCTGGTGATCGTACAGAAACGCCCACTTGGCCCCGAACTCGGATTTTTCTCCCAATAGGGGCATAAAGTTGCTGGCAAACGCCTGGGTCCGGCCCTGGGTCTTGGTCCCCACGATCCGGCTCAAAGGCACGTCGATCACGCCTAAGTTGACCTCCGAGGCGATCTCCGTGTTCGCCAGGATGTCGTCCAGCACCGGAAGGTACGGATATTCGCCCCTGGCTACCGCCGTCTGGTACTGCTTGCGGCCCTGCCGCAGCGCGCCCATATAATCGTATAATGCCATGATTCCTCTCCTTTCTCTCGTGCCATCCTGCTCCCACTCATTCCGGCAGCTCTCCCGCTGCCTCGTTTCCTCTGCCGGGTCCCTATCCCAGCAGCTGCAGCAGATCTTCCCGGGTCAGGCTGGCCAGGGAAGGGGTCTCCCCCGTCAGGATCTGCTCGGCCAGATCCTGCTTCCGGTCCTGCAGCGTCATGATATTTTCTTCAATGGTGTCCTTCATGATCAGTTGGAACACCGTTACCTGCTTCTCCTGGCCGATCCGGTGGGCCCGGTCCGTGGCCTGGTTCTGGGCGGCCACATTCCACCAGGGGTCGTAGTGGATGACCATGTCCGCCGCCGTTAAGTTGAGCCCCGTGCCCCCTGCCTTGAGGGAAATGAGGAATACGGGGACCTGGTCGGTCTGGAATTCTCCGGCCATGCGGATGCGCTCCTCCTTGGAGGTGGAGCCGGTCAGCAGATGGAACGGGATCCCTTCTTTTTTCAGCCGCTCCGCCAGGATGTCCAGCATGGAGGTAAACTGGGAAAACAGCAGGATCTTGTGTCCGCCGCTGATCCCCCCGGCCACCAGCTCCATGCAGGTGTCCGCCTTGGCCGAGCCGCCCCGGTAGCGGGCTACGCACAGGGACGGATCGCAGCAGAGCTGCCTAAGCCGCATGAGCTCCGCCAGGATCTGGAGCCGTTCCCCGCCGGACATGCCGGCGTCCCCGTCCTGCAGCCGCTTCTTTAGCTGGAGGGCGTGGGCCGTATAGAGCTCCTTCTGCTCCTTCTCCGCCCGGGAGTAGACCACCGTCTCCAGCTTTTCCGGCAGATCCTTTAACACATCCTGCTTTAACCGCCGCAGGATAAAGGGACCGGTCAGCTTTTTTAAAGCCTCCAGCGCCCGGGCGTCCCCGTCCCGGACGATGGGCTGCTCATACTGCTTTTTAAATGCCCCGTAAGAGAATAGGAAGCCCGGCATCAGAAAATCAAAGATGCTCCACAGCTCGCTGACCCGGTTCTCCATGGGGGTTCCAGTCAGAGCGAACCGGGTGCGGGAGCAGACGGCCCTGGCCGCCTTGGCGCTTTGGGTCCCGGGATTCTTGATGTACTGGGCCTCGTCCAGGATCTGGAAACGGAACTGCCGGTCTTGATACCAGGCAATGTCCCGCTTCAGCAGGTCGTAGGAGGTGATCAGGACCTGACTGGGTGGCGGGAAGCCGGCCCCGGTATCCCTGTCTGCGCCGGTGACGGCTCCTGGCGCACTCTCTCTTAGGATCTTCTCCCGCTCCTCCGCCGTTCCCGTCACCGTTCTCACAGCCAGCTCCGGGGCAAAGCGGCGGAGCTCATTTTCCCAGTTATAGACTAAAGAGGCGGGGCAGACGATCAGGCTCTGGCTTTCCGGATGGGCCAGGGCCTCGTCCGCCAGAAGAGCAATCACCTGGATCGTCTTTCCCAGCCCCATATCGTCTGCCAGGATACCGCCAAAGCCGTAGGCGTCCAGGGTCTTCAGCCACCGGAAGCCGGTCTTCTGATAGCCCCGGAGCACATGCTGCAGGGACGGAGGCAGGGCAAAATCGCTGTCCTCCACCGACTTCATCCCCCGGACGACCGCTTTGAATAGGTTATCCCGGTAAAAGGAGATCCCGCTCCCCTCTTTTAACATACTGTCCAGATACAGGGCCCGGTAGGCGGGAAGCCGCAGGGTCCCGTCTGTCAGGACCGCCCGCCCGGCGGCCAGCCCGTCCATCAGCCGGGCCACCGTCACCAGGCCATTCTCATCCAGCTTTAAAAACTCTCCGGTCTTTAACCGGTAATAGGGCTTCTTGGCCTCATACCCGGCCAGGATCCTCTGCAGCTCCGCCGGGCTCATGCCGTCGGCCTCCACATGCAGCTCCAGCCATCCGCCGGTCATGCGGACGCCCGCTTCCACTCTGGGCGGCGGCAGCAGCCGGATCCTGCGGGCGGCCTCCGAGAGATAGACCTCTCCCAGGCTCATGAATTCCGCCATGCCTTCATCCAGCAGACGGTACATGGCGTCCTCGTCATCCCGGATCAGCAGCGTCGTCCCGGACTCGTCCCGGTACTGGAAATACCGGGTGATCACCTGGCTCACCCGGAACTCTCCCGGCACATCCCGGCAGATGGTCCTGGGCACCTTCTCATCCTCTAAGGGGGTGAAGGAAAAATCTCCGTAGGACAGCACCGGCTTCATGGACAGCTCCCCGGGCCGCTCACTGTCAAAGGAAAAGGAGGCCCTCAGTTCCTGGGGCCGGTAAGCCTCCAGGTCCACGTCCTTCACCGTCATCTGGCAGTAGGGCAGGATCTTCTGGAGCACCCGCTCATAAAACAGCGGCACATCCCGATCCTGGAGCTGCAAGGTATGGCTTTTCCGGTCCTTCAGCATCTGCTCCAGCATCGTTCCCATCTGGCGGGCGGCCTCTCCCTCCAGACAGGCCAGCGTCTTGTCATCGCCCACGTACCAGCAGGCCTCTCCCGCAAACCCGTACAGGTTCTGGGGGATGGCCGCCTGGATGCCGTCCCGGCCCGCCTTGGCGATCTCCACCGGAAGCCTGAACAGCCGGGCCTCCTGCTCCGCCGCCACCCGCACCACGGCCCGCAGGCCGGAGGGCTGTTCCACCTCCAGTTCTTTTCCTGCCATCAGCCGGAAAAAGCGGTCCCGGTTGGCCCGGCTTAGGTTCAGCTCCCGCAGGCCCTGGACCGTAGCAAAGCTCCGCTTCTGGAACTGTTCAAAATGCTCCTGATACACGTGCACCAGCTCCATCAGGAGACGGCACAGCTCCCGGTCCTCCTCGGCAAAGGAATACAGGCTGTGGTGGAAGGACAGCTGCTTCCCGTAGGTCACGCTGGCTCCGGTATCCACTGCCTGGACAAAGGCAGTCAGATCCTTGATCAGGTAGAGCCGGTCCCGGCCCAGCTTCCATTCCAGGGAGACAGTGCCTCCGTGCTTTACCAGGAGGCGGGGGATCAGACGGATCCGCCCTTCCTCCTGCTCCTGGATGATCCCAGCCACCTCCCGGTTGGTGTACTCCCGGATCATGGTGCGGATCTCCTGGGAGGTGACCACCGGCCTGCCGGTCTCCTTCGCCTGCCGTGCCTGGAATTCCTCCCATACCAGCTTCGTATGCCCGCACATGCCCCGGAACGAGGTCCCCTCTGGACAAGAACAAGAGTAGTCCCGAGGCTGACTACCCTTGATAAAAAGGCGCACTTTATAACGGCTGTCTCCATCTTCCACCTCGGCCCGAACGCCCAGCTCCCCTTTCCAGAAAGTATTGGTTCTGAAATCGGTTATGTGCATAAAGTGCCTCCTGTATACGGTTTTTCAGTCTGCGCAGACGGACGTGCGGCTCAGTTCGATTCCGCTGCACGTCCTATCTGTAACGTCACATCTTCTCCGGCGCCCCGAAGCCCAGGACTTGGATGCAGGTCTCTAGGACGTCTTTGACCAGGGTGATCAGCTGGATCCAGCTGGACTGGCGGGCTTTGTCTTCTTCGCTTAGGATCCGGTTGTCGTGATAGAAGCTGTTGAAGGCGTTGGCCAGGTCGAAGATGTACTGGCAGATCTTGTGGGGAGCGGTCTCGGCGAAGGCTGTCTCCATGACCTCGTTGTACTTGGCCAGCTCCAGCATCAATGCCTTCTCGCCGTCTCCGGCCGGGGGAAGGATGCTTCCCTGGGCGGCTGCGCCGCCTGCCTCCTGATACCGGCTTAAAATGGACTTGATCCGCACGATGGTGTACAGGATATAGGGCCCGGTATTTCCCTCAAAGGAAATGAACCGGTCTAAGTCAAATACGTAATCCTTGGCCGCCTGATTGGTCAGATCCCCGTACTTCAGCGCTGCCAGGCCCACGATCTTGGCCGTATCCCGGGCTTCCTCCTCGGAAACGGTCCGGTTCTCCATGATCCGGTTGTACACAGCCTCGTTGATGTCCGCGATCAGATGCTCCAGACGCATCACGCCGCCGTCCCGGGTCTTAAAGGGCTTGCCGTCCTTGCCGTTCATGGTGCCGAAGCCGATGTGGATCATGGGCATCTCCGGGCGCACATACCCGGCCTTTTTTGCCACCCGGAACACCTGGGTGAAATGCAGCTCCTGCCGCTTGTCCGTGATATAGATGTATTTTACCGGCTGATAGTCCCGCTCTCTCTGGAGGATGGTCCCCAGATCCGAGGTGGCGTAAAGGGCCGCGCCGTCGGATTTCTGTACGATGCAGGGGGGAAGCTCTTTGGAGTCCGTGGGCTCCGCGATGTCCACCACCAGGGCGCCCTGGCTCTCCCGGGCCAGACCCTTGTCCTTCAGATCCTGGATCAGCCATGGGATGAACTCCTCCGCGTCGCTCTCTCCCTTCCACAGCTCAAAATGCACATCCAGATTGTCATAGTTGCGCTTCAAGTCCGCCAGGGACACGCTCATGATATGCTTCCAGATCGCCAGGAAGGGCGCGTAGCCGTGCTGCAGCTTGTAGGTCGCCAGCTGTGCCCGCTCCTTAAACGCCGGATCCTCCTTGGACTTGCCGCTGGCAGTAGGATAGATGTCCTCCAGCTCACTGATGGTAAACGGCGGCTCCTTGGGAAATTCTCCGGTATAGCTCTCATCAAAATACACCAGCTCCGGCTTCCGGTCCCGCAGCTCCTCGATGATCAGGCCCATCTGCAGGCCCCAGTCTCCCAGGTGTACGTCGCCGATCATATCATAGCCCAGGAACTTGCCCATCCGCTTGATGCTCTCACCGATCACGGCAGAGCGCAGATGGCCCACATGCAGCGGCTTCGCCACATTGGCTCCGCCGTAGTCCACGATGATGGTCTCCCCATGGCCTGCTTCCTCCACGCCGTACTTGGGCGCGGCCTGCATGCCGTTCATATAGTCCGCCGCATACTGAGGATTCACCTTCAGGTTGATAAAGCCCGGCATCACTGCCTGCACGCCGTCCTCGGCAAAGACCGGCGTCTGGCCGGCTGCCGCCTGGCTGCGGCTGCGCTCCGTCAGGGCTGCTACCACCTCGTTGGCAATGTCGATGGGCTTCTTCTTATATGCCTTCGCGGCAGCCATGGCTCCGTTGCACTGATATTCGCACAGGTCCGGCCGGTTGGATAATACCACCTTGGCGTAGGATTCCTCATATCCGCAGCCGGTGAACGCGGACTTCATCTCCGCAGTGATCAAATCAAGGATCTTTTTCACGTTCCTGGTCTCCTTCACTCTATTATGCTGCCCGGCAGATCCGCCGGGCGCTGCTGATTTCACTTCTCTTGAATCAAACATTTATTATAATGGATTTCTCTGGAAAATGCAACCGGCGGAAACTCCGCTTCTATTCTTTCGCTTCTTTACTGCCCGGCCAATGCCATGACATCCTCAAGTGAAAGCTTTGTCGTTTCTGCGATTTCTTCCACAGTCATCTTTCCAGCCAACAGAAGCTTCTTTCTAAATTGTAATGTAATTGTCGTTACTTCGCAAGTATCGAAAAAGAAAAAGAGACATCCTTCATGCCCCTTTCCCCTATCCAAAATCCCATATTCTGCTATGTTCTCTCCATACAATCCCGCAGCCGCCGATCCTCCACAAATCTGCACCTCCTGGGGTCCCCCTCCGCCCGGTAGATCATCCGGCTTTTCAGATCAAACACGGAGCTCCAGACGGTCTCAAAATCCGGCTCATCGTCATACTGGCACAGGAATCCAAATTCCCCCTTTAAAAGCTGCTTTGCAGCACCGATCAGGTCCCCATCCTCTTTTCTTTCTAACCCCTGGATGTGCCCGGCGAAATGCTCCATCACGGTGCGGTATCGTTCTTCCGAGCGATAATCATTTCCAGTCGTACCGTCATAGGGGCGCATTTCCGGAGAGGTAAAGCGGTTGACCGCGCATACGATCCGACCGCCGTCCAGGCGCTCCGCCTCTCTTACCCGTTTTTCAGACGGCGTACACTCAGCCACCAGCATCTCCCCGCTGGCATCGGCCAGAAGGAGATTGCAGTTGGAGGCCGCCGGCACTTCCTTAAGCAGCGTCAGAGCCGTTTTCACACTGTCCGCCTTTTCCAGCAGATACCGTACCAGAAAGCAGGAATTCAGTCCCGGCCGGATATCCTCTAACCGGGTCATCACAAACGTCATGGCCACCGCCAGCCCATGCTCGTTCAACCCTTCCTCCCCGTTGATAAAAGAGGAGGTGGTGATGACGAACCGGTTCCCACCCGCCGGGGCATAGAGCTCGCTTTTGCTCCCCTTCTTCAGATACGGCGGCAGGTCGTTGTTCCGCCCATAGATCACCCGCCCATTCTTAACGCAGGCGAACGCCGTGCAGCCACGCACCTCCACGGGGATATTTTCCTCCAGATTGTACATGCAGCAGCCCATACACAGCAGCCACGAGGCAAAAGCCGTATAATCTACCCCTGCCGCGTCGCTGACGCCCCGGATCTCCTGACAGACCTCCGGGAAAAAGCGGTTTAAGATCCGTTCGCTCTGTGTCCCGTAGTCCAGCTGGAACCGGTCCAGATGCAGAGGAAAGGTGACGCCATTTTTCCGGAACAGCGTTCCCCGCTTTACTCCCATCTGATAATGATCGCCTTTCAGCCGCAAATGATACATACGGATTCCCCCTTCCCTTTCTTTTCCAAACGTCTTTACCGCTCCTTTCGGATCCCGATCCACACTTCCGAAGAACCGCTTACCGGGATCTCCGGGTCGACGGGATAGACCTCAACATCTGGAAGGCCGGCGTACTCATATCCGGAAAACGGCAGCCACTCCGTAAAAAATCTCTGGAAAACACGCTGTACATCTTCCTTAAAGTACCCGTTATTCTCAAACACCGCCCATACCGCTTCCGGGATACGGAAGGCGTACATGCCGGGCGGCGCCGGAGCGTCTGTGGCCGCCGCGATGTAGTAAAAGAAGCTTTCTGGCCCTTCATACACGCTCACCCCGAAGATCCTCCGGGGCTCCTGGTCCGCCAGGCCGCACAGCTGGGCAAACCGGCCGTCTTTTAATACCTCCTGCCAGAATGCCGGGATCCTCCTTTGATTTTCTTCCATGTCCCCGCACAAGGGAATGCGGACCCCCACCATGCCCATGGGGCCCTTTTCTGTGATGTGATATGCCATCGCGTCTCCTCCTGTGACCTGGACGGCAAAATGAATGGCCGGATAGGCGTTTAAGGTGCTCCCCATCCTGCGGGCGGCGGTAGGCGTGATCTTGTGTACGCTCTGGAAGGCCCGGTTAAATGCAGTGGGGGAGGCATACCCGTATTTCAAGGCAAGATCGATCACCTTTGCATCCGTCCTCTGCAGTTCAAAGGCAGCCTGAGTCATCCTTCTGCGCCGGACATACTCCGACAGGGAAACGCCCGCCACATAGGAAAACAGCCGCTGAAAATAAAAAGGGGAACAGCAGGCGATCTTCGCCGCCTCCTCATAGGAAAGGTCTCCGTCCAGGTTCTTCTCAATATATTCGATTGCCTTGCTCAGATTTTTCAGCCATTCCATCGGCAGTCTCCTTTCCGCTTCCGTATGTTCAGTATATCCGGGAAATCCTTTCTTTTCCTCTCTTTTCATGCCTGCTTTTGTAAAGAAGATCATGGGTGCCGGGGCGCACACTGGCGCCAAAGCGCGGCTGCACCAGCAGCCTGATCCTTTTTCGCGAAGTGTGCATCCTCGCGGAGCATTTTTATCTCACAGGACGCAATCACAGAACGCAATTTCCTGTGAAACGAAAAACGGCACAGCCGAAGCCATGCCGTCTTGATCTCTATATTCTTTTGCCGATCCCAATCCAGATCCGCTCTGCCGCGCACCTTGTCCAGCTTACGCTCTGGACAGATATTCGCCGGTACGGGTATCGATCTTGATCTTGTCGCCGTTGTCCACGAATAACGGAACGTATACGGTCGCGCCGGTCTCTACGACTGCCGGCTTGGTAGCGCCCTGTGCGGTATCGCCCTTGAAGCCCGGCTCGGTGCTGGTGATCTCCAGCTCTACGAACAGCGGAGCCTCAACAGAGAATACCTTGCCGTTGTAGGAGCAAACCTTCACGGTCTCATTCTCTTTCACGAACTTCAGAGCATCGCCGATCACTTCCTGGGTCAGGGCGATCTGCTCATAGGTCTCCATGTTCATAAAGTTGAACAGGTCGCCGTCAGCGTACAGATACTGCATATCTACACGGTCGATCCTTGCAGACGGGAACTTCTCGGTGGGACGGAAGGTTCTCTCTACCACTGCGCCGGTCATCACGTTCTTGATCTTGGTTCTTACGAACGCTGCGCCTTTCCCCGGTTTTACGTGCTGGAATTCAACGATCTGATATACTCCACCCTCGATTTCCAGGGTAATGCCGTTTCTAAAATCACCTGCTGAAATCATGTGATATTCCTCCTTGAACTTGCGTACTCGCTCTTAATCTACTTTATTCTATACTAAAACCTACGATTTTTCAACTATTTTTTTATACTGTCCCGGTCAGATAATCCATTGCCAGAAGATACCCGCGAAGCCCCAGGCCCACCACCTGTCCGGTGCACACCGGCGCCGTCACGGATACGTGGCGGAATTCCTCCCGCTTGTGGACATTGGAGATATGGACCTCCACGATCGGCACCTGGATAGAGGCCAGGGCGTCCCGGATGGCGTAGCTGTAGTGGGTAAATGCCCCGGGATTGATCACGATCCCTTCCACGCCGCTGTGATAGGCTTCCTGTATCTTATCGATCAGGGCTCCCTCGCAGTTGCTCTGGAACACCTCCAGCTCATGGCCGCCCTTTTGGGCGTGCTCGTTCAACAAGTTCACCAAGTATGCGTAATCCTGGTTCCCATAGATCCCTTTCTCCCGGATCCCTAAAAAATTCAGGTTCGGTCCGTTCAATACCAGCAGTTTCATCCCTCTGCCTCCTCTCTCCGGTCTTCCACTCTCCGGTCTTCCTCGCTTCCGTCCGTCTCGATCAGGATGCGGACGATCTCCTCCACCGTCCGTTCATCCACATCCACCACCTGGTGGGCCGCCTGCTCATACAGGGGATCCCGGTATGTCAAAAGGTCCTGCACCTTTTCCTCTACATCCCCGCCCTGGAGCAGCGGTCTTGTGGTGTCGCCCTTCAGCCGCTCCAGCACTGTCTCCGGCTTCACCCGCAGGAATACTACGGTCCCCAGCTTCCGCAGCCGCTCCCGGTTCTCCTGCCGCAGCGGAAGTCCGCCGCCGGTGGAGATCACTGCGCCGTGCGTCTGATCCAGCAGCCGGGCGATCACCCGGGACTCCGTCTCCCGGAACGCCTGCTCCCCCTGGACCGCGAAGATCTGGGAAATGGTCATGCTCGCTTCTTCCTCGATCAGGCTGTCTGTATCCAGCAGCGGCCGGCCGGAAGCCTTTGCCAGGGCCTGTCCCACGCTGGTCTTTCCCGCCCCCATAAATCCGATCAGGATCACATTCTCTCTGCTCATCGTCTGCCCTCCAGCCGCCTGCCCTCCAGATGGGCGATCAGCCGCTCCCTTGCTCTCGCCGCCAGCTCCGCCGGGATCCGCACCTCCGGGTTCCACAGCTCATAGGCCGCCACGCCCTGATAGAGGAGCATGCCCAGGCCGTTCTCCGTCTTGGCTCCCGCCGCCCGCGCCATAGCCAGGAACTTCGTCTCCATAGGATTGTAGATCGCGTCAAAGGCCATGTCCAGCTTACGGTAGAACGCCTCGTCCTCGATCACCGCCTGCCCCGCATGGGGGCTCATGCCCACGCTGGTGGTCTGCACCGCCAGGCAGTGCTCCTCCTGGATCTCCCTCCAGTCATCCAGCGCCATGGCCTGGCACACGGACGTGCCGAAGAGACGGTCCATCTCCGCCGCCAGCCCCTGGGCCTTCTCCAGGCTGCGGTTTAAAAGGTATACCTTCGCCGCCTTCTCCCGGACCAGCACATAGGCGGCCGCCTTGGCCGCTCCTCCGGCTCCCAGCAGGATGCAGGTCCGTCCGGCAATGTCCATCCCCGCCTCCAGCATGGCCCGCAGGATGCCTTCCGCATCCGTATTATACCCCTTATAGCCATCCGCCTGGCGCACCAGGGTATTGACCGCGCCGATCGCCAGCGCCCCCTCGTCGATCCCGCAGAGATGCTCCATCACCGCCTGCTTGTGGGGCACCGTCACGTTCAGGCCATGGATATTCAAGGCGAAGGCGCCCTTTACCGCCTCCCCCACCTTCCCAGGCTGTACCAAAAACGGCGCATAGACCAGGTCCAAGCCCAGCTCTTCGGAAAAAAAGTTGTGCATCATCGGAGAAACGGAGTGCTCCACCGGACATCCGATCACTCCGCATACTTTAGAAGTTCCATTGATTGTCATCGATTTGTCTCTTTTCTGTCTGAATTTAACGTTCGTTTGTAAAAATGCAGCACCACCGCCTCCAGATACCGCTTGAGCACGATCTGGATCTCCTCCCTGGGATCGATGGGCTTTACCAGGATGGAGTAAATGCCGCAGGCATTGGCCCCGCACACGTCGGTGAACAGCTGGTCTCCCACGAACAGGGTGCTCGTCCGGTCCGTGCCCAAAAGCTCCATGGCTCTCAGATAATTCTTCCGGCCAGGCTTCCTCGCCTTGTAGATATAAAGAGAGTCCACCCGCTCCGCAAACGCCTTCACCCTCGGTTCCCGGTTATTGGAGATCAGGCAGGTGCCGATCCCCAGCTTATGGAGCCGGGCAAACAGGGCCACCGCCCGCTCGTCGGCGGGGGCGTCATGCTCCACCAGGGTATTGTCGATGTCAAAGAGCACTCCCCGGATCCCCCGCGCCCGCCAATCCTCCCACGGGATCTCATAGGTGCTGTCCAGCCATTCCTTTGGGTAAAAACGTTCCAGCATCCGTACCTGTGTCTCCTTCTTGCTACTTATTCTTTAAAAGTTTTCCCAGCTCTTCCATAAACGTATTCACGTCTTTGAACTCCCGGTACACGGAAGCGAACCGCACATAGGCAACCTCATCCAGCTGCTTTAACTTGCGCATCACCAGCTCGCCGATCACCGAGGTCTCCACCTCTTTCTCCTCCATATTGAAGATCTGGTTCTCGATCTCGTCGATGAGGGCGTTGATCTGCTGGGTGGATACCGGCCGCTTGTGGCAGGAGTGGATGATGCCGGCCTCGATCTTAGAGCGGTCATAGGCCTCCCGGGACCGGTCCTTCTTGATCACCATGAGCGGCATCGTCTCCAGCTTCTCATAGGTGGTGAACCGCTTTCCGCAGGATTCGCACTGACGGCGGCGGCGGATGGAGCTGTTGTCATCAGCTGGCCGGGAATCGATTACTTTCGTATCTTGAGCGTTGCAATAAGGACATTTCACGTGTCGTTCCTCCTGATTCTCTGCGTGCGTCCGCAGGTCTCTGTATCCATTTTTTTCTATTTTACTCTACCCGTTCCCGATAGGCAAGCGATTTTTCGCGCCATTTGCCTGCCGCCCCGGCCTGTCCCGCGCCCTGTCCGACGCCTCGCCGCAGGCTGTGCCTCTGCCTGTCCTCCGCCCGCTTTTACCCGCAGGGACAGGCCCGCTCGATGTCCTTCAGCTTCCGGATCTCCACCAGGATGATGTCCTCCCCGATCTGCTTCACGTCGCAGAATGGGATCACAAACTCCTTTTCCCGCCCGAAGATCCCGCACAGGCACCCTGGCCCCGGCACGATCAGATGGGTGATGCACCCGGTCTTCGGGTCAAAATCCACATCCCCCACGTACCCCAGCCTCCGGCAGTCGCAGATGTTGATCACTTCTTTTTTTTTAAATCAAAAATACGCATAGGCCGCACCCGGAAGGTTCCTTGGTGTAGTCTATGCGTATTGGGGGCGGAAGGTTCCGGACGGCTCTGTCCATCATCGTTCTTTCAGCAGGAACGCCATATACAGAGGGAGCGTGAGAATCTGTTCCGTGCGTCCCACATGGTAGTCCCCCAGCTTGATCGCATGGCTGACATGGTATTTTTCCGGATGGCGCAGGATCGTCTTGGTGCTTTTTGTGTTTCCCGTGGATGCTTTCACTTCCACTAACGTACACTCCCCTTTATAACGGATCACAAAGTCCACCTCTAAGCCGCTGTCTTTATGGAAATAGTAAAGCTTCCGTCCCATTTTGCCGAATATATCAGCGATCAGGTTTTCAAAAATCGCCCCTTTATAGGCGTATAGGTTTCCCTGCAAAATATCGTACTGTGTGCCATCCTCCAGCATACTGACAAAAAGGCCGCAGTCGCACATATACACTTTGAATACATCTTCTTCCGCATTTCCATCTAAAGGCAGTTCCGTGATGCTTAGATTGTAGCAGCGGACAATGATACCGGCATCTTCGATCCATTGCAGGCTCCCGGCATATTTGGATGCGGCAGACCCTTTTTTGACAACCGCGTATTGAAATTTTTTGTTTTCTTTGCTGAGCTGCTTCGGGATAGATTGAAAGCACTCCTTGATTCGTGATTTGTCCTTCTTTTCTGCATACTTGACCATGTCGTCCTCATAGGAACGGACAATATCCCGCTGGATCTGCAGCACCTGATCCATCTGCTTCGTATCCACAAACGTCTGTACGGCATCCGGCATGCCCCCGACAACCACATATTGCAGAAGCAGCTGTTTCATGCGGTTGTGCAGGGCCTCTGGGACCGGCTTTTCTTTTTCCAGGCACTGCTTTAGCATCTCGATCACAGGATCCGCAATCCCATTGGCCCACAGAAATTCCTCGAAATCCAGGGGGTACATATCGATCACCGTTTCCGAACCGACCGGGACCGATTTCGGCTCTTTTCCATATCCCTTCACCCCC
>DVLJ01000021.1 GCA_018715565.1 Candidatus Ventrimonas merdavium
ACCCAGAACGGTGAGATCGCCCTGGGCAAGAACCCGCTGATCGGATTCATGACCTGGGAAGGCTACAACTACGAGGACGCAGTCCTCCTTTCCGAGCGTCTGGTGCAGGAGGATGTGTATACCTCCGTTCATATCGAGGAGTATGAGGCAGAGGCCCGGGATACCAAGTTAGGGCCGGAGGAGATCACCCGCGACGTTCCCGGCGTTGGCGACGACGCCCTGAAGGATCTGGATGAGCGGGGTATCATCCGCATCGGCGCGGAAGTCCGTGCAGGGGATATCCTGGTAGGTAAGGTAACACCCAAGGGCGAGACCGAGCTGACCGCGGAGGAGCGCCTGCTGCGGGCGATCTTCGGCGAGAAGGCCAGAGAGGTGCGGGATACGTCCCTGAAAGTGCCTCACGGCGCATACGGCATCATCGTGGACGCCAAGGTATTTACCAGAGAGAACGGCGACGAGCTGGCTCCCGGCGTGAACCAGACCGTGCGCATCTACATTGCCCAGAAGCGTAAGATCTCCGTAGGCGATAAGATGGCAGGCCGTCACGGCAACAAGGGTGTGGTTTCCCGCGTGCTGCCGGTAGAGGATATGCCGTTCCTGCCCAACGGACGTCCCCTGGATATCGTACTGAACCCCCTGGGCGTGCCGTCCCGTATGAATATCGGACAGGTGCTGGAGATCCACTTAAGCCTGGCTGCCAAGGCCCTTGGCTTTAACATCGCCACCCCCGTATTTGACGGCGCAAATGAGGTTGATATCATGGACACCCTGGAAGTGGCTAACGATTACGTGAACACCTCCTGGGAAGAATTTGAAGAGAAATACAAAGACATTTTGAAACCGGATGTGATGGACTTCCTGGGGGCTCACTTAGAGCACCGGGAGCTGTGGAAGGGCGTGCCCTTAAGCCGCGACGGTAAGGTAAGACTCCGCGATGGACGGACCGGCGAGTATTTTGACAGCCCGGTCACCATCGGACACATGCATTACCTGAAGCTCCATCATCTGGTTGACGATAAGATCCATGCCCGTTCCACCGGTCCATACTCTCTGGTGACCCAGCAGCCGTTAGGCGGTAAGGCCCAGTTCGGCGGACAGCGTTTCGGTGAGATGGAGGTTTGGGCCCTGGAGGCGTACGGCGCGTCCTACACCCTGCAGGAGATCCTGACCGTGAAGTCCGACGACGTGGTTGGCCGTGTGAAGACCTACGAGGCGATCATCAAGGGCGAGAATATCCCGGAGCCGGGTATTCCGGAGTCCTTCAAGGTATTGTTAAAGGAGCTCCAGTCCTTAGGCCTGGATGTGCGCGTGCTGCGTGACGACAATACGGAAGTGGAGATCGGCGAGAACGTGGATTACGGCGAGACCGATCTGCGGGCGATCATTGAGGGCGACCGTCACTTTAACCAGGAAGAATCCTTCGGCGACTACGGCTATCAGAAGCAGGAGTTTGAAGGCGGCGAGCTGGTGGATGTGAATGATGACGCCGACGATTTTGACGTGGATATGGATTTCATGGATATGGATTCCGACGTCCCGGACGAAGATTAATAGAAGGGAGAACCGCTCATGCCTGAGACAAATGAAACCTATCAGCCATTGACATTTGACGCCATTAAGATTGGCCTGGCTTCCCCGGAAAAGATCCTGGAGTGGTCCCACGGCGAGGTAAAGAAGCCGGAGACCATCAACTACCGTACCTTAAAGCCGGAGCGGGACGGTCTGTTCTGCGAGCGTATTTTCGGACCCAGCAAGGACTGGGAGTGTCACTGCGGCAAGTATAAAAAGATCCGCTACAAAGGCGTGATCTGTGACCGGTGCGGCGTTGAGGTGACCAAGGCCAGTGTCCGCAGAGAGCGGATCGGCCACATCCAGCTGGCCGCTCCCGTGTCCCACATCTGGTATTTTAAGGGCATCCCCAGCCGGATGGGACTGATCCTGGACATTTCTCCCAGAGTGCTGGAGAAGGTCCTGTACTTCGCTTCCTACATTGTCCTGGATAAGGGCGAGACCAGCCTGCAGTACAAGCAGGTCCTGTCCGAGAAGGAATACCGGGAGGAAGTGGAGAAGTGGGGCCACAGCGCGTTCCGCGTAGGAATGGGCGCTGAGGCGATCTACGAGCTGTTGAAGGCGATCGACTTAGAGAAGGAGTCCGCCGAGTTAAAGAAAGAGTTAAAGGACGCCAGCGGCCAGAAGCGGGCCCGCATCATCAAGCGTCTGGAAGTGGTAGAGGCCTTCCGCAATTCCGGCAACAAGCCGGAGTGGATGGTGATGACCGTGATCCCGGTGATCCCGCCGGATATCCGCCCGATGGTACAGCTGGACGGCGGCCGGTTCGCTACCTCTGACTTAAACGACTTATACAGAAGGATCATCAACCGGAACAACCGTCTGGCCCGTCTGCTGGAGCTGGGTGCGCCGGATATCATCGTCCGCAACGAGAAGCGGATGCTGCAGGAAGCCGTAGACGCCCTGATCGACAACGGACGCCGGGGAAGACCGGTAACCGGCCCGGGCAACCGTGCCTTAAAGTCCCTGTCTGATATGTTAAAGGGTAAGCAGGGACGGTTCCGTCAGAACCTGCTTGGTAAGCGTGTAGACTATTCCGGACGTTCCGTAATCGTAGTAGGACCGGAGCTGAAGATCTACCAGTGCGGCCTGCCGAAGGAGATGGCCATCGAGCTGTTCAAGCCCTTCGTGATGAAGGAGCTGGTGCAGAACGGCACTGCTCACAATATCAAGAGCGCGAAGAAGATGGTAGAGCGTCTGCAGACTGAGGTCTGGGACGTCCTTGAGGATGTCATCAAAGAGCATCCGGTGATGTTAAACCGTGCTCCTACCCTGCACAGACTGGGTATCCAGGCCTTTGAGCCGATCCTGGTAGAGGGTAAGGCGATCAAGCTGCATCCCCTGGTATGTACCGCATTCAACGCAGACTTCGACGGCGACCAGATGGCCGTGCATCTGCCCCTGTCCGTAGAGGCTCAGGCAGAGTGCCGGTTCCTGCTGCTGTCTCCCAATAACCTGCTGAAACCGTCTGACGGCGGCCCCGTAGCCGTACCGTCTCAGGATATGGTACTGGGTATCTACTATCTTACCCAGGAGCGTCCCGGCGCCAAAGGCGAGGGCAAGATCTTCCGGAATGTGAATGAGGCGATCCTGGCTTATGAGAACGGCGTGGTAACCCTCCACTCCCGCATCAAAGCCCGGGTGACCAAGACCATGCCGGACGGCACCGTGAAGAGCGGCGTGGTAGAATCCACCGTAGGCCGTTTCATTTTCAATGAGATCATCCCGCAGGATCTGGGCTTTGTAGACCGTTCCGTAGAGGGCAATGAGCTGCTGCTGGAGGTAGACTTCCACGTAGGCAAGAAGCAGTTAAAGAAGATTCTGGAGAAAGTCATCAACGTACACGGCGCTACCCAGACTGCCGTGACTCTGGACGATATCAAGGCCATCGGCTATAAGTATTCCACCAGAGCGGCCATGACCGTATCCATTTCCGATATGACCGTGCCGGAGTCCAAGCCGAGACTGATCGAGGAGGCTCAGGCCACCGTTGACCGGATCGCCAAGAACTACCGCCGCGGCCTGATCACCGAGGAGGAGCGCTACAAAGAGGTGATCGAGACCTGGAAGAACACCGACGACCAGCTGACCCATGACCTGCTGACTGGCCTGGATAAGTACAACAACATCTACATGATGGCTGACTCCGGAGCTCGTGGTTCTGATAAGCAGATCAAACAGCTGGCAGGCATGCGCGGACTGATGGCAGATACCACCGGTCACACCATCGAGCTGCCGATCAAGTCCAACTTCCGTGAAGGTCTGGACGTACTGGAGTACTTCATTTCGGCGCACGGAGCCCGGAAGGGTCTGTCCGATACGGCGCTGCGTACCGCAGACTCCGGATACCTGACCCGCCGTCTGGTAGACGTATCTCAGGACCTGATCGTCCGTGAGGTAGACTGCTGTGAGGGCAAGGATATCCCGTATATGGAGATCAAGGCGTTCGCAGACGGCAAGGAGACCATCGAGAGCCTGCAGGAGCGTATCACCGGACGTTATATCGCAGAGACCATTACCGACCCGGATACGGGAGAGGTCGTGGTGAAGGCGAACCATATGTGCACCCCGAAGCGGGCGGAAGCTGTGATGAAGGTATTGGAGAAGCTGGGACGGGATTCTGTGAAGATCCGTACCGTCCTGACCTGTAAGTCTCACATCGGCGTGTGCTCCAAGTGCTACGGCGCCAACATGGCCACCGGACAGCCGGTGCAGGTGGGCGAGGCAGTCGGCATCATTGCGGCCCAGTCCATCGGTGAGCCTGGTACTCAGCTGACCATGCGTACCTTCCATACCGGCGGCGTGGCCGGCGGCGATATCACACAGGGTCTTCCCCGTGTCGAGGAGCTGTTCGAGGCCCGGAAGCCGAAAGGACTTGCGATCATTTCCGAGTTCGGCGGCGTGGTGACCATCAAGGATACCAAGAAGAAGCGGGAGGTTGTGGTAACGGATACCGAGACCGGCAACTCCAAGACCTATCTGATCCCCTATGGTTCCCGGATCAAGGTGCAGGATGAGCAGGTGATCGAGGCCGGCGACGAGCTGACCGAGGGTAGTGTGAATCCTCACGATATCCTGAAGATCAAGGGCGTCCGCGCCGTACAGGATTATATGATCCAGGAGGTACAGCGGGTATACCGTCTGCAGGGCGTAGAGATCAACGATAAGCACGTTGAGATGATCGTCCGCCAGATGTTAAAGAAGATCAAGGTGGAAGAAAGCGGCGACAGCGATGTGCTGCCGGGCGTTTCCATGGATGTTCTGGACTTCAACGAGATGAACGAGCGTCTGATCGCGGAAGGCAAGCAGCCGGCAGAGGGCAAGCAGGTGATGCTTGGTATCACCAAGGCTTCCCTGGCTACGGATTCCTTCCTGTCAGCAGCGTCCTTCCAGGAGACCACCAAGGTCCTGACCGAGGCGGCCATCAACGGCAAGGTAGACCATCTGATCGGTCTGAAGGAGAACGTCATCATCGGTAAGCTGATCCCCGCTGGTACGGGCATGAAGCAGTACCGTTCCGTGAAGCTGGACACCGACGACCAGCTGCTGGAGGATGAGTATGATCCGGAAGACGACGAGCTGATCATGATGGATGAGGAAGACGATTCCATGGAGGAAGCTCCGGAAGTATTTGAGCTGGATGACGAAGAGGAAGGCGACGAGCCGGAGATCGAAGAATAAAGACAGGATCACAGGCCCCCTGGCGCTTGGCGCCGGGGGGCTGTTCTATACCGGCACGCGGCTGGATGCCGGTGCGGCCGGAAACCTGGTTCCGGTTTCGGAGAAAGCAGAAAGAAGAAAGAAGGAAGAAAGAAGGAAGAGGGGAGGGGGATACACCATGATCGATCTGATCGTAGGCGGCGTGGTGGTGATCGGCGCCGGGCTGGCAGTATGGAAGACCTGGAAGGATAAGAAGGAAGGAAAGAGCGGGTGCGGCGGGTGCTGCAGCAGCTGCCAGAGCGCCTGTCATGCGAAGCCGGGACCGGAGAATGGGCCGGAGTAGGAATGCCTTAGCGAAGGGGACAGGAGACGTGAGACGCCGGCTTCTTTCGCTGAGGCTTGAGACGTCAGCTGTTCCGCTCTTGTTTTGTGCAGAACCGCGTCGCCGCAGAAGTTGCCCTTGACAGGGGAAATGGGACTGGTATACTATATCTGGTGGTTACATAAGATGTAGTACCAAAGTGATTGTATGATTGGAACAGAATGGAACAGGCAGGATGAAAAAGCATGGATAGATCCAAAAGAGAAGGAACAGGACGTTCCGGGGATCCGGGACGCGGGGGGAATACGGAGCGCAGGGGAAATCCGGCGCGGACGCCGCAGCAGAGCGGCGGGCGGACGGAGGGACCGGGGATGACAGGGTGGAGGCCCGCAGGCGGGAGCTCAGGCGGATCCGCCAGCAGCGCAGGCGGAGAAGGCAGCAGATCCGCCTTATGCTGATGTTGGGCTTTTTTATCCTCTGCATCCTGGCCGGAGTGTTCGCCGCAGTCCATCTTTATAAGGGAAGGGCGGAGACCGCCCGCCTGGAGGCAGAGTTGCAGGCGGAGGCCGAACGGCAGGAAGCGGAAGCGCGTCTGGCCGCGGAGGCGATGGCAGAGGCCAGGACAGAGCCGGCGGGAAATGCACCCTGGGAGGGAGCGCTGCCGGAGATCGGGGCGATCTACGGCATTTCCGTGAATGATGTGGGATGGAGCCATTTCTTTGCCGACGACTCGTACTGCATGGCGCCGGTAGACCAGTTTATCACGGCTTTCCGGGCGACGGTGCACAATCAGCCGGAGGGGATGACCGGGACGATCGAATACAGCGTCAACCTAAGCGGGAGCGGCTGGCTGGACTGGGCAGAGGATGCGGAGGAGGCCGGAGACGCGGCGGGAGCGATGCCGCTGGAGTCGATCCGGATCCAGCTGACCGGTCAGCTGGGGGAATATTATGATGTACTCTACAGCGTGCTGCAGGATCAGGCATGGACGGATTGGGCGCAGAACGGGGAGGAGGCCGGAGCCTACGGCGTCGGCAAACGGCTGGACGGCATCCGTGTTTCCATCGTGAAGAAGGCGGAGGGGCAGACATCCTACGCAGGGGGGATCGACCCCACGAAGCCGATGATCGCCCTGACCTACGACGACGGCCCGTCGCCGAAGGCGACGCCCCGGATCCTGGCAAAGCTGGAGGAGTACGGCGGCCGGGCCACCTTCTTTATGGTAGGGAAGATGGCGGAAAAGAATACGGATCTGGTGCGCCGGATGGTGGAGCAGGGCTGCGAGGTGGCGAATCACACTTATGACCACACTCTAATGACTAAGGTGGCGCCGGAGGAACTGGCGGCACAGCTGGCCAGGACGAACCAGGTGGTATCCGACGCCAGCGGCATCTCTCCGGTCCTGATGCGGCCCTGCGGCGGCGCCCAGAGCGACGTGGGCATGACGGTGGTGGGCGCCATCTCCATGCCGGCGGTGCTGTGGTCTGTGGATACCCTGGACTGGAAGACCCGGGACGCCCAGAGCACGGTGAATACGGTGCTGGAAAAGGTAAAGGACGGAGATATCATCCTGATGCACGATTTATATGAGGCCACGGCGGAGGCCAGCGAGATCCTGATCCCGGAACTGGTGGACCGGGGGTTCCAGCTGGTGACTGTCAGCGAGCTGGCCTCCTATCGGGGCGGGATGCTGCCGGGGAGGACCTACAGCAAGTTCCGGCCGCGGTCCTGACACAGGGATCCTGACACAGGGATCCTGACACTGGAGGTCCTGAAGCCGGTTCCGCGTTGGTTGCGCGGTTTCCTGGGCAAAGTTAGGCTTGCGAACACTGGGAACTTATGATATAATTTCACCGAATTGTATGCAAATAAACCATAGGAGGATAAGAATATGAAGCATGTAAAGACCTTGAATAACAAGACCTTAAAAGAGTCCATGAAGAAGGGCGGATGCGGCGAGTGCCAGACTTCCTGCCAGTCTGCATGCAAGACTTCCTGCACCGTTGGCAATCAGAGCTGCGAGAACCCGAACAGATAATCGGATCCCGCGCGTGAGAACGCAGACGCAACAGACCCCTATGGTCCGGCTTTGTGATTGTAGGGGTTTTGTTTTGTTTGACCGGAAGTTTTCCGGCCGGGCAGACAGGCGGCTATAGACGCGCGCTGGGGATCTGGGAATGCCGATTAGAACAGGAGAAGATTGTGATTCATCAGTATAAGAATAATGGATATAACATCGTTATGGATGTAGCCAGCGGCTCGGTCCATGTGGTAGACGATGTGGTGTATGACGCGATCTCCATGCTGGAGCCGGTGATGGGCGAGCTGGAGAGGCCGGAGCCGATCCCGGCGGAGGCCAGAGCCCGGGCGGAGGAGCTGTTAAAGCTGCAGTATCCAGGCGAGGATGTGGCCGAGGCCCTTTCGGAGGTCCAGGAGCTGATCGACGGGGAAGAGCTGTACACCAAGGATATGTACCAGACCTATGTTGCCGATTTTAAGGCGCGGAAGACGGTGGTGAAGGCGCTGTGCCTCCACATCGCCCACGACTGCAACTTAGGCTGTCAGTATTGCTTTGCGGAGGAAGGAGAGTACCACGGCAGACGGGCCCTCATGAGCTTTGAGGTGGGCAAGAAGGCCCTGGATTTCCTGATCGCCAATTCCGGGAGCCGCCGCAACCTGGAGGTGGATTTCTTCGGCGGGGAGCCGCTGATGAACTGGGAAGTGGTGAAGCAGCTGGTGGAGTACGGGCGCTCTCAGGAGGAAGCCCATGGAAAGCGGTTCCGGTTCACCCTGACTACCAACGGCGTATTGCTGAACGATGAGGTGATGGAGTTCTGCAACCGGGAGATGAGCAACGTGGTGCTGAGCCTGGATGGGCGGAGAGAGGTCAACGACCGGATGCGCCCCACCCGGAACGGCCGCGGGAGCAGCTACGACATCATCGTTCCCAAGTTCCAGAAGTTTGCAGAGAGCCGGGCTGGGAAAGACTATTATGTGCGGGGGACATTTACCCGCTATAACCTGGATTTTGCCGAGGACGTGAAGCATTTTGCGGACCTGGGCTTTGATCAGATGTCCATTGAGCCGGTGGTAGCGGATCCGAAGGAGCCCTACGCGATCCGGGAGGAGGATCTGCCCCAGATCCTGGCAGAGTACGATAAGCTGGCGGTGGAATACATCAAGCGGAAGAAAGAGGGGAGAGGCTTCAATTTCTTCCATTTTATGATCGATCTGAGCCAGGGGCCCTGCGTGGCCAAGCGGCTGTCCGGCTGCGGTTCGGGGACCGAGTACCTGGCGGTGACGCCCTGGGGAGATCTCTATCCCTGCCATCAGTTCGTAGGCCAGGAGGAGTTCCTCATGGGGAATGTGGACACCGGCGTTACCCGGACGGATATCCGGGATGAATTTAAGCTCTGCAACGTGTACGCCAAGGAGAAATGCCGGGAGTGCTTTGCCCGGTTCTACTGCTCCGGCGGCTGCGCGGCCAATTCCTACAACTTCCATGGGAAGATCACGGACGCTTATGACATTGGCTGCGAGATGCAGAAAAAGAGGATCGAGTGTGCGATCATGATCAAGGCGGCGCTTGCCGACGAAGAATAAGGAGAGAAAAAGATGAACAGTAAGGGAAAGGGCGCCCTGGGCCTTCTGATCCTGCTGGCGGCCATCGCGGTATTCGGATTTTTGGGATACGACGCGCTGGACGACGTGAAGCTGGGATTGGATCTGGCCGGAGGCGTCAGCATTACGTATCAGGCTGTGGAGGAGGATCCCTCCCAGGAGGATATGTCTGACACGATCTACAAGCTGCTGCAGAGAGTGCAGACCTACAGTCCGGAGGCAGAGGTATATCAGGAAGGGAACAACCGGATCAATATCGATATCCCGGGCGTTTCCGACGCTAATACGATCCTGGAGGCGCTGGGAAAGCCAGGCTCTCTGGTATTTACGGATGAGTCCGGCCAGGTGATCCTGACCGGCGATCAGGTGGCTTCTGCGAAGCCGGCTCAGATCGAGGAGAACGGGATCAGATCCTACGTGGTCTCCCTGACCTTTACCGATGAGGGGGCAAAGGCGTTCGCAGACGCGACGACGGCCAACGTAGGCAAGCGGATCGCCATCATCTATGATGGACAAGTCTATTCCAATCCGATCGTGCGGGAGCCCATCACCGGCGGCCAGTGTACGATCGACGGCATGACGGGCATTAAAGAAGCAGAGACCCTGGCGACCACCATCCGGATCGGCTCCCTGTCTCTGGAGCTGGAGGAGCTGCGCTCCAACGTAGTGGGCGCGAAGCTGGGCCAGGAGGCCATCTCCACCAGCTTGCTGGCAGGCGCCATTGGCTTTGTGATCGTGGTCCTGTTCATGATCGCGGCGTACCGGATCCCGGGCCTGGCGGCGTCTCTGGCTTTAGCGCTGTATGTGGGCCTGATCGTTCTGGTGCTGAACGCATTTGAGGTGACCCTGACCCTGCCTGGCGTGGCGGGTATCATCCTGTCTGTGGGTATGGCGGTGGACGCCAACGTCATCATCTTTACCCGGATCAAGGAGGAGATCGGATACGGCAAGACCGTCCACTCCGCGATCAAGACCGGCTTTGCCAAGGCGCTGTCTGCGATCATCGACGGCAACGTGACCACACTGATCGCGGCGGCAGTGCTGTATTTCCGGGGCTCGGGTACGGTCAAGGGCTTTGCTACGACCCTGGCCATCGGTATCGTGCTTTCCATGGTGACGGCCCTGTTCGTGACCAAGGGCGGCCTGTATGCCCTGTACTATCTGGGATTTGACAGCCCGAAGTTCTACGGCGTGAAGAAGGACAGAAAGCCGGTGGGCTTCCTGCGCAGAAAGGCGCTCTGCTTCGGGATCTCCATCGTGATGATCGTGATCGGCTGGGCCGGCATGGGCGTCCACAAGGCGCAGACCGGCTACCTGCTGAATTACGGCATGGATTTCACCGGCGGTACGTCGACCAATGTAACCTTTAACGAGGACCTGACCCTGGAGCAGATCTCCAAGGACGTGGTCCCGGTAGTTTCCAAGATCACCGGGGACGCGGATATCCAGACCCAGAAGGTGGCGGGGACCAATGAGGTCATCATCAAGACCAAGACCCTGGATGTGGAGCAGCGCCAGGCGCTGGAGGATGCTCTGGTAGAGAACTTCGGCGTAGAGGCGGAGAAGATCACGGCGGAGAGCATTTCCGGCGCGGTCAGCACCGAGATGAAGCAGGATGCGGTCTGGGCCGTGGCGATCGCTACGATCCTGATGCTCCTGTATATCTGGTTCCGGTTTAAAGACATCAAGTTCGCGGCCAGCGCGATCCTGGCCCTGGTACATGACGTGATGGTGGTCATCACCTTCTACGCCATTGCCAAGTGGTCCGTAGGCTCTACCTTTATTGCCTGCATGCTGACCATTGTGGGTTATTCCATCAACGCAACCATCGTGATCTTCGACCGGATCCGGGAGCATCTGCAGGAGGGCATCGGCAAGCGGTCCTTAGAGGAAGTGGTGAATACCAGCATCACTCAGACCTTTACCAGGAGCATCAACACCTCCCTGACGACGTTTATCATGGTGTTCGTGCTGTATGTGCTGGGGGTTTCCTCCATCCGTGAGTTTGCCCTGCCGCTGATGGTGGGTATCGTATGCGGGACCTATTCCTCCGTATGCGTGACCGGCGCTCTGTGGTATGTGATGACCACCTGGAAGAACCGGGCGAAGAAGCAGTCTGTAGAAAAGGCGTAAGAGGGCTTTATGAGATATCAACTGATCACGACGGACGGCCGGGCGAAGCGGGCTCAGGTAGAAACCGTCCACGGCACGATCCAGACTCCGGTGTTCATGAACGTGGGCACGGCGGCGGTCATCAAGGGCGCGGTCTCCACCGACGATCTGCGGCAGATCGGCACCCAGGTGGAGCTGTCCAACACGTACCACCTGCATGTGCGGACCGGGGACAAGCTGATCAAGCAGTTTGGCGGACTGCATAAGTTTATGAACTGGGACCGGCCCATCCTGACGGATTCCGGCGGGTTCCAGGTATTTTCCCTGGCGGGGCTGCGCAAGATCAAGGAGGAAGGCGTGTACTTCAACTCCCATATCGACGGGCGGAAGATCTTCATGGGCCCGGAGGAGAGCATGCAGATCCAGTCGAACCTGGCTTCCACCATCGCCATGGCCTTTGACGAGTGCCCGCCCAGCCATGCGGAATTTTCGTATATCCAGAATTCTGTGGACCGGACGAGCCGGTGGCTGGAACGGTGTAAGAGGGAGATGGCAAGGCTGAACAGCCTGGAGGATACGATCAACAAGGAGCAGCTGCTCTTTGGCATCAACCAGGGCGGCGTGGTGGACGAGATCCGCATCGCCCATGCCAAGACAATCGCGGACATGGACCTAGACGGCTATGCCGTGGGCGGCCTGGCAGTGGGAGAAAGCCATGAGGAGATGTATCACATCCTGGATGTGACCGTTCCCCATCTGCCCCAGGATAAGCCCACCTACCTGATGGGCGTAGGGACACCGGCCAATATCCTGGAGGCGGTGGACCGGGGCGTGGATTTCTTTGACTGTGTATATCCGTCCCGCAACGGGCGGCACAGCCACGTGTATACCAATTATGGCAAGTTAAATCTGCTGAACCAGAAGTACGAGCTGGATCCCCGTCCCATCGAGGAAGGGTGCCAGTGCCCGGCCTGCCGTTCCTACAGCCGGGCGTACATCCGCCATCTGTTCAAGGCGAAAGAAATGCTGGGAATGCGATTATGTGTCTTGCATAATCTGTATTTTTATAATACAATGATGAAAGAGATCCGCGACGCGATCGAGGAACACCGGTATGGGGCCTACAAAGCGGAGAAGCTGGCGCGTATGGCGTCCGGCGAGCAGGGATAGGAACAGGCTGTCCAGGTGTTCCGGCAAATGAAAATAAGGCTGGCTGCGGCGAGGCGGCAGCGGCCGTAAGGAGGACTTGATCTATGTTTACAGCAACAGCAACGGGAGCAGGCGGAGGATTTGGGATCATCATCATCTACATCGTGTTCTTTGCCGCTCTGATGTACTTTATGGCATACCGTCCCCAGAAGAAGGAACGGAAGCGTCATGAGGAGATGATGGCCGCTCTGGCGATCGGCGATGTGGTGGAGACCACCGCAGGCTTTTACGGCGTGGTGATCGATATCACCGATGATATGGTGATCATCGAGTTCGGCAGCAACAAGAACTGCCGGATCCCGGCGAAGAAGTCCGCGATCGTGGCG